>DATBKQ010000553.1:0-6056 GCA_036555825.1 Acetobacteraceae bacterium | reverse complement strand
CCGTTCAAGCTGTACCGCTGCCACACCATCATGAACTGCACCGACACCTGCCCGAAGGGTCTGAACCCGGCGAAGGCCATCGGCGCGATCAAGCAGTTGATCGTGGAGCGTCAGGTGTAGCCCGCGATCGCCGGACTGAACGGTCGATTGCCCGCAAGAAGCACGAATCAATCTCCGTGGCCCTCCGTGGCTCTCGCCCTTCTCCGTGTTAAATCCTTCTGCTGAAATCAGCTGACGCAAGCTCATAGCTCCTCTACACTGGCCGCAACTCTCCGCTTGAGAGAGGGCTCCAGGGAGGTGACGATGGGCTCATCCGCATCGCGGCCGGGCGCAATGGTTCTCGACAGCACCGCGGGATCGCTGACGCGCCGATCGTTGTTCGCGCTCACCGCCGCCGGTGCATTCACGGGCGCCACCGCCGCACCGCAAGGCCAGTTGACCTATGGCGTACACGTCTCGCTCGCCCCCGCCTGGTTCGATCCCGGCGAGGCCGCCGGCATCATCACGCCATATATGCTGCTCTACGCGCTGCACGACGCCTTGCTCAAGGCGATGCCCGGCAACAACCAGGCGCCGTGCCTGGCCGAATCACACGCGGCCTCGGAAGACGGCCTCACCCACGAGTTCATCCTGCGCGACGGTGCCACGTTCCACAACGGCGATCCGGTGACATCGGACGATGTCAGGTTCTCGTTCGAGCGCTATCGCGGCGCCAGCCAAAGCCTGCTGAAGCAGCGCGTCGCGGCGGTCGAGACCCCGGATGCGCGGCATGTCCGCTTCAGGCTGAAGGAGGCGTGGCCCGACTTCCTCACCTTCTATGCCGGCGTCAGTGGTGCTGCCTGGATCGTGCCGCGCAAGTACATCGCTCAGGTCGGCGACGAAGGGTTCAAGAAGGCACCCGTCGGCGCCGGTCCCTACCGCTTCGTCTCATTCACCCCCGGCGTCGGACTGGTGCTGGAGGCGTTCGACCGGTATTGGCGCCATCCGCCGCATGTCAAACGCATTGTCATGAAGGTGATTCCCGAGGAAGCCACGCGGCTCGCGGCACTCAGGCGCGGCGAGATCGACATCGCCTATTCGATTCGCGGCGAGCTTGCCGAAGAGCTGTTGCACACCCCGGGCCTGAAGCTGGAGCCGGTGGTCGTCCAGGGCGTCTTCTGCCTCTACTTCGTCGATCAGTGGGATCCGAATTCGCCCTGGCACGATGTCCGGGTCCGCCGCGCCGCCAATCTCGCGATCGACCGCAAGACCATCAACGACGCGCTGACCCGCGGCTTTTCGCACATCACCGGCAATCCGTTCGTGCCCGACACATTCGAGTTTTACTGGCAGCCCCCGGCACCGGTCTATGACCCCGGCGAGGCGCGCCGGCTGCTGGCGCAGGCGGGCTTTCCCAACGGCTTCGACGCGGGTCTGTACAACTGCGATTCGTCCTATTCGAATCTCGGCGAGGCGGTGCTGAACAACCTGGGCGAGGCTGGCATCCGCGCCAGGTTGCGGCCGATGGAACGCGCCGCCTACATCAAGGCGTTCGCCGAGAAGACCTATAAGAACCTTGTGCAGGCAGGGCCCGCCGCCTTCGGCAACGCGGCGACGCGGCTGGAGACCCACGCGGTGCAGGGCGGCACGTTCACCTACGGCAGCTATCCGGACCTTGAAGCGTTGTTTCAGCAGCAGGCCAGGGAACTCGACTACAAGCGCCGCGAATCGCTGCTGCACCGGATGCAGCAGATCGTGTATGAGCATGCGATCTACGCGCCGATCTGGCAGCTTGCATTCATGAACGGCACCGGTCCGCGCGTCGCCGAGTCCGGTTTGGGGCGCATTCCCGGCTTCCCCTACACGGCGCCGTACGACGACCTGGCAACGATCGCGCAATAGGAAACCCGCGGCACCGTCCTGGCGATGGGCTTGTGCAAGTTGTCGAAAGCTGACAGGTGCGCCCACGCCGTCGCGATAAAAGGGGATCGTGCTGCAAATGCCCGGAAGTGCGTCACTCAGCTTTACCGATCCATATCAATATCAGGAACGCATTCGACCCGCCGAGGTCCAGATCATCGCGACAGCGCGGGGAGAGTTCCGAGCCATCCTGTCCCAAGTGGAACTTCATCGCCTGACCCTGCAGTGCGGCTGGCAGTCTCTGCCGGCGATGGCCCGCGCCGCGCTGCACTGGTCCCGCAGCAGCATCATGTTCCACACCGGCACGGCGCAGCCGATCAGGGCTGACGGTACTGACCTCGATTCCGATGTGCTTGCTCTGGGTGCGCCGGGCGAGGAGCACTTTTTCCAAACTTCTTCCAACTGCTCTTGGGCGACGCTGACCCTGACGCCGGAGACCTACACAGCGGCCCGCACCACACTGGTTGCAGATCATTTCAATCCGACCATGCGGAATTGCATCGTCCGGCCACCGCCGGTAGCGATGACCCGGTTGCGCGCCCTCCACCACCGCGTCATGCGACTGGTCCCTTCTGCCGGGAGTCATGGCGCACATCGGCAAATTGTAAGAGCCGCGGAGCACGCTCTGCTGGCCGCGGTGGTGGACTGTCTGGAGGGGGAAGGCAATCGAACCGTGGCACGGTTGGGAAGCCGCAACAGCACCACCATCATGCGCAGGCTGTATGAATTGCTCGATCAGAGCGGAAGCGTCCCGCTCTACCTGATGGAGGTCTGCGCCCGGCTTGGCGTATCGCGCCGCACGCTGCACGCAGCTTGCGCCGAACACCTGGGCCTCGGCCCGCATCGCTTCCTCTGGCTGCGCCGCATGCGGTTGGCGCGCCAGGCGCTGATTGCGGCAGATCCCCGGCTTGCAACGGTCACCGGGATCGCCACGGACCTGGGATTTTGGGAACTGGGACGGTTTTCGGTCCACTACAAATGGCTGTTCGGCGAATCTCCTTCCGCCACACTCGGCCGCCGGCGTGTCTGACGGCGCTGTGGCACCCGCCATTCCGTTGACTGCTTCCGATTCTGCATAGTGCCGCGTCGCGCACCGCGCTACCGCTTCCCACGGCAGAGGCATGCAAGGCAACAGGTTGGCAGGGAAGACAGTCTGATGAACATCTCACGCCGCTACGTGGCACTCGGCTCCGTCAGCCTGCTGGCTGGCACCGCATCGGGCAAGCTTGCCAGGGCCGAGGACAGCCTGCTTCCGCCGGAGGGGCTGGAAGACTTCTGGATTGCGACCGACGCCTACATCTACGGCTACCCGCTGGTCACGATGGAGATGACCCGGCGGGTGATGACCAACGTGGGTTCACCGGGGGGAAACCGCGCCCCCATGGGTCAGCTCATCAAGGCGCGGAACTACCCGGACGCCTCGTTCCGGGACGTGACGGCCCCGAACGCCGATACGCTCTATACCACTGCCTGGGTCGATCTGGCCAAAGAGCCGTGGGTGCTCAGCATCCCGGACATGAAGGGCCGCTACTTCCTGTTTCCGATGCTCGACGGCTGGACGACGGTGTTCCAGGTGCCGGGCACCCGCACGACCGGCACCGGCGCACAGACCTATGCGATCACCGGCCCAGGCTGGAAGGGAGCGTTGCCAAGCGGCATCAAGGAATACAGGTCACCGACGAACATGGTCTGGATCCTCGGGCGCATCTACTGCACCGGCACGCCGGAGGACTACGCCGCCGTGCACGCGCTGCAGGATCAGGTCGGACTTGTTCCGCTCAGCGCCTACGGTCAGTCTTATTCGCCGCCGCCCGGTTCTGTGGACCCGTCGGTCGACATGAAGATCGCGGTGCGTGATCAGGTGAACCGGATGGATGCGGTTGCCTACTTCACGTTGCTGGCGCGGTTGATGAAGGCAAACCCGCCCGTGCCGGCGGATGCACTCGCCCTGGCACGGTTCGCCAGAATCGGTTTGGTGCCCGGGCAGGATTTCGATGCCAGCAGGCTGAACGCCGACTTCGTCAAGCGCATTCCGCAAACCGCCTTCGACCGCATCATGCTGCAGTTCAAGACCAACGCCGCCGTCACGGACATCAATGGCTGGAACTACACAACGAAGACCGGGATCTACGGCACCGACTATCTGATGCGGGCGCTTATCACCGCGATCGGCCTTGGTGCCAACCGGCCGCAGGACGCGGTCTACCCGACATCCCTGAAGGATGCCAACGGCCGCGCCTATGACGGCGGCAACAGGTATGTGGTGCACTTCGGCAAGGACGAACTGCCGCCGGCAGAGGGGTTCTGGTCGATTACCATGTACGACGCCAACTACTTCTTCGTGGCTAACCCGATCAACCGCTACTCGATCAGTCTGCGGCAGAACCTGAAGCGCAACGACGATGGGTCCGTCGACCTGTACGTACAGCAGGAATCACCGGGACCGGACAAGGCGTCGAACTGGCTCCCGGCGCCGGCCGGCAGGTTCATTCTGATGATGCGCCTTTATTGGCCGCGGGAGCCCGATCCGTCGATCCTCGATGGCACTTGGACAATTCCGGCGGTGGCCAGAGCCGCTGCCTGACCGACGTACCGTCAGGTGCGCGGCGGAATGCCCGGGGTGATCCGGTGCGGCGGATAGCCGACGGTCCACAGCCGCTCATGCCGGGGCCTGGCTGGTACCGGCGCGACCGTCCGCGGCTCCGGCAGCGGCTGGGTGACCGTCAGCGGGCTCGACGAATGGATCGTGCCGCAGGCGTCGCCGCTGCTGCTGCTGACATGCACCACCGGCTGGCTGCCCTTGCCCGGGGAACCATAGGTGATCGTCTGGCTGCACGTGCCGCCGGGTGTGGTGATCGAGGTCACCACCACGGTGGATCCCATCGGCGACCCCGCCGGCACCTGCGGCAGGCCCGACATCACCGAACGGATCATCCGATCCGGGTCGGGCAGCGCCGTCGCCATCAGCGAATCCATGTCGGCGAACATCCGCCGCATCATCGCCTCCTGCTGCGCCACCATGTGCGCGACCGGGAAATCGACCGGTGCCACCGTCTCGTGCGGCACCACGATCACCTCGGCGCCGTTGGGGACCCATACGTAGTGGCCGCCCTCGGGTGTCGCGGCCATCGCCGCCGGCGCACCCAGCAGCAGGCCGGCACCCAGCAATGCGCTCCGCGCTCCAATCATGGTTACCTCCTGGCCAAGCAAAGGATTGATTCCCCGCCCGGCTTTTCCTGGCTTTTTTCCTTGTATGAACGTTTCGTAAGCTTCAGGCTGCGCGGGTCAGGCGCTTCATGAAGGCCGAGACCCGGTGCCGCCGCAGCTCGCTGCGCGCCTTGGCGTCGGTCGTCATGTAATTGAGCTGCACCGAGTAGCGCTGACCGGTGAATCGCCGGTGCCCATGCCACGCGGTCGGGCCGTTGGGAAACACCAGCAGCGTGCCGTTCACCGGCGGCACCTCGACCGCGTAGTCCTCCAGGTCGTCCGGTCCACGCAGCAGGCGCAGACAGCCTTCGTGCTGCGACCAGGCGTCGCCCGCCGGGTTCAGGTACAGCAGCACCGTGACGCGCTTGGCGGTCGAATCGACGTGGATGTAGCCGTCGCGCTCGGTGGTCCAGCCGCGCAGCGTCACCATGGTCGGGGCGCCCTCGAGGTCCAGCCCGAACCGCTCGCCGATCGCCGCGCGCAGCCGAGGCCCTTCCATCTCGTCCATCAGCGCCCGCGCATCGGGTCCGAGCGCCAGCCCATCGAGCGGAAACGAACCGCGCCGGCTCATGCCCGGCAGATCGGCAACCACGGCGCGCAGCCGCTCGGGCGGCACGAAATTCGGCACCACCACATGGGGAAACGGGTCCGTCGCCACCGGCGTGGCGCGTAACGCGACGTAATCGAGCTCGATCATGGCCGTTGCTTAGCGCGTGATGACCAAAGGCGAAACCGCCGGGAGGTCTGAATCACGCGCTCAGCCAAAGAAAGCTAAAGCAGGGTGAGGTCAAACCTGACCTCATCATGCTTTAGCATGGAACAAGGCGCGTTGAACCCCGCACCTTGGCGCGCTATCTGCGAAGCGGAATGGATCACCCGGGCGCCGAAAGAGCTGCGCAGCGCGGGCCGCTGCCAGCCTTCCGGGCGATGGTGGCGGCCGGCGATCTCGC
>DATBKQ010000552.1:0-6189 GCA_036555825.1 Acetobacteraceae bacterium | reverse complement strand
GCAGCGTGGCTGGGAATACATGTCGCACGGCATCTACAACACCCGCTACCACTGGAATTTCTCCGCCGAGGAAGAACGCGCGGCAATGGAGGAGAGCAAGCATATCCATCAGCGCCTGACTGGACGCCGGCTGCGCGGCTGGTTCAGCCCGGCGATCACCAACACGCTGGACACGTTCGAGCTCGCCGCGGAATGCGGCTACGACTATACCGCCGACCTCTACCACGACGACCAGCCCTTCCCGCTGAACGTGAAGACCGGGCGATTGATCTCGATGCCCTATTCGGTGGACATCAACGACGTCATCCTGCATCGCCGCGGGCAGGAGGCGGACGACTTCGCCCGGCAGATTCGCGACTACTTCGATACCGTGTACGACGAAGGCGCGGAACAGGGCCGCGTGATGTGCATCGCGCTGCACCCATACTGGGTTGGCCAGCCGCATCGCATCCGCGCCTTCCGCGGCGCGATCGAGTACATCCTGTCGCATCCCGGCGTCTGGCTCACCACCGCGGGCGAGATCACCGACTGGTTCAACCAGCATCACCTGCCGCTGATCGAATCGCACCTCGCGGCAAGGGAGGCCGCCAATGGCTGAGCCCGCGAACACGCCGCCGGTCGGCGAGCAACGCCGCCCCGGAATGGATCACACCCACCACGCGTTCCGCGCGCTGAGCGAGGCGCCGCGCTTCGCCTGGCCCGGCGATGCGCGCATCGCCTTCACCGTGACGCTGGTGTTGGACTACTGGGAATTGAACCCGCCGCCCGACGCCAATCCGGACCCCCGCATCGTCTCGCCGCTGGGAAAGTTCTTTCCCGACTGGCTGACCTGGAGCCAGCGCGAATACGGCGCGCGCGTCGGCATCTTCCGCGTGCTGGATGTGCTCGACCGGTTCGCGCTGACGCCGAGTGTGGCGCTGGGTGCGGCGGCAGCGAAGCGCTATCCGGAACTGGTGGACGAGTTGGTCCGCCGCAACGCCTGCTTCATGGCGCACGGCACCTGCGCGACACGCCGGATCACCAGCCGGATGACCGAGGCGGAGGAGCGTGCGTCGATCGTCGAAAGCCGCGACGCGGTGCATGCGGCCACCGGCGACACGCCGCTCGGCTGGTGCGGCCAGGACTTCAACGAGTCGGAGCGCACCCCGGCGCTGCTGGCGGAGGCGGGCTTCGGCTACACCACCGACTGGGCGAGCGACGATCGTCCGTTCCTGCTCGATCGCCATCTCATTGCCCTTCCGCCGCAGCCGGAGTGGAACGACCTGGAGTGCATGTGGCTGCGGCGGGTATCGCCCCCGGTCTGGGCTGACAACATCGCCGCCGGCTTTGCCTGGCTGCACGATGAAGGTGGCGCATGCTTCAACCTGACCTTGCACCCGTGGATCGCCGGCCAGGCGCATCGCATCCGCTGGCTGCGCGAGGCGCTGTCGCGTGTGCTGGGGCGCGGCGCCACGTGGCGCACCACAACAGATGAAGTGGCGCGCGTCACCCGGCAGCAACTATAAACACCACCATGCCAGGCCGACGCATCCACATCACCGGTGCCCCTGGCTGCGGCGTCACCACGCTCGGTCGCGCCGTGGCAGACGCGCTGTCGATTCCGCACCACGATACCGATGACTACTACTGGCTGCCGACCGATCCACCTTACCAGCAGCCGCGCGACATCCCTGACCGCATCCGGCTGATGCAGGAAATGTTCGTGCCACGTGACGCCTGGGTGTTGAGCGGCGGAATCGATTCTTGGGCCAGCCCGATCACACCTATGGTCGAGCTCATCGTCTTCCTGCGCGTTCCCACCGAGATCCGCATGCTCCGACTGCGTGATCGCGAGGCGCGTCGTGGTTTGGTCGATCCGGAATTTATCGAGTGGGCCTCGCACTACGACGACGGCACGCGCGGGGGCCGCAGCCTGCCGCGTCACGAGGCATGGCTGCAGACCCTGTCGTGTCCGGTGCTGCGCCTCGATGGCACGCTGCCCGTTGGCGAACTGGTCGACCGTGTCCTCGCCGCGATCCGGTCGAATGCATAACGCACCCAACGTGACCCGAGATGAACTGAACACTGCACGCCGCTGGTTTGCCGAGGAATTGCGACATGTCGCGCGCGTGCGCTCGCCGGCGGTTGTTGCGGCATTCGCCACGGTGCCGCGCGAACATTTTGCCGGCCCAGGACCGTGGCGCCTCCTCTCTCCGTGGTACCTGAGCGACTATTGGACCACTGAAGACGCCGATCCACGCCACCTCTGCCACGACGTGCTGATCGCGATCGACGCGACGCGCCGGCTGAACAACGGTCAGCCGAGCCTGTGGGCATTCTGCTATGATCAGCTCGCGCTCGCAGCCGGCCAACACGTCATGCATGTGGGCATCGGCACCGGCTATTACACCGCCATCCTCGCCGACATCGTCGGCCGCGACGGCATGGTCACCGCGGTCGAGATCGATGCGATGCTAGCCGATCGCGCGTGCGCCAACCTGGCGCACGAGTGGCCGCAGGCGAATGTGGTCATCGCCGACGGCTTTACCTTCCACCCAGAGCGGCCGGCCGATGCCATCATTGTCAATGCCGGTGTCACGCACGTGTCGCTGGCGTGGCTCGACTTGCTGGCAGAAGGCGGCAGCCTGCTTGTGCCGCTCACCGCTGAAGACCAATTTGGCGCATTCGTGCTGATCACCCGCCGGCGCGGCCACCGGCATCGCTACGCTGCCCGCAGTGTCTGTCGCGTCGGCATCATCGACTGTATCGGCGCTCGCGATCCCGAGGCCGAAACCAGATTGGCAAGCGCGCTCCGAGGCTCGCGCTTCATGCCTCCGGTGCGCTCACTCAGGCGTCCCCCGGATGAACCGGACGATACCTGCTGGCTTGACGGTGAAGGTTGGTGGCTTTCGACGGCGCCACCCGAGGGATGAGGAGCGACCGTGCTGCAACTGCGCCCGAACTGCGAATACTGCGACAAGGACCTGCCGCCGGACGCGACCGATGCCCGTATATGCAGCTACGAGTGCACGTTCTGCGCCCATTGTGCGGCGACGGTGCTGTGCAACGTCTGCCCCAATTGCGGCGGTGGCTTCGCGCCGCGCCCGATCCGCCCGCGCGCGGAGCACCGGCCCGGTGTCGGCCTGGCACGTCAGCCGGCGTCCACGCAGCGCGTCCGTCTGAAATGGGACCCGGCCGACCTGCCCGCGTTCATCGCCGCGGTGCGCGACATCCCGCCCGAGCGGCGCTGAGCCGTCGCGCGGTCATGCCGCCACCAGCTTGGCGACCTCCGCCGGCGACTGCCGCACCAGCGCATCGTAGCCCCGCAGCAGCGTCTCGGTGATGCGGCCTGGCGTGTAGTGGTGTTCGGCGATCTCACGCACGGGCGTCACTTCCGCGGCGGTCCCGGCCAGGAACACCTCGGTGGCGCGGCCGATCTCGGCGCTGGCGATGTGCCGCTCCACCACCTTCATCTGCCGCCGCCGTGCCAAGCTCATGACCGAGCGCCGCGTAATGCCGTCCAGGAAGCAGTCAGGCGCCGGCGTATGCAGTTCGCCGTCCATGACAAAGAAGATGTTGGCTCCGGTCGTCTCGGCGACGTTGCCGCGCCAGTCCAGCATCAAGGCGTCGGCGTACCCCTGCTGCTCGGCGCAGTGCTTCGACAGCGTGCCGATCATGTAGAGGCCGGTCGCCTTCGCCGCGGTCGGCGCGGTGTCCGGCGACGGCCGCTTCCACTCGGCCATTCCCATGGGGATACCGGCCATCCGGTCGTCGCCGAAATAGCTGGGCCACGGCCAGGCGGCGATCGCCAGGTGGATCTTGGTGTGCTGTGCCGCGACCGCCAGCATCTCGCTGCCGCGCCAGGCGATCGGGCGCACATAGGCGTCGGTCAGGCCGTTGGCCGCCAGCACCTCGTTGCACGCCGCATCGATCTGGCGGGCGGTGTAGGGGAGCTCGAACCCCAGGATGCGCGCCGAATTGATCAGCCGGTCGGTGTGGTCGCGCAACCGGAAGATATTGCCGGCATACGCCCGTTCGCCTTCGAACACGGCGCTGGCATAGTGCAGCCCATGCGTCAGGACATGCAGTTTCGCGTCGCGCCAAGGCACCAGGGCGCCATCCCACCAGATCCAGCCGTCCCGGTCGTCGAAAGGAACCAACTCCATGGGGCCGTCCTCCGCAACATTGTTTCCCATAAGCGGTGACTTTTACGATGATCCGACCGGGTAAGTCAACATTGCTGACGTAAATTCCCGCAAAAGCCCAGGAATACCCGCCATGCCCGAATCGAAGGCCGATGCAACCGAATCAGAGCTCCGCATGGCGCAGGACCTGCTGTTCTTTGCCTATCGCGACTTCACCAACGCGGCGGATGTCGCGCTGGACGAACTGGGCCTCGGCCGCGCCCACCATCGCGCGCTGCACTTCATCGGCCGCAACCCGGGCATTACCGTGACCGAACTGCTCGGCATCCTGCGCATCACCAAGCAGTCGCTGGCCCGCGTGCTGGGTGAGCTGGTGGAGCGCGGCTACGTGGCGCAGTCACCCGGTCGCGCCGACCGGCGCCAGCGCCTGCTGTCGCTGACCCAGGCGGGGGCGGGGCTGGAGCGCCGGCTGTTCGAGCGGCAGAGGGAGCGGCTGGGGCCGGCGTATCGCGCGGCGGGCACGGATGCGGTGGATGGCTTTCGCCGGGTATTGCGCGCCATCATGGACGACAGCGCGCGAACCTATATCGATGCGCACCACGCAAGAGGGGACTGATGGCGGAGGATGCCCACATCCTGGTGGTGGACGACGACGCCAGGCTGCGTGCGCTGCTGTCGCGCTATCTGGTTGGCGAGGGCTTTCGTGTCACCACGGCGGAAACCGCCGCCGACGCGCGCGATAAGCTGCGGTTCATGCACCCCGATATCGTGGTGCTCGACGTGATGATGCCGGGGGAAAGCGGTCTGACCCTGACGGAATCGGTGCGCCGCGAGCGCGGCAACCACCTGCCGGTGTTGCTGCTCACCGCGCGGGGCACGCCGGAAGATCGGATCGCCGGTTTCGAGGCCGGCGCCGACGACTACCTGGGCAAGCCGTTCGAGCCGCGCGAACTGGTGCTGCGCATCCGCGCGATGCTGCGCCGGACGCCGCCAACGTCGGAACCGCCATCCGGTCCGGTGCAGCTCGGGGAACTGAGCTTCGACGTGGAGCGGGGGGAGCTGACCGGCCCCGAGGGTCCGGTCCGCCTGACCGGCGGCGAGGCCGCGCTGCTGGTCGCCCTGGCGCGCAAGGCGAACGAGGTACTGTCGCGCGAGGAGATCGCCGGTGCGCTCGGCATGGACGATTCCGGCGAGCGCGCGATCGACGTGCAGGTGACGCGACTGCGCCGCAAGGTGGAAACGGACCCGCGCGAGCCGCGCTTTCTGCACACCGTGCGTGGACGCGGCTACGTGCTGAAGCCGGGCCTCTGAGATGCCGGACCTGCTGCCCGGGCGCGTGGTGAGCCGCGGCATCCGCAAGGTGCTGCCACGCTCGCTGCTTGGGCGCAGCCTGCTGATGATCCTGCTGCCGCTCGTGCTGCTACAGGCGGTCGCGCTGCAGATCTTCTACGGCAGCCATCTGGACCTCGTCTCCCGCCGGCTGGCGAGCGCTGTCGGGGCCGAGATCGCCTACACGCTCGAGCTGCTGCGCCGCTTCCCGGACCCGGCGGATCGCGCCTGGATTCTGCGCCAGGCGAACCACGAATTCGAACTCGATATGAATATCGAACCAGGCGCCAGGCTGGCCACCACGCGTTCGACCAACATCCTGGGTCCGATGGACGACGATCTGGCCCACTCGCTGTGGGAGAAGCTCCGCCTGCCGTTCTACGCCGACTGGGTATCCGATCCGCGCCAGGTGGTGATCCGCGTGCAACTGTCGGACGGCGTGCTGAACGTCAACGCGCCGCGCAAGCGGCTCTACGCCGGCACCATCTATATCTTCGTGGTCTGGATCGTCGGGATGTCGATGCTGCTGTTCGGCATCGCCGCGCTGTTCATGCGCAACCAGGTGCGGGCGATCCGGCGGCTTGCCTCGGCGGCTGAGGCGTTCGGCATGGGGCGGGACATCGGTCCGATCAAGCCGGAGGGCGCGACCGAGGTCCGGCAGGCGGCGACGGCGTTCAATCGCATGCAGGAGCGTGTGCGCCGGTTCCTCGCGCAGCGCACCGAGATGCTGGCCGGT
>DATBKQ010000551.1:0-6348 GCA_036555825.1 Acetobacteraceae bacterium | reverse complement strand
TGTGATTGTGCCCCGGCTGGTAGTGCACGTCGATCTTCTGGACGATCGGGTCCACCTTCTGTCCGGCGAAGGCCTGACGGGCCTTCTCGATGTTCCATTTCACCATCTGGCTGTCGATGAACAACGTGGTGAAGGCATTGCCGTGGCCGTCGAACGCCGTGTGCAGCGGACCCAAACCGAGCTCCGGCTCGGCTACGACGATGTCGCGTTCCTTGATCTTGCCGGCGAACAGATCGTCGAGCCGGCGAACGTCGATCACCGTGACCGTGGGAGAGAGCTTGCCATTGAACACGACGTGGATGCCGTCGGGTGCAGTGTTGCAACCGTGCGGGGAGTTGGGCACCGGCAGGTAGCGGGTGTATTTCGAGCCCTTGCGCCCGTCCACCACTTTCACCCCGTTGATCTCCTTGTAGTCGCCGCGGGCCACCGCCCCCTCGATCGCCTTGATGTCGAAGATCACCGCCCAGGCCTGTTCGTGATCGGTCATCTCGGCGACCGTCATTCCCTTGCCCGGGTTATAGCAGGTGGAGAACGAATACTTGCCCTGATAGTCGGCATCCGTGTTGTCGAGATTGCCGTCCACCAGCACCTGCCACGCGACCTGCATCTTGTCGCCGTCCACCGCGGTATAGACCGACCAGTAGTTATGCTGCGGATCGTCCAGCACCTTGCCGTCGTTCGGGATGGGGATCACGTGCTCGCTGTTGCAGAACACGTAGCCGGTGCGGGGAAATTTCTGTGGCCGCAGGCCGTGGATGTCGGATGCGTTGGGAATCTCGATGATCCTGTCGGTCTTCATCACGTCGCAGCGGATGCGCGCGACGCGGCAGTTCGCCTTGTCGTTGATCCATAGATAGCGGCCGTCGTAGGTGCCGTTGGTGAACGACATGTGCGGATGGTGCGCATCGCCGTTATAGTAGTCGTAGCCACCGGCACGTTTCTCGAGGAACGCCTTGGTGGCGGGCAGCATTCCCTCGGTCAGGATCTTGCGGCTCTCATTGGTGATTCCCCAGCCGGTGGCGCTGCACCGGTTGAACACCGGGATGCGCAGCAGCTCGCGTGAGGAAGGCAGGCCGATGATGCGGATTTCGCCGGTCTGTCCGCTGGAAGAGAAGCCGTAATACTCGTCCAGGTCGCCCGGCTTCACCTCCGCGCTGTTGCCCTGGGCCGCGGCCTGACGCTGCTGCGCGAGGGCGCCGCGCAGCAATGCGGCCGAGCCGGTGCCGGCAGCGAGGCCGGCAGCGCCCGCCAGCGTGGCAGTGCGGCCCAGCAGGCCTCGCCGGCCTACACCGCTGTTCTTGTTGCTGGTGTCGTCGCTCATGCTTCCCTCCTTCGCGGGGTTCACTCGGCGCCGCGGCTGTTCTGCCGCATCGCAGCCAATTCGGTGGGTGGCGTGGACAGCGCCTCGCGCCGTTCGCGCCGCTGTCGCCTGGCGATCATCACCGGACACTTCTGATCGTTGTGGTAGAGCATCTGGCAGTGCAGACACTGAATGCATTCGTTGGGATTGATGTGTCCTTCCGGGTGGATCGCCTGCACCGGGCATTCATTGCCGCAGCGCTGGCACGGATTGCCGCATTCGCGGTAGCGCCGGAGCCAATCGAACATTCGCAGCCGCGCCGGAATCGCCAAGGCCGCGCCCAGCGGGCAAAGATAGCGGCAGAACACGCGCTCCACCGTGAGGCTCGCCGCAAGCAGCGCCGCGGCATACAGCACGAACGGCCAGGACCGCAGGAAGCGCAGGACGATGGCGGTCTTGAAGGGCTCGACTTCGGCAAGCTGCTCGGCGGTGGAGAGCGCGCTCAGCGAGATGCCGAACAGCACCAGGAAGATGATGTATTTCAACGTTACCAGGCGTTGATGAACCCCGAACGGGATGCGCAGCTGCGGAATGCCGACCTTTTTCGCAGCCGCGTTCAACAGTTCCTGCAATGCACCGAACGGACAGAGCCAGCCGCAGAACGCGCCGCGGTTCCAGAACAGCACGGAGGCGACGACCGCGAACCACAGGATGAAGATCAGCGGCGCCATCAGGAAGTAGTCCCAGCGGAAATCGGTGCGCAGCGCGTTGAGGAACGTGAGCACGTTCACCACCGAGAGCTGCGCCTGCGCGTACCAGCCGAGCCAGACCAGGGTGAACACGAGATATCCAAACCGCACGCGGCCGTAGAGGGTGGGCCGGGCGGCGAGCCAGTCCTGGAAAAAGAAGATCGCGGTCAGCACCAGCAGCGCGACGCAAAGGATGCCGATCTGTACCGGGCGCGCCCGCCACAGGGATTGCCAGAGCGGCGGCTCGGCCGCCTCGGTTGGCGGGGGCGCCGCCTGGGCAGCGGCGGGCGCTGCCGGTGGGGTCTCGGCACGCAGATACTTGTCGGGTACCTGGTAGCCGACATCGAATGTCAGGAAGGCCTTGTCGCGCGCACCCCAGGCGCGCTGTACCAGAAGCTGCAAGCGCCAGGGCTCCGCCGGGTCGAATGTCGCACCGCTTGGAACGATGAACAGGTCGGTGTCATGAAAGGATGGAGCGCCGGCGGCGGCGATGTCGCCCAGCCGCAGGTGATCGCGATCGCGGAAGCGGATGCTGCTCTCACCTTGGATCAGCTCGATCCGATCGAAGATGCCGCCGCGGACATAACCCGAGCCCTTGAACGAGTAGAGGCCATTGCCGGCGATGAGGATCGCCTGTTGGCCGGGTTGCAGCCGTTGGAGCAGGCGTTCGTAGCCTGCCTCGCCCAGCAGGCTGCGGCCGATCGAGGGGACGCTGGCCAAACCGACATAGAGGTCCACGAAACTGTCGTCCGGCGACGTGGATTCCGGGTGCGCGGCAGCGTCCGGGTTGTTCGCCTTGACGAAAGCCGCATTGACCTCGCCCACACTGAGGGCCAGGCGGCGCACCGATCCGTCACCGGTGAGCTGCTGCCAGTTCTCCTCGACCGCCACATTCGGATCGATGGTGCGGTGCGACTGCGCGGCGGTGGCGGCCGAGGTGTCCAGGCCCTTGGCGCGGGCAACGCGGATTGCCGAACGGATGATGCTGTCGGCGATCACCGTCACGGTCACGGTGGCGCCGCTGACGATGTCGACCGGGGGGCGTGCGCCGGGGCCGGCGTGCGCGATCTCCAGCGCGTTGCGGCCGACATAGCCGTTGATGAAGCTGGAAATCTTTGCCGGCGGAATGCCGATCAGCACGATCGGCTCGTGGTGGTCCATCAGCCGTGCACCAGTGATGCGGCCGTCGGTCGCGAGACCGATAAGGATCTGGATCGGCCGGCCGGAGTAACCGGTCGAGTTCACCCAGTCGGCGTTGATGTAGGCGTAGCCCAGGAGGCGGGAGCCCGCCATGACCTGCACGGTTGGCGGCTGACCTTCCACTGGGCCGAACCGGTCGGCGCCGGGCATCAGGTCCTGCGGACTGACCTGGGCGATGAATTCAGCCAGCCGGCTTTGCGCCACGGCCCGGTGTTCCATCAGCAACCCAGGCAGCAGGCACGCCAGGATCAGCAGCCATCGCCCGACCATTCCGCCCCGCCCCATCATTGCGACCTGCCCCTCTTAGGCGTGGAGCGCATTAAGGACTGGTCAACAGAGTCGTACATCGGGGCGTTGCCAAGGGTTCCAAGCGCCGCCGCGGGGCCTGAGCATCGGCGATCCGCAACGATGGCATAGTCGGCCATCCGGCGTTGGCCGGTGGTTTTACACGGCGCGCCGGCCGGCACTTTGATCTGTCTCAATCATTTTGCAGAATCTGCCACCCGACACGCCTCGGGCAAGACCCGGATCGCGGCAGCCGGGAAGGTTTGAAGAAAGCCCTCGCATTTTCCGCGGCCCGACGGCAATAATCCGGCCGCGCTCCGTGGCTGGCCTCGAGGCCTGCCGTCGAGGCGAGCCGCGAGTGGCCTCGCACGGGCCGCCGGCCCGCGCGACGTGAACAAACGAGAACGGCCACGCACCCGTGGCCGCACAGGGAGTGTACGCCATGAAACCACGGAGCGTGACACGCCGACGGGCACTGACGCTCGCCGGCGCCGCGGCTTCTCTGCCGCTTGTGCATATCAGGACTGCGGGTGCTGCCGGAAAGCTCACCCTCGGATTTTGGGATCATTGGGTGCCATCCGCCAACGACGTGATGCGGAAACAGGTCACCGCTTGGGCGGAGAAGAACAAGGTCGAGGTCACGCTCGACTTCATCACCTCGAACGGCAACAAGATCCAGATCACCCAGGCCGCCGAGGCGCAGGCGAAGACCGGGCACGATTTCCTGCCGTTCTCCAACTGGAACGTCAACACATACGCCGAACTGCTCGAGCCCGTGGACGACGTGGTCAAGGAGATGACCGCCCAGTACGGCCAGTACAGCCCGATCCACGAGTACCTCTCGAAGCTCAACGGGAGCTGGCGCGCGCTGCCATCCAGCACCGGCACGCTGAACCTGAACTGCTGTGGACGGATCAGCCTGCTGAAGCAGCACGCCGGCATCGACATCGTCGAGATGTATCCGGCTCACGAGTCGGATCCCAAGGCGGCGGCGAACTGGACCTACGACGCATTCCTCAAGGCGGCCGAGGCATGCCAGAAGGCTGGGTTCGCGTTCGGTCTCGGCCTGGGACAGACCGGGGACTCGATCAACAACACCGGCATCATCTACTCGGCGTTCGGCGCCGAGTTGGTGAACGCCAAGGGCGAGATCACCGTCGAGTCCGATGCGGTCAACGAGGTCCTGGACTATGTGCGCAAGCTGGCGAAGTTCCTGCCGCCCGATACGGTCAGCTACGACGATGCCTCCAACAACCGGGCACTGATTTCCGGACACAGCGCGTTGATCATGAACCCGCCGTCGGCCTGGTCGGTGGCCAAGCGTGACGCGCCGAAGATCGCCCAGGATTGCTGGACTTTCCCATGCCCGGCGGGACCGAAGGGACGCTTCAACCCGTACAACTATACGTTTTGGGGGGTCTGGGGGTTCAGTCCGAACAAGACGGCGGCAAAGGAGCTCGCGCAGTTCCTGCAGCAGCGCAAGCAGGTCGAGGAGCGCGACACCGCCGCGAACGGCTATGACCTGCCGCCGCTGATCAGCATGTCCAACTTCGAAATCTGGTCACAGGTCGAGCCGCCGAAAGGCACTGTGTACAACTACCCGATGCGTCCCTGGCACGATGCGCATGAGAACATCACCGCCTGGCCGGCGCCCCCGGACATCGCCGCTCAAATGTACGCTCGGGCCATTCACCCGACGATGTTCGCCAGGGTCTATTCCGGACAGTCCAACAAGGAGGTGATTGCCTGGGCGAAGAATGAGCTTGAAGGGTTCATCCGCTAGTGTCGATTTTCAGTGAAAGCCGGCACGTCGCTCCTTGGTTTGAGTATCCGATTCACGCGGCGGATCATGCGTCGCACGCGACTCACGCTCCGCTGCGATTCGGAAACCAGGCAGGAACCGAATGATCCCGCTGCGATGGCTGTGCGGTCAGCACGGAAGCTGACGGCACAGCGCCGCCTGCATCAGCCGCGCGCACAGTGCAGGGTGCAGCTTCACGCCATGTTGCGCGTGGCCCGGTTCAGATAATTTTTGACTGCCGTGGCTGGCCGGTCATACGTTCGCGGCAGTTACAAATAATCGCCGACTGGGCGACTTGGGCTTGCAGCAGGGAAGGAAACGGCCATGACGAGCATGAGCCGGCGCTCCTTGATTCGCGCATCGTTGGGAACACTGGCGGCGGGGGCGCTCGCGTGCCCCTATATAGCAAACGCCGCGGCCAGCACCGCCATCGTCTGGCGCGATCAGGGCTTCGTGCCGGAAGAGGACGCGGCGTTCCGCAACACCGTAGCGAACTACGAGAAGGCCAGCGGCAACAAGATCGAGCTCAGCATCATGCCGTTCACGGCGCTGAACCAGAAGGTCATCTCGGCACTGACCACCGGCGAGGTTCCGGACCTGATCTTCCACATCGCGCCCTACACCATCCTGCCGCAGAACGCGTGGAACGATAAGATCGTGGACGTCAGCGACATCGTCGAGGCGCACAAATCCGAGCTCAGCCACACCGCCCTGCTGGCATCCAGCTACTACAACAGCGTCACCAAGCGGCGCAGCTACTATCTGGTTCCGCTCAGCCAGGGCGCGGAGCCGTTCCATGTATGGGGCGATCTGGTCGAGAAGGCCGGCTTCAAGCTGTCGGACGTCCCCAACACCTGGGATGCGCGCTGGGATTTCTTCAAGCCAATGCAGCAGGTGCTGCGTGGCAAGGGCATGCGCAAGATCTACGCGATCGGACCGCAGATGACGACGGTGGGGCCGAACGACGGCAACGGCTTGTTCGCGCATTTCATGATCGCCAACGGCGCGCCGAA
>DATBKQ010000550.1:0-3859 GCA_036555825.1 Acetobacteraceae bacterium | reverse complement strand
CGACAGCGGCAAGTCGCCCTTGGTCTCGGCCGGACACATGGAGCGTCGCGCCGGGCCGCGCGAGCGCCTGGGCCAGCGCCGCGCCGATTCCCGAGGACGCGCCAGTGATCAGCACAGTGCGCAGCTTTTCCATGACGCGGGATTCTCACGACGGCATCGCGCTGATACAAGGCCGCGCATGACGGCCCTTGCCTCGATGACTGGCTTTGCCCGCGCCGAAGGCAGCGCGGAGGGCTTCGCCTGGGTATGGGAGCTGCGCAGCGTCAATGGCCGCGGGCTCGACCTGCGGTTTCGCCTGCCGCCCGGCTGGGATGGCATTGAACCGGCCCTGCGCGAGGCGGCGGGCAAGGCCCTGAGACGCGGCAATGTGACGGCCAACCTGTCGGTAAGGCGCGAGAGCGAGCCGCGGCTCGTCCCTGATCCAGCCGCGCTCGAACAGGCGCTGGAGCTGGCGATGGAACTGCACCGTCGGATTCCCGGCAGCCCGGCGCCACGCGCCGAGGCATTGCTGGCGCTGCCCGGTGTGCTGCGGCCAGCCTCGTCGGACGAGGGGGCGATCGATACAGGACCCGTGGTGGCGGGACTTTCGCGGGCGCTGGCCGCGCTGATCGCGGCGCGGCAGGCAGAGGGGGCGCGCTTGGCAGGCACGCTGAGAGGCCTGCTCGACGAGATCGCCGCACTGCACCGCCAGGCCACGGATGCGGCGTCGGATCAGCCGCAGACGCAGCGCGCCCGGCTGATGGACAACCTGGCGGCACTGCTGCGCGAGGCGCCGTCCTTGCCCGAGGAACGCATCGCCCAGGAGGTCGCGCTGCTCGCCGCGAGGTCCGACGTGCGCGAGGAGCTGGACCGGTTGGCGAGCCACATCCAGGCGGCGCATGCGCTGCTGCGCGAGGCGGTCGGTATCGGCCGGCGTTTCGATTTCCTGGTGCAGGAATTCAACCGCGAGGCCAACACGCTGTGCAGCAAGTCCGCATCGACCGGGCTGACCGCGATCGGGTTGCGGCTGAAGGCCGCCATCGAGCAGTTGCGCGAGCAGGTGCAGAACATCGAATGAAGATCACCCGCCGTGGACTGTGCCTGGTGCTGTCGGCGCCATCCGGTGCCGGCAAGACCGCGATCGCGGCGGCGCTGCTGGCGCGGGATGCCGAACTGACGCGGTCGGTGAGTGTCACAACCCGTCCGCGGCGTGCCGGCGAAGTGGATGACGTGGATTATCATTTCCGCGATCCGAAGGAATTCGACCGCATG
The DNA here is from genome assembly GCA_036555825.1 of Acetobacteraceae bacterium. Taxonomy (GTDB): domain Bacteria; phylum Pseudomonadota; class Alphaproteobacteria; order Acetobacterales; family Acetobacteraceae; genus JAMXLO01. The sequence goes on along the minus strand of DATBKQ010000550.1, from coordinate 2,608 downwards.
CTGGCATCCGGCGAATTGCTGGAATCAGCGCGGGTGTTCGGCCGGCACTGGTATGGGACACCACGCCAGCCGGTGGAATCGGCGCTGCGCGATGGCATGGACGTGGTATTCGACATCGATTGGCAGGGGCATCGACAGTTGCGGGCGGCGCTGCCGGAGGATGTTGTCGGGGTGTTCATTCTGCCGCCCAGTCTGAGCGAGCTGGAGGCGCGGCTGCGCGCACGCGCGGGTGACAATGCCGGCGAGATCGCCCGCCGCATGGCGCTGGCGCGGGAGGAGATCAGCCACTGGCCGGAATTCGCGCATGTCGTGGTGAATGACGATCTGGAGCGGACGGTCGACGCGGTGCATGCGGTGCTGCGCGCGGCGCGCCTCGCGACGTCACGCCAGGCCGGGCTCGGCGAATTCGTTGCCCGTCTCTGAGGTGACTAGCAGCCGTGCCAGCCGATCGAATTCCGCCACGCTCAACGTCTCTGCGCGCCGATCGGGTGCAATATTGGCGTCCCGCAGCAGCATTTCTCCGCCGATCGGCTTGAGCGCGCGGCGCAGCATTTTGCGGCGCTGGCCGAACGCGGCGGCGGTCAACCGCTCCATCGCGGCGAACAGTGCCGGTTCCGGCTGGACCGGACGCGGCGTCAGTCCAACCACCGCAGAGTAAACCTTCGGAGCCGGTACGAACGCGGCGGGCGGGATGATCAGCAGCAGCGCGGTCTGACAGGTCCATTGTGTGAGTATGGACAGCCGTCCGTACGCGCTCGCCGCCGGCTCGGCGCAGATGCGTTCCGCCACCTCCTGCTGGAACATCAGCGTGAGCTGTTCGAATGCCTCCGCCCGCCTCAGCCAGGCGATCAGTAGCGGTGTCGCGATGTTATATGGCAGGTTGGCAACGATCCTCCGCGGTGCGGGAACCAGCGACGCCGCGTCGAGTGCCAGTGCATCGCCGTGGATCACCCGGAGCCGTCCGCCGGCCTGCGCGGCAAGCTCACGCATTGCCGCGACCGCCCGTTGATCGAGCTCGACGACGGTGACGCTGGCCGCATCGGAGCCCAGCAGCGCACGCGTCAGCCCACCGGGGCCCGGTCCGATTTCCACCACGTGCCGTCCGGTCAGCCTGCCGGCGGCGCGCACGATCCGCTCAGTGAGGTTTGCGTCCAGCAGATAATGCTGGCCCAGCGACCGCTTCGCTGCCAGCCCGTGCCGCGCAATGACCTCGCGTAGCGGTGGGGCGGTGATCACGCCCCGCTGGGGCGCAGGTCGATCGTGGCGCGGCGGCGCATGTTGGCCAGCAGCTGGCGCGAGAGCAGTTCCACCCGTTCGTTAAGGATCTGCGCCTGAATCTCCTCCTTGCTCTGCTGCGCGAGATTCTTTTGCTCGCGTGAACAGACGATCAGCACCGCGATGCCGTCGCTGGTCACCACGGGTTCAGTGGCGCGCGACAGCGGTATGTTCGCCAGCACTTGACGAAAGGTCGGTGGGTTTACCGTGTCCAGGTTGACTTCCCCCGGATCCGCCGGCCGTGGCGAATTATTCTCCTTGGCAACCTGCTCCATCTGCTCGCAGCTATGCACGCTGGCGCTGATGCCCCGCGCCTTCTCCAGGGCCTGTTTTTGCTGCTCGGTCGGTGCCTGCGGATTGAGGGCGCTGGAGAACGGGAAGAACACTTGGCGCAGCGAAAGAACCGTGCCCATCTCCCGGCCAATCTCCCGCTTGCCCTGCAAGGTGACGATCGAGAATCCCCCAGGCACCTTCACCGGGTTGCTGATCGCGCCGACCGGCATTTCGGCAACCAGACGCGCCACTTCGGGATCGAGCTGGTTCGGCTGCACCCAGCCCAACGCCCCGCCTTGCAGAGCCGTCTGGTTCTGACTGAACTGCGCGGCAACCACCGGGAAAGGCGCACCGGCGCGCAGTTCGCTGATGACCGTTTCGGCGAAGCGCTGCGCATCCGCCAAGGCGGCGGGGTCTTCCACGGGGATGAAGATTTCGCCGACGCGATACTCCGGCTTGCCGACCTGTGCCGCCAACAACCGCTGCTGCTCCGCCACTTCCGCGTCGGTGACCTTGGTCTGATCACCGAGCTGTTCCTTCAGCACCTGGCTCCAGCCGAGCTGGGTGCGCAACTGATCGATCAGCGTGCGGAATGCCACCCCGCTTGCGCTGAGCTTCTGCTGCAATGCGCCCTGCGGCAGCCCGTTGCGGGACTCGATTTCGTGAATGGCGCCGGCTATGGCCTTGTCCGGAACCACGATCTTGCGGCGCTGCACTTCCTGCATGCGCAGCTTCTCATCGATCAATTGCCGAGTGATCTGCTGCTTCAGGCGGTCGAGCACGTCCTGTGTCATCGGCAGACCGGTGGACAGGGCAAACAGCCTGGTGCGGTTGTCGACATCGGCGTTGCTGATGACATCGCCATTCACCACGGCGACGATCCGCATGGCCTGGGTCGCCGGCGCCGGTGCCGGCGCCGCCGCGAAAGCCGCGACCGGCGGCATAGCCAGCAGTGCCAGTGCCCAGCAGACCGATCCGATCCGAGCCATGGTCATTGATCTCCTCCGACTCAGAGCGCCTTGTAACCGAACTGACCGATGGTCTTGAAGGTCATCTGGAC
>DATBKQ010000549.1:0-31492 GCA_036555825.1 Acetobacteraceae bacterium | reverse complement strand
CGTTGTGCGTGCCGGTGCCGAAGTTGCCCTTGACGGTGAATGGCTGCGTCTGGTGCAACGAATGCATCGCGGTGGCACTCAGGGTGCCGCCGATCTGTTTGCCGTCGACCAGCACGACAAAGGTGGCGTCGCCGTTGGCATCGGAGGTTGTGTCGTGGTTGGCGTAGCGGTCTTCCGAGATGTGCAGTACCAGCTGATCGGCGCCGGTGCCGACGGTAGCCGGGGTGCCGGCTCCGGTGGAGCTGCCGGTTGAGCCGGTATTTCCCGTACTGCCTGTCGGCGGACTGCTGGAGCCGGTAGTGCTGCCGGTCGAACCGGTGCTTCCCGTGCCGCCTGTCGTCGAGGTGCCGCCTGAGACAGTGAACCGTGCGCCGGCACCATTGACGTCCTGGCCGGTGTAGGCCACCGCCTTGCCGTTGTAGGTGACGCCATCGACGTAGATGTTGCGATCGGTGGTGGCGCTGGACACGCCGCTCCAGGCGTCGTTGGTGAGCCGCACCTCGACGTTGTGCGTGCCGGTGCCGAAGTTGCCCTTGACGGTGAACGGCTGCGTCTGGTGCAACGAATGCATCGCGGTGGCACTCAGGGTGCCGCCGATCTGTTTGCCATCGACCAGCACGACGAAGGTGGCGTCGCCGTTGGCATCGGAGGTTGTGTCGCGGTTGGCGTAGCGGTCTTCCGAGATGTTCAGTACCAGCTGATCGGCGCCGGTGCCGACGGCAACCGGGGTGCTGGACCCGGTGGCGCCGCCGGTCGAACCGGTGCTTCCCGTGCTGCCTGTCGGCGGAGTGCTGGATCCGGTGGTGCTACCTGAGCTGGCACCTGCGCCGAAATACTTGTCCCACGCAGCGGCTTCCAGCGGCTTGCTGGCACCCGGACCAGAGAATTGCCAGTTCCCGTCTGACATGTTGCCATCCCAGACGTTCACGAAAGCAACCTGTACTCCTTGGGTCTGGGCTTGCTGCAGCGCCCCGGCCAGCCACTGGGGGAATGCGGGATCATCGACCGGCCCGGTGGTCGTACCATTGCCGCCGGCACCCGTCTCGCCAAGCGCAATCGGTTTGTTGTGGGCTTTGGCAAAGTCGACCGTGTTCTGGAACGACCATCCGGAACCCGGCGTGCCCTGGGGCGCCCAGGACGTTGCATTGCTATACTGCCAGAAATGCGCGCGGTTGACCGGATTGGCTGCCCAGGTAGTCAGGTCGGCTGCCTGCGCCGTACCGCCACTCGCCCAGTTGGTCAAATCGTTCGGATAGACCGGCGAGTAGGCGTCAGTGGCGATGATGTCGACGTACTGGTCGCCCGGATAGAGCGACTTGACATCGTATGCTGTCCAGTTGATGTCGCAGGGGTTCCACACCGTCTTTGCGGTGATGCCCTTCGCCTGGCCTTCCTGGTGGACCAAATCGGCAACGTGCTGCCAAGCCTTGACGAAATCCGCGTCCACGCTCGGGCTGCCGGAGTTCCCCGGCGCCCACGCCATGAAGTTGCCATTGAACTCGTAAGCTATGCGGACATCGACCGATTTGTAGCCTTGCTCTGCCCAGGCGTCGATGACCGCCTTGTAATCGGCATCGTACTGGCCGCTGATGATACCTTGGTAGAAGGTGTCGACATTCGACCAGCCACCAGCGTTTGATGCCAGCGGCACGCCCACGACCGGCGTTGCGCCGGAACCGGGACCGAGATCCTGGTTGCCCGTCATTGCGAAGGACCAGGCCGTCCAGCCGGCATTCGCACCCCATTCGGAGGGGTCCTTGCCGAAGTCGACAAACGCATCGAAGAAGGTTGGGCGGGCGCCGCCCATTGCTTGAACAAATGAATCGTACTGGGCGTTGAATGCCGCTTCACTACTGCCGTCGGGATTTGTCCCGAAATAACCCAGCGGGAAGGGAGTACTCGGTGCGGCCATTGGAATGTTTGTCCTCCAGTTTCGGCAACGTTTAGGTAACTGTTGAGTTACGACTGACTAGCGGCGAGAGTTCCAGGCGGAATTAAGCCAGCTGTTCTTTAAGAATCGGTTATCCCATGCCGCGAACAACTTGAACGGGTTCGATCGGCTGTCATCCACCGATCCGCGCGGTGGCCGCGGGCACAATTGAGACCCGGCATCGGTATGATCGCGACAGGCCAGGCTATACCGGCGACCCGGCCGACGCTGAACGGGCGCCAGGTCAACCTGCTGATTGCATCGGACAAACGAGGTGGCGGTTAATGCATGGTCAACATGCGCGAAGTGGTCAACGACGTGAGGTCTATGCTGATCGTCGGCTGTCAGCAGCGCCACATCCCCGGGGACCTGCCGCCGCGTAACACAATCGACGGCTATTTCTGTCTGTGGGTCGGAAAGGAAGTTCGGAGAAGATCCTTCATGCTCTCCACGTACCATCCCATGAGCGAGCTGCGCGCGGGACAAGTGCGACCGCCCGCATCGTCGGCGACCAGAGTGTGTCGTGCCCGGACTGTGGAGGGAGATCGTCGGGCAGCCGAGTGATGTCAGAGGCTCTGCCGCCGAGCCGTAGCGCTGGATCGTCGGGCGCATCATCGGTTGGCTGAACCAACGTCGCAGTCTCGCCAAGGACTGGGAGAGCCGCAACCACAACACGCTTGCCCTCCTTCACCTCGCCGCAATCGACCCGTACTCGGAAAACTAGGCAATCCGTCATGAAGTCGGGACGGATGCTGAATGGCCCGTAGTGACCAACCGCCTACTCGATTGCCCTAATCGTAAACGTCTTGATGCGATTGTCAAACTATTTCGTATCCGGACGGTAATGAGGTGTCATGCCGAATGAGGTGCCCGGTGGTTGCCTGCTTGTGGCACAACTCAGGCATCTCGGGCGGCCATTCATGCAGCATCCCGAAGATCTGCTCGTCGCTGAACGCTGGCGTCCGCCGAGATGGTCGAGATTCGGCGCGCCGATACGGCAAGTCTTTCCCAATGATGCTTCGATCATCCGGCTGATCGCCGCGGTGCTGGTGGAGCAGAACGAATGGTAGCTCCAGCACCGCGACATGCAGATCGAGGCATGCGCCGAGTGCCGCGCCGGCCAATGAAGCCGAGGACACGCGGATCGCATGTGCGGCATGAGACAGACCGTGGCTTCGTCCCGTGGCTCGTTTGCCGATTATCACCGCCGACGCGATGCGGGCTGTTTTGTCGGCTAGCGCGGATCGGCCTGCATGCCCACATCGAGTGAAACCCACGCGCTGTCACGCCGCTTGGCGCAACAAATCACCTAGTCAAGGGCAATCATGCACAATCCTCCGGCTGTCGAGCGCTGCCAATGGCGCGCCAGCGCGCCAGACCTCGCCGGCATCGTCCGGCACTGGGCGGCGCGCCGCGACGGCCGACAGCACCGCTTCGTACTGGCTCACAATGCGGTCGGGGGCATAAAGTTGCGCCGACGCGAGCGTCTTCTGGCGCATAGCCTCGCGGTCGAAGCCCTGGACAAGCAGGCTGCGAAGATCTGCGTGCAACGACGCCGCGTCGGTGCCGCTGGCGATGAAGCCATTGCGCCCGGGTTGCACCACCTCGGGCAGCCCTCCTCGAGGAGGCACGAGACTAGGGACGCCGTATGCCAGTGCTTCGTGGAATACCCGAGGGAAGGGATCTTCCCACTGCGACGGGATCACCAGCAGGTCGATCCGGGGGAAAAAAGCCGCGGGGCTGGTGTGGCCTAGGAACTCAGCCCTTACGTCCTGCGAACACCGTGCCCGCAGGCCGCTTTCATAGGCGGCCGCTCCGCTGCCAGCGATCAGTAATTGGACGGGCAATCCGGCGATGGCGTCGAGCAGTTTCTCAAGTCCCTTGGATGGTTCGAGGCGGGCCATGAACCCGAGCGTCAGGCGCCGCTCGCCCGCAGCACCATCGGCGCCGGCCGGCGGCGGGGGCGCCGGTCCCGCGGCGGTCGTATGCACGTTGTTACCGCGGATGATGCGCACAGGCTGCCTTCCACGGGTCGCGCCGCGAAAGGCGCCGGCGGCCGAAAGACGGTCGAAGACCCGATGACTGACACACGTCACGGCGTCGGGAAGGCGCGACAAGGTCCGCCGAGGCTTGGAGAACACGCGGCACTCCAGGCAGGGAGTTCCGCAGTTGCCATGCTGCGGGCGCCACATCGTGCTGCGCGGGCACGCAATGTAATAATCGTGAATTGTCTGGACGATGGGCAATCGCAAATTGGCCGCGGCAGCCCATGCGCTGGCGGAGAAGCCCAGCAGATTGTGACAGTTCACGACATCGGGGCGTAATTCCTGCAAATTATGTCGCACCTGGCGAGCCATGACCGGATTGAACATATCCGCTGCATGAAAGAGCGACCGCAGGCTGCGTGGCCGCGGTTCCTTGTAAGGCCAATAGAAGTTGGCAAGCGGAAGGTAACGGACTTCAATGCCGTCGACAGTGGCCTTCGCAGCATGTAAGGATGGTGCCAGAGTGAGGATAGAACAGACGTGTCCCCGTTCCGAAAGTTGTGCCGCAAGCAACCGCAGGGTGGTCTCCGCTCCCCCGGCACCGTTGGGCGGATAAAGTCCGTTCAGTAATGTGATCCGCATGCGCTCTCCCAATGCTGCGTCTATCGCGTGCGATCAATGTACTATAAATCACAATTCCTGGCGTCCCCGGCTGCAAGGCACCTGATCGCATGTGGAGTGCTAGAGGTCTGTTCCGCAAGCAGCCTGCTCGTGCTGGGCGAGCCGGGCAGCCGGCTCGGCCACCCGCACAACGGATCGATCCATATGTCACCATTTCGGCGGTCCGCGGCGGCATCGCCCAGCCGGTCCCGCCGGATGAGCAGGTCCGTCAGCAGGCACTGCGCGAGGCTTTCACGCCCACCCGGCCCCAACGCAGCTTCCGCCGCGTGGCCGGACGCAAACCGGAGATGCTCCGCATCCTTCGGGCGATCGGACAGGAGCGCGCCCATGTTGTCCTGTTCGGCGAGCGAGGCCGCGGCAAGACGTCGCTGGTCAACCTGGTGTCCGCCGCTGCGCGCGCTGCCGGCTACATGGTCGGACGCTACACCTGCGCCTGGGACAGTGACTTCGACCAGATCATCCGTGGCCTCGCCCGCGACCTGCCGCGGTCGATGCTGGCCATACCAGCAGTGGAATCCGAGGTGCTCGAAGGTTGCGAAGCGGGGCTCCCGCAGGGAACTCTTCAGCCGCGGGATGTCGCGGTCTTTCCCGGACGGCTTGCGGGACGGCACCTGCTGCTGATCGTGGACGAGTTCGACCGCGTGGCAGACTCGGCTACACGGACACGCTTTGCGGACACCATCAAGCAGGTATCGGACCGGGGCGCGGCGGTCAGCTTTATCATCATCGGCGTCTCGGACAGCCTCGAAGAGCTGATCGGGCGGCACCCGTCGATCCAGCGCAACGTGATCGGCGTGCCGGCCGCGTTGCTGTCGGAACCCGAGGTGCAGGAAATCCTGGATCATGGCTCGCGTGATGCGCAGATCGATTTTCCCCCGGCTATCCGTTCAGCGATTTCGCATTACGCGCAGGGACTGCCCTACATCGTGCAACTCCTTGGACTCTATTGCGGGGACAAGGCCCTCTCGCGAGGCGGGCGCACCGTTAGCCAGGCCGACCTGATGGCGGCCATTCGTCGAGCGGTCGACGAAATCGATCCGCACGTCGCCGTTCGCTACGAGGGGTTGACCCGAGGCGGGCGTGATTGGGAGATGGAGCACGCGCTCTGCGGGATTGCCGGCGGCAGGCTTGATCGATTTGGCCGGTTCCTGGTGCTGGAGGAGGAGGGCAACGTCTGGGTTGCAGGCCAACCGGTCAGTTCTACCCTATGGGCGAGACTGACAGAATCGGGGGCAGTGCGAAGCTGTCCTTCCGCCGGATTCGGACTGTATTGCTTCACCGAACCTATGTTGTGCAACTACACCCTGTTGCGGGAGGCGCTGGCGTCCGCTCCGCAGCCCACAGCCATGGCCCAGGGCGAGCAGGCCCTTTGATACCCACTTTGTCAATTCAGCAGGTAAAGGCTGCGCGGAGTCCCGGAGAGGATGCCCCTTATGGCGCAGGTGGCTGACAAACATTGTGTGGTGTTCATTGTTCGCCGGCGACATAGCAGCCAACACCTATCCTGTGATGCTAGAGTTGCTGCAACCGCATCACTACCGGACGGGAAAAGCCATGGCATCATTCATCCACTACCTGTCCGCCGCGATCATCGCCCTCATCGCGGCTGACACCGCACACGCGCAGAACCCCAGTGCAATTCGTCAGAACTGTCAGGACGACTATGAGACGTTCTGCTCCGGCGGGGAGGACGATCCGGTGTCATTGAAGGCGGCGTGCCTGCGGCAGAGCTACATCAATCTCTCGGACAGGTGCAAACGCGCGCTGCAACCAGCGCCGCCGCCTGACCAGGAGGAACAGCGATAGGATCTCATGTCGCTGCCTGCTCGCGCCACCGAAGATCGGACGACAATTGTTCCTGCTCGACCATACGGCTCAGGACGTTCAACCTGATCATGTTCGAGCTCTTGAAGTCGGCATCCCGGAAATTGATCTCAGCCAGTCCGCTGCGCAGCCGGTGCACTGAGTGCGCCAGATCGACTTGCGGCTGATGGTCGGGGGCCAGCTGCGCGAACAGCGAGAAGTCCACGCTATAGCTTCTGCGGTCAGGCTGAGCATTCGGATTGACGCGCACGACGGCGCCCGGGAACGCCGCGGCGACCGCCTGCGCCAAGTCCCTGACCTGATAGTTCCAGCCGTTGGAGCCGACATTGACTGACAACAGCCGCCCACCCTGGTGAGGTTGGCGGGTAATGGCCCATTCAATCGCGCGGGCCATATCGGCGACGTCGATCAGCGGCCGCCATGGCGTGCCGTCGCTCAGAATCGAGATCTCGCCGCTGCTGGCGGCACAGGCGGCAAAATCGTTCAGCACCAGATCGAGCCTCAGCCGATCGGACATCCCGCACGCCGTCGCGAAGCGCAGACATGAGATCGTCATCGGACCATTGGCCAGCGCCTGCAGTCCCTGCTCGGTTGCGATCTTGGAACTTGCATAGGCGGTCAGCGGGTTGAGCGGATCTCCCTCTCGCCGAGAACGCCCTTCAGCGAAACCGTATACGCTGCAGCTCGAGGCGAAAACGAAGTGGCGAACCCCGCAATCGCACGCCAGCCGCGCGAGCCGCAGCGAGGCCGCGGTGTTGATCTCATGGGTGACCGTCTCGAACCGATTCCCCATCGGGTCATTCGATATCGCCGCCAGGTGAACAACGGCATCGGCGCCGGCGAGCAGTGCGGGGGGGAACTCGCGCACATCACCCATGTACTGAGCCGTCAGCAGGGTCTCCGGCAAGCGGCCCTTGCTGCTGAGACAATGCGAGAAAAAGCCAGAGTCGAAGCCGATCAGCTCCGCCTCGGGCCAACGCCGACGCAGGTGGCGGATCACGACCGGCCCGACATAGCCCATATTCCCCGTCACGATGATCCGCATTCCAGTCTCTCAGAAGACAGTGACGTCGGGGATCGGAACCACGAAGCGCGCGCCCCAGCCGCGCACCACGGCGAGCTGCGCGGCGATTTCCTCACGCAGATTCCACGGCAGGATCAGCACATAGTCGGGCCGGCTCTGCAGGATCGCGTCGGGATCCCGAATAGGAATGCGGGATCCAGGCAGCAACAGTCCCTGCTTGTGGGGATTCCGATCGACGGTAAAGCGCAAAAGCTCTGTGCCGATGCCGCAATAGTTCAGCAGGGTGTTGCCCTTCGCCGGAGCCCCATAGCCGGCGACACGCTCACCGCGCCGCCGCGCGCCGATCAGGAACTCGAGCAGTGCGCACTTGGTATCCACCACGCGTTCGGCGAAATGACGATAGGTCTCGATGTTGTCCAGCGCCGCAGCGCGTTCCGCTGCGCGCAGCGCGGCGACCGCCGCCGTCGGGGCGGGCCGCGCATTCGCCGCATGGCGCGCATAGATACGCAGTGAGCCGCCATGCGTCGGCAACTCCTCGGAGTCGAACACAACCAAGCCATGCGCGGCGAACAGCCGTTCCACCACCGCGAGCGACAGGTACGAGAAGTGTTCATGATAGATCGTGTCGAACTGATTCTCCTGCATCAGTCGGAGCAGATGTGGAAACTCGAAAGTCGCGACACCCGAGGGCGCAAGCAGAATACGGAACCCTTCGACGAAATCGTGCAGATTCGGGACATGCGCCAGAACATTGTTGGCCACCATCAGCGTCGGAGCATGGCCGCTCGTGCGCAGGCGTTCGGCGGTGTCAGCGCCGAAGAAGGCGACTTCGGTCGGAATGCCCCGCTCGATCGCGGCCGCGGCCACATTGGCGGCGGGGTCCACGCCCAGGACCGGAATGCCCGCCTGGCGGAAATATTGCAGCAGGTAACCATCGTTGCTGGCGATCTCCACCACCTCGTTCTGTGGCCCCAGGCGAAAGCGTTCTATTGCGCTTCGCGCGTAGGCTTCCGCGTGACGCAACCAACTGTCGGAGAACGAGGAGAAATAGAGATAGGTGTTGAAGATCTCTGCCGGCCCCGCGAACGCTGCCAGCTGTACCAAGTGGCACTCCGGGCAAACCAGCGCATGCAGCGGATAGAACGGCTCCATCCGATCTGCCTCGCCCGGTTGGATGAAGGAGTTGGCAAGCGGCGTCATGCCCAGATCGGCGAAGGTCTCCCCGAGCAGCGTATCGCAGATTCGACAACGCGGGGGTGAGCCGCCGATGACGGACCCAGCCGCGCTCACCACATCTTCCACGGCGCATTGCCGCTGGCCCAGAGCTCCTCAAGATGCTTCTTGTCGCGCAGCGTGTCCATGGAGGACCAAAATTCCTCGTGATGGAAGGCCATCAGCTCGCAATCCCTGGCGAGGTGCTCGAGCGGCTCGCGCTCGAACACTGTGTCATCGCCTTCGATGTAGTCGAACACCCTGGGCGAGAGGACAAAGAAACCGCCATTGATCCAGCTCTCGCTGCCGACCGGCTTCTCGTTGAAGCTCCTCACCAATCCATCGCCTTGCCGAATGTCGAGCGAACCGAACCGGGAGGGTGGGCGTACTGCGAGTACCGTCGCGATCTTGCCGTGAGACAAATGGAAATCGATGAGCTTGCCAACATCCAATCTGGCGACGCCATCGCCATACGTCATACAGAACGGTTCCTCACCGATATGCTCCCGCAACCGCCGGATGCGGCCGCCGGTCATCGTGTTGAGTCCCGTATCGACCAGCGCCACTTTCCAAGGCTCGGCCGAACGACGCAGCATGTGCACGGAATTGTAGGCGAGGTCGATCACCACGTCGGCAGCGTGCAGATGGTATTCTGCGAAATACTGCTTGATCATGTGGCCCTTGTACCCGAGCGGCACAAAGAATTCCTGGATTCCGGCCGCAGCATAGATCTTCATAATATGCCAAAGGATCGGCCGACCGCCAATCTCCACCATCGGTTTCGGGCGGCTTTCGGTCTCCTCCATCAGCCGCGTGCCGTAACCACCGGCGAGGACGATCGCTTTTCGCACGTGTTGACGCATGAAGGTCCGGGGAAGGGCTGCAAACAGCACGGATTATGCAGTAGGCCCCCGTTGTGAGCACGTCACAATATGGTTAAGCTTCTCGGGTGACGGACCTTAAGGCGAATTCTCCCAGCGGTAGATTCTAGCGCAACAAGGAATCTCATGGCACGATCCACGATTGTTCTGTTCCAGACGCATTTCTTCGACCGCGGCGTCGCGCGGGCATTCAGGAAGTTGCAGAACGAGTGTCGGTCGCACGCGACGGCAATCGTGCTCATTCATGTCTCGCCGGGTGAGCCGAAGCCGCCACTGCTCGCCGACTTCCCGCATCATTTCGTCACCACGCCGGAAATCCGCAATCCTGACTATCCCGGCAAGTCCGCTGGGGGGGCCGAATGGCGGATTTGGCAAGGCGGGCACGCCGATCTGCCGCATCTTCACTTTTTCTTGCACCGCGAGCGCTTCGACCGCTATTGGTCGATCGAGTACGACGTCCGCTTCAGCGGCTCATGGCGTACGTTCTTCGATGCATTTGAGGACAACGACGCGGATCTGTTGACTACCAGCCTGCGCACTGCGGCAACCCACCCGGACTGGCCGGTCTGGCCGATGCTGAGGCAGCCACCGGGAAGCGAGGTGGATCTGGCGGACGAAGAACGAATCTGCGGTTTCATGCCGATCTGGCGAGCCACGCACCGGGCAATGGCGGCGATGGATCGAAGCTACCGAGAGGGGTGGACGGGTCATTCCGAGGTGACCTGGCCCACGATCCTGCACCGGTGCGGCCTGAAGATCGAGGATATCGGCGGACACGGCGCGTTCGTCTCCTTGGCCAACCGCGGGCGCTTTTACAGCAACACCTTGGACACGTGGGACCTTTCACCGGGCAGCTTTGTCTACAAACCCGCCAAGCATGGTACCTGGTGGCGGCGCGATCGGCTGTGGCACCCGGTAAAGCCACTGCCGACCACGATCAGCGAGGATGTGTGGCGGGTACGGCAGAAGCTGCTTTCCTGGGAGCGACAGATCCTCGGCCGGGCGGGCATGCCCAGAGGCCGTGCACAGACGCTCGGCGGCTAGCGCTTTGTCGTCATGCTGGTCCCAGCGCCACCGTCGCCTCACGCGTCCAGAGCGCTCGCCAACGAAGAGAGCGTGATCAGGAACAATAGTAACATTACGACGCTCACTGCTTGCCCGCTGTGCGGCGGATCGAGGCGGCAGTCGGCGAGACTGAGCGTGGCCAATCTTGTTGCCGAGTATCGGCGCCGATTCGATGTCGATGTGGCGCGCTGTTTCGGCCATACGCAGGAACTCTTGTTGCTTCGTTGCAACGGCTGCGATCTGGAGGCGTTCGAACCGCCGATCACCGGCGATGCCCGGTTCTATCGCGACATGTCGGCTTGGTGGGACACGCGGATGCCGGGCCACGACGACATCGCACACAAGCCCACCTACCGGCGGGCCATGCAGCACATGAAATCCGGCGACAAGGTGCTTGAGGTCGGCGGTGGCACGCTGGTCATCCCGCGCCATCTCAAGGCAGTGAGCTATGTTGGCCTGGAATTGGACCCGCACTCGGTCGAGGCCGCGCAGCGGCAGGGGTTCGACGTTCGACCGGAACGCGTCGAGGAGCAAGCGAGATCGAACCAGGCCCACTATGACGTAGTCTGCAGTTTTCAGGTTATTGAGCACATCGCGGCACCGCGTGACTTCGTGGAAGCATGCATCGCATGTCTTCGGCCGGGCGGGCTTATGATCATCGCCTGCCCGAACAATCAGGGCTTTTTGTCGCTGATGCCCGACAACATCCTGAACATGCCACCGCATCATGTGACTCTGTTGAATAGGCGGACCCTGGAGTGGATCGCGGAACATTGGCGCCTTCAGATAAAGAACATCGTAGAGGAGCCGCTGGAGCACAGCGACCGTCGCGCTTTCGCCAGGCTGATCTGGTTGTACGCGCTCGGCAGGTTCTGGCGCTCGTCTGGCCGGTTTGCGCTGGAAGGCAGGGGATTTCGCACCGCAAGCCGCATCTCGAGCGCGATGGCGCGACTGACGGCACCATTGCTGGGAAGTGTTGCCGCGGCGATTCCCGGGCATACCATCATGGCGATTTACCAGAAGCCGGTCGAAACCGGTAAGTGACTACCCTACGCCACGGTCATGCATAGCCCCCGCTTGCGCCCTCAGGCCGTACAGTCACCGGGGGCCAGGCCAGGTCCTTACCCGCGATCGCCGTCACTTCACGCGGCCACACGATAGCGAATGCCGGGTCGTCGTAGCGAAACCCTTCAGCGGATTGAGGAGCATACTCGCAGGACATGTGGTACAAGACCTCGGTATCATCCTCGAGGGTCTGGAACCCATGCGCGCATCCCGGTGGGATATACAACTGTTCGTCGGCGGTTCCTGCCAGGGTAAAGCCTTGCCAGCGCATAAAGCTCGGCGATGCCGGCCGTACATCGACAACCACATCGTATATCGAACCGCGGATGCACCGAACCAGCTTGGCTTCAGCGTCAGGCGGGCGCTGGTAGTGCATGCCCCGCACGGTGCCGGCGCGCCGGCTAAAGGAGGTGCTGGATTGAACGAATTCGCCCGCCAACCCGTTGGTCGCGAACTCGCGCTTGCAGAAGGTGCGGCCGAAAGAACCGCGTTCGTCGACATGCCGCTCGATGACCAGCAGCCGTACTTGATCAAGCTGGGTGACGCGGAAGATCATGCGGCCTCGCCAACTATATCATTGCACAAATCGTCAGCACCGTCATGCCAATAGGACAAGATCTGTATTCCCACGTCGAGGCCTTGTTTCCTATCTGCCGCAGCATCACGGGAGACGGGCTCCGATACACGCTCAAGTATATTGCGGGGCGAATTCCTCTCGCGATCCGTGAAGTTGTCACCGGGACGGCTGTTCTCGATTGGACAATCCCAAACGAATGGATAGTCCGAGGCGCTTCGATATGTCGGCTGACAGGCGAGACGATTGTCGATTTCGCATACCACAATCTGCATTTGGTCCAGTACAGTGTGCCGGTCGATCGCGTCGTGACGCGGGAAGAACTCGACGCGCATCTGTACAGCCTGCCGGAGCAGCCCGATCTGATCCCGTACCGCACGGCCTATTATGCCGATACATGGGGCTTCTGCCTGCGCCACATCGACCGGCTTGCGCTCACCGACCGTCAGTATCGGGTGCAGGTGGACACGGAACTGCGTCCTGGCAGCCTCTCGTTCGGCGAATGCTGGCTCCCCGGCGAGACGCCTGCGGAGATGCTGATATCGGTTCACTGCTGCCACCCTTCGCTGGCGAACGATAATCTCTCGGCGATCGCCGTGGCGATCGAGCTTGCGCGCTGGCTGGCCGGTCAGCCCAGGCGACTCAGCTATCGGTTGCTGTTCATTCCCGGCACGATCGGGGCCATCACGTGGCTGCACTTCAACCGCGACGCGGCGCAGCGAGTGCGCCACGGACTGGTCCTGAGCTGCCTGGGCGATAGCGGGCCGCCGACCTATAAGCAATCCCGCCAAGGTCACGCACCGATCGACCGTTATGTCGGCGCGGTGCTGCGGCAGATCGGGCACGGCGACCGCGTGCTGCCATTCACGCCGTATGGCTATGACGAACGCCAGTACTGTTCGCCCGGCTTCGATCTGCCGGTCGGCTGCCTGATGCGCTCCGCCAACGGAACGTTTCCAGAATATCATACATCCGCCGACAACCTTGCCTTTGTCCGCCCTGCGGCACTGGCCGGATCGCTCGAGCTGATCCAACGTATCATCGCGGTGATCGAAGAGGACGGGTTCTGGCGGAACATGCATCCCTATGGGGAACCCCAACTCGGCCGGCGCGGGCTGTACGCGAAGATCGGCGGACAGGCAGCGTCGGATCGCGGCACAGGTGAAGGCTTCGACCAGCTCACCCTGCTCTGGGTACTGAACCAGTCTGACGGCCGGCATAGCCTCCTGGACATCTCGGAGCGATCCGGCAAACCGTTTCAAGCCGTCGTCGCAGCCGCCAGAGTGCTGCACGAAGCGGGCCTGCTGGACCCCGTGCCGGATGCCGATCGGTTCGACGGCAGCCGCCAGGACTCGTAACGACGTGCCGGTTCGCACCCCGATGGTACGCGCGAGCGTCTCGAGTGCCGGCATGGCGCCGGCCTTGGCGCGTGCCATTCCCGCGCGCAGTTCGGGACGGTTGAACGCCAGACAGTTCACCTTGCTCACTATGCTGGCTTGCCTGCTGCTGCAGCGGTTCGCGATCCCCGTGGCCGACTTGCCGATGAGCCTGGCGACGCCCGTCTGTTATGTGCTGGTGTTCTGGGGGTTGATCAGCGGTGCTCTTAGCGTCGACCGCCAGCGACTTGGCCTCATGTTGGGCTTGTGCGCCGTGGCGGGCATGGCATTCGCCTTTCAGGTGGACATGCCGTTGGCCATCGCTCCGCGCGCGAGCATGTTCTCGCTCATCTATTGGTTGGCGCTGACCGGGTTTGCGATCCTGACGTTCCAACACAGGCTGAGCGAGACGGAGTTCTTCCGCGTCATCAACCTATGCCTTCTGATAGTCGCCGTGGCGGGCATCCTGCAGTACTCGGGGCAGTTCGTGGGCCTGAGCGTGTTCTCTTTCTCTGGCTTTGTTCCCGACAGCCTGCTCATCGAGTCGCTTTACGCAGTCGCAGTTCCCATGGCGAACGGCACACTCCGTTCCAACGGCTTTTTCCTGGTTGAGCCGTCCACGTATTCGCAGTACATGGCCGTGGCGATCATAGTCGAGGGGCTCTATTTCCGGCGTCCTGTATGGTTGCTGACCTTCTTCGCCGGATTGCTCGTCTCGATCTCAGGCACAGGATGGTTGGTTCTGGGAGCGTTCGTGGTGCAGGCCGGACTGGTGAATGGCCGACGTGGCATTCTGGTTGCAATCGGGGTAATTCTTGCCGCCGCTGGCGCGGGGTTTCTCGCGCATCTGGTTGCGCCGGAGGTTGTCGACTCGTTGCTGGGCCGCCAGGCGGAATTCGACATGCAGGGGACCAGCGGAAACGAACGATTCGTGACGCCCTACCTCGTGTTGCAGGCGGTTCTGGAAGACGCGCCGCGAACCTTCTTCACCGGCATCGGCCCAGGCGCTGCCGAGCTGGTGCTGGTTCCGTTCAAGTATGTGCTCAACACGCCGGTCAAGATCCTGCTGGAGTATGGGATATTCGGCCTGCTGTTCTATATCGCCTTGCTCGTGAAGGCGGAACGGACCCGCCGTCAGTCCGCGATGCTGTTGCCGCTTCTGGTGATGCTGCTGTTTGCCGGCGGGTACCAGGTATTCTCCCCTGTGCTGTTTTCAGTGCTGCTGATGATGACTGTTGCAAAGCTGCAAGACGACGAGGTCCTGCCTCTCTTACGGGAGCGGGTCCCCTGCTAGTGCCTCGAATCAGAAATCCGCCACGGTGGATTGGCTGCCGGTTGGAGACACCAGTTCGTTATTTCCAGTGGCCTGCTTACAACCTTCGTCCGCTGCTGAAGGCGGCGAACGTCGGGGAGAGGACACTGACAGAAGCTATGGTTGGAGTTACCTTATGCGGCACATGATCGCGCGACGGGCGGTGCTGGGGGCCGGCCTTACCGCGGCACTTGGCGGTGCTTCAATCCGCGCCGTGGCCCAAAGCAGGATCGCATCTGCGGGCCTTGGCTGCTATGTCGGTAATCCGAACGGCAATGACTCGAAGGAAATGAGCACGTTCGAGCAAAGCTTCGACCGCTTTGCGGCCGCACTTGGCGCGGCCCCAGCCTTCATGAATGCGTTCACCGACTTTTCAGGTAGCTGGGACAAGTGGGTCGCCAATGCTGGTTGGTTGGCCTGGTCGTGGTCGCAGTCAAGCCGCTCCCGGCACTTGACCCCGGTCATCGGACTGCCGATGGCGACGAATGCCGATTGGGCCACGCAACCGGCGGTCGGAACCTTCCGCGACATAACCGCCGGACGGCACGATGCGGTGTGGTCAGGCATTGTTGCCGCCTGGCGGGACAATGGCTACCGGACGATGTACCTCCGCCCCGGCTACGAGATGAATGGCAGCTTCATGCCGTGGTTCATGGGCCGGGATGCCTCCTCGATCGACGCGTGGAGTGCGGCGTTCGCCCGGATATCGTCGGTCGCCCGAACTGTGCCGAACGTCCATGTCCGGATCGTCTGGAATCCCGTCTGCATCAACGACTCGGGGGCCGATGTCGCCAGCGGCTATCCGGGCGATGCCGCAGTGGATGTGATCGGTATCGATCTTTATAACAATTTCTGGCCTCGGAGCCTTTATAGCTTCAGCACCGGGACGACCGAACCTAGCCTGGCGTCCTGGCGCCGCGATCCGGCAAACCGGACGCACTTCTGGGACTACCCTGGCGCCACCCGGGGTGCGCCGACGGGCCAAACCGGCGTCGGCTGGGGGATGGTGCGAGCGCTGGCTTTTGCGCTTGAGCATGACAAACCCGTGGCCGTCTGCGAAACGGGCGTTGGTGTCAATCCTCAGCATCCGGAGCATGGGCTCGCCGACGACGGCGAGTTTCCGAATTACTTGCAATCGCGCCTGTTTGCCGCTGGCGCACCGCGAGTGGAGTTCATCAACATCTGGGACGTGAATGTTGGCGATGGCAACTGGCGCTTTTCCGATGGATCGAAGCCCAGTACGCTGGCTGGGTGGCGCAACGCGTTGAGCCGGGCGGGACTGCGTCCCACGTGATGCGCCTCCATTTGCCCGCCGACCACGACCAATGAAAGTATGACGATGCTTGGACCCGTGGAAGCACGAGTGAGGCGCTACATCCAATTCGAGATGTTCGGGGTTCGCGGCTTCATGCACCCGATCGATGCCAGCAGTTATGCGGCGATCCTGTTGTACCAGCGGGAACAGCACCTATCGGGCAGCCTGGCCGAGATCGGCGTCTACTTCGGTCGGTCATTCTTTCTGATGGGGCAGACTCTGGGCCCGGGAGAGAAAGCGTTCGCCGCCGATCTGTTCGAAAGTGGGCCGCTGCCAGGTGGCGACAGCTTGCAGTTGCAGGAATTCCGCCGGACCGCTCAGCGGTTCCGTATTCCGCTCGAGCCGCGTTGCCTCGTCACGGGGCCCTCGGAGCGTCTGAAACCCGCCGACGTTCTGGACGCCATTGGCCTTGTCCGTTTCTTCAGCATCGACGGCGGGCACATGATCGAGCATATTCGCGACGATGCATCCTTGGCGAGCGCCGTCCTGGCGGAGCATGGGGTGCTCGCGTTCGACGATTTCTGCAATCCGGAATGGCCTGAGGTCAGCGTCGGGGTGTTCGATTTCCTGCGCGCCGCAAGCGGCGAATACCTACCATTCGCCATCACCAAGGCCAAACTCTACATTTGTCGGCATGCATTCCATCAGCGCTACATGGCGATGCTCGCTGAGTCGGGCTGGATGCGCGGCTATCAACGGCGGGAAATCACTCTGCTGGGTTCGCCGCTGATTTGGTTTCATCACCGGATCGCGGACCGTATCCTGTACCATGGGCTGGCACGGCTAGGATTGGGCTCGGTCGCCGCACGCATTCAGTCGCGGCGGTAGCCGGCGCGGACGCAGCCCTGTCCCGGGCGCCGGCGGCGCGATAGACTGCGACGGTAAGACGCGCGATCTCTTGCCAATCGGGAACCGAATCGGAAAGGCGCCCGACGGCGCGGGCACACGCGGCGGCGAATGCACGATCACCGAGAAACCGCGACATCGCTTCGGCAAGCGCGGCGATGTCGCCAGGCTCCACCAAGAGCCCGTGCACGCCATCCGTCACGGTTTCAGCGAATGCGCCGAGGCGTGAGGCCAGTATCGGGCGGCCATGGGCTATCGCCAGCGAAAGCACCCCGCTTGCCTCTATTTCCCGATATGGAAAGACGACCACGGTCCCTGCGTCGAACAGCAGCGGAACATCTTCATCACGAACAAAGCCGGGTTCGATCGCGATCCGTTCGCCAAGCCCCAACTGCGCGATCCTGACCTCGATCGAGGCAAGATCCATGTAGGGTTTGCCGACCACGCGGAGGCGAGCGCGGGACGCGAGAGCGGGCGGCAGCTGGGCGAACGCTTCGATCAGCAGATCGAGCCCTTTGTACGGCTTGATCTTGCCGAACAGAAGAAACGTGAGCGGCCCTTCCGGCGTCGCCGCCTCGCACCGTGCCTCGCCATTGGCCGGCGTGCCCAACAGGCCGTGCGGCAGCACGGTCAGCCGGTCCTCCGCAATGCCGTGGCGCAGCAGCCGCGTGCGCCCTTGCAGGGTGTGCGTGATCAGCCGGTCGAAAGCCGCATAACTGCTGGCCATTCCGCGCCGCTGCAATCCCGCGGCAGGGTCGCCATTGAACGGATCGGTGTCGTGCACCGTCAGCACAAGCGGCGCAATGCGGCGCAGCCGCGTCAGGAACCGGCGATCCACTAGCGGCAGCGGCAGCCACTGGAAGTGAATGACGTCAGGGCGAGCTCGCGCGAGCTGACGGACGAGCGCGGCCATGGAAACGATATGATCGAGCCCCTTCAGCGCCAGCCGCAGCGTCTTCGGCATGCCGGCGACCGTCGTTGCTCCGGTCAGGCGATAGAAGGTCTCCATCAGCGGCGCGCCATCAGGCCGGCCATCGTCAGGGCCAGGTCGGCGCCCGTGTAGGACCACCTCGTGCCCCTCTGCCTGCAGGCCGGCCGCAAGTGCCGCATCGTAGGGCAGTGTGAACAGCGAGGGGTCCACCAGCGCAATGCGCATGTCAGGACCACTCCGGCAGGCGCAGGCCGAACTCACGCGCCAGCGCCGGCACCACCTCGGCATCGGTCAGGTGGTCGAACTTGCGCGCGAACAGGGCAGGGCTTGCCATCAGAAGCGGCCAGTCCGCCATGGTCATCACCCTCGGTCCCGGCCAGACGATCTCTCGCCCATAATGGGTGGCCACCTTGTCGCGCCAGGGACCGTTGCGCACCAAGGTCTGCACGATCAGCTCATCCGACAAAAGCAGACCCCTGAGATATCGCCTGATTTGCTGCGCCACTGGAGCCTGCCGCTGCCACTCGCAGAAGCTGCGCGGCAGAATGCACCACTGTGAACCCTTGTATTCCAACTCGAAGCCACTGGGCGGTGTTCGCGGTCTTTTCAGCTTGATCGCTCTGTGCGGCAGCTCGACCATTGAATGCCAGCGCAAATGCCAATCATCGTCAGGCAAGGTCGACAGGTGCCGAAGCTGCACGAAAACCTGGTCGCCTGCAGAACTCAACTCTGACCGTATCTCATCTATCGGCTTTATCGGATAGCATTGTCCGCTGAGGTTGATCAGGTGAGTCCAATCGGACGAACTGTGGAGCGCGAGCTCGATTCCGTCGAGCATCAGTTGCGAAAGACTCCACCCGCCCCAGTTCGTGAAGCGAGGGCGCATCAGGAGCACATTGGGATAGTGCCGCGCCAGGTCGCGAGCCATGGCCCAGACGCCGTTGCGCTTTGACTGCAGTCCGAGCAACGACTTGAGATCAACATGCAGCAGGATCAGATCGCGCGGATCACTGATCGCCTCCAGCAGCATCCGCAACTGCCGCGGCCGCTGATGCGCCAGCACGAGGTAGGCACAGCGGGCCGGCAGCACGGCTCATCTACCTATGGTTGAGCGGATCGTTCACGAGGCTGCGCATATCATTTCCTATCGCTTTTGCTAATAACGTCCTTGAGATCGGACGTCTGGTCCAATTTGAAGGGTAACGCGATGCCAGACCTTCCTTTGCTGCTGCAGCAGCCGGACCGGAGCCTTCCGGAGGCGGGCAGATATGCAGCCGCTACACCTGTCGATCTGCTTCGCCGCTTGCGCCGGCGGTGGCGGCTGCTGGTGCTTCTCGGCGGTGTGTTCGCCGCGGGGTCATACGCGGCATCATCCCTGCTGCTGCCCAAGCAATATACCACCTCCGGCACACTGGCGATCGACCTGAGCAGCTTCACGATTCCTGAACTTCAGGGCGTCATCAACAACAATACGCTAACCGAGCCGCGCCCGCTGGTCGATAGCGAGGTGCTGTTACTTCGCTCGCCGGCGCTGATCCGGCGCGTTGTCAACGACCTTCATCTCGAGAACGATCCGGAATTCAACCCCACATTGCGGACCGGCCTGTTGGCGCGCTTTGAGACGCGGATCCACGAGGTCCTGCCTCCCGCGCTCAGCGCCCAAGCTGTCTCTCTCGGTTTGCTGCCGCCGCCCGCGAAAGGGAACGTCCAACTGCCCCAGCCGGTTATCGAGGCGATCACCATCGATTCGGTGCTGCACAACCTTTCCGTGCTCAACGACGGGCGGAGCCTGGTGATCGGCGTGCAGTTCAGCGCCGAGTCGCCGCAGCGGGCAGCCGATGTCGTGAACCGGCTGATGCAGTTTTATATTGCCGGCAAGAAAGCGGCGATTTCCGATGCAGACCGAGAAGCACATGCGGACCTCAACAAGCGCGTCGAGGAGGTGCGCAATGAGGTCACGGCGTTCGAGCGGAAGATCCAGGACAAGCGTCAGCAGGCCAACCTGGTGCAGACGCGAGCTGGCAGTGTGGGACAGCAGGAGGTCGAGGAGCTGTCAACGGCCCTGACCAAGGCCATTGGCGACCGGGCGCAGCTGCAGGCCAATTATCAGAAGGCCTCGGCGCTGGCCCGCTCGGGTGGGGTCGGCGACAGCTCGCAGGTGCAGGCTTCCAGCACTATCTCAACGCTGAGGGATCGCGAGGCCGCGGCCGAGCGCAAGGTCGCCGATTTGTCGGAAACACTGGGAGCGGGCCACCCTCAGCTCCGCTCGGCCAGGGCGGAACTGGCCTCGGCTCGGGCGGCCATCGCGGCCGAAGCGCGTCGGGTCGTGGATGCGCTCGGGGCACAGGTGCAGGCGGCGGCGCAGCACGAGGCCGATCTTCGCACGCAACTGGCGGAAGCCCAGAAAAAGGCGGGCAGACTTGCCACGGTGCAGGCGGACCTGGTTCAGCTTGAAAAGGATGCCGATGCACGCCGCACGCTCTATACAACGCTGTTGCAGCGAGCCGAGCAGACGCGTACCGACAAGACAAGCCCGCAACAAGTCGGCGCGCGGATCGTGGATCAGGCGGACGTGCCCATCATTCCTTCAAGTCCCCGTCCGAAGATGGCCGCCGGGATCGGCCTGATGGCCGGTGTTGCGTTTGGCGGTTTCCTGAGCCTGCTGCGTCGCCGCGACCGAGAGACCTATGCCACGTGCGACGAACTCGCGGCCGACACGGGACTGGCAACTTTGGTGGCCATCCCGCGGCTGTCTGGACGGGGCCGCTTCGGCTCGCTGCCCGATGTCGTGACCTCCGACCCGGTCAGTCCGGCCGCCGAGGCCTTGCGGCTGCTGCGCACCAAGCTTCGCTTCGTCGGGCAGGGGATGGTCCCGCGCAGTCTACTGTTCGTCTCAAGTCGGCCAGGCGAGGGCACCTCGAGCATAGTCGCAGCCTTTGCTCGGCTGGCGTCGATCGACGGGATGCGCGTGCTGCTACTGGAAAGCGATTTGCACAACCCGTCGCTTGCCAGACTTCTTGGACTGCCGCCGGGGAATGGCTTCGTCGAGACCCTGCTCGGCCATGAGCATTGGCGCGACGCGGTTGTACCGGACATCGATTCACCGCTCGAATGTCTGCTGACCTGCAACAGTCAGGATAACTCCAACCGGTTGTTGGAAACTACGCAGCTGCAAAACCTTCTGGCCGAGGCCCGGGAGGAATACAATTTCGTGGTCCTTGACACGCAGCCGGTGACCCTGGGGGCGCAGGCGCTGGTGCTGGCGCACTTGGTCGATCTCGTGGTGCTGGTCGTGGAGGCTGGCGTCACGCCGCACGAGAATGTCCAAAACGCTCTTGACGCGATTTCGGCCACGGCCCTTCAGGCGCCCGTGATCGTGCTCAACAAGACCTGAAGGTAAGACCTAACGTTGCGCGCTAGTCGCGGGCGCGATCGCACAGTATGCCTTGCCGCCCTGCCTCCGCAAGGCAGCGCTATCCGGACGGATACCGCGCATCCATCAGTTGCTTGCCTGGTTTTCTTGAACTTATGGTTGCGGGCAGGTCGGTGTCCATCACTTCTATTCCGAGGCGTGCTCGGCCTCATTCACGTTGGCCTGCCGGATCGCTCAATAGCCCCTGGCGGTCCGCTAAACCCACTCCGATACGTTCGCCCACCGGGCTTGCCCTGCCGAAGAAAACCGTCGCAAGACGCTTTGCCGTTCCATAAAGGGGAAGCTTTCTATACCGGACCTGCCGCGCGTAATCGGTCATCCAGGAAGCATACTCATCGAATACACGAATGTCGTAGTCCTGCTGGACCGACCTGTCGGACGGGTGGATGAGCGGGCCAAGTGTCCGGAACGGCAGGTTCGCGAGAGGGTCGTCCTCGGACCTCGTGTTCTCAGCCCTGTCGCCGAACCCGATATTGCTGATCAAGTTGCCGTTCGGAACAATGCATATCCCATCGTCCTTCCAGACGGTGAACGTGGCCTGGACATCCCAGTTGACCCATTGCCCGGCGTAGGCGAGTTCGAGCAGCGCCATATATCCGCGTTGCAGCCGTCGGTGCGGCGAGATCCGGGCGATCTGTCCCGATCTCCGGAACGCCAAATAGTCACGTACTGAGATGTCGAAGTGCTGCCACGCGCGTTTCCAGGTGGCCCACCCCCAAACCCAGGTGCTCCGCGCGAAGAAGTACGACCCGTCGCCAAAGCGATCGGTGATGGGATTGGTCCCGCCGATCCACATGACACGCGGATCCGCACGATAATGCCGCAGCAGCTGCGCACAGTAGGAGAAGAACTCAGGGTGCGGAAGACAGTCATGCTCCAGAATGATGGCTTCGTCGACCAGGCCGAAGATCCACTCGAAGGCAGAGGCGAACCGGCGCGGCACGCCAAGATTCGTCTCCGAGAAATTCGTGCGCAGATCACACTCCCAATCGATCTCATCCAGGATGGATCGCGTTGCGGCGCATAGTGCGGCCTCCCCGGGCCTGTCTCGAGGCCCATCCGACACGACCAGCAACCTGGTTGGACGTGCCTGGCGGATGGCTTCGAACACACGCCTCGTCGTATCGGGTCGATTGAAGATGAAAAGAACCACAGGCGTGTCCAGCGCCATGGGGGCCTCCGATCTCAGTGCCCGGCGATTGAAGCCGATCCATGTTACGGAGGTGTTTCGCGCAGACCGCAAAGTAGTCCCCAGGTGTCCCGTAGGAAGTGCTTGCCGCCCGGAACCAGCGCCAACACTACACCATGCGCGCCGTATGAGAGCAAAAGCGCAAGGGCGAGCTCTTCCAGGGTGTCGATGTCGACGCCGGAGCTGACGACCCATAACGCGAGTGAGGCCATGCACGTGCCCGCGACCAGCGGAATACAGACCTTCACCAGATCGCGGGTACGGACCGGCCCATGCCGGGTGGCCGCCCAAACGATCATCGGTGCCCACACCAGCCACGAGCATGCTGCCCAAGAGCCGGCCACCCCGACGGCACCCCATGGAAGCCCCGCGACGAACGAGGCCGCTATCGCCGCACATCCAAAGGACCCCCACACCAGCTGCTGATCGGCCCGGCCCTGGCTGACGAACAGCCAAGCCGTGCTGGCGATGATCGGATGCACCATCGCGCCGAACGCGAGAAGCCGAATGATCGGGATCGCGTCGAGCCAGGCCGATCCGAGGCATATCTGGATCAGGCTGCCTGGCACGAGAATGACAACGAGAAGGCCGGGTGTGATCAGCGTCAGCACGGTCTGGAGGATCCAAAGATAGGTCCGGCGGTATCGTTCCCCGCTATCCACGAGTCGCGACAGCAGCGGGACAGCGATACGTGTGAACGTCGACATGACAAGCGTCAGGGTCGTCATCACAAGCGTCGAGGAGCGGTCGTAGAGCCCGAGCGCGCGCCCGCCCGTTGCGGCACCCAGCAAGACGCGATCGAAGCTCTCGGCAAAGAAGCCCAGGACATTGTAGGCGCTGATGTGGCTGCCGAAACCAAGCAGTGGAACAATTTCGGGCTCCCATCGGGGAGGCGACGGACGCCATCCGGAGAACAGCCAGGCCAAGGCGCAGACAGCCAGGGAGTTGGTTGCCTGCATGGCGACCAGCGACCAATAGCTGAAATGGAGGACGGCCATGCCGATGCCGACGATAGCGGCAGCGGCCGTTGAAAAAATATCGATCAGAGTCAAGGGCAGGAAGCGCATTCTGCGGTTGAGGAGGGCCATGGGTTGCGCAGCGAGTCCGCCAAGCAACAGGATCAGGCACAGACACAACATCACCTCGCGTAACCTGGGTTCGCCATAGAACCACGCCGCGAGGGGCGCGGCGGCGGCGAAGACCGCTGCAAACAGGGTACTGACCAGCAGATTGACCCAGAACAGAGCGGAAAGCTCACGGTGCGAGATCGACGGGCGCTGGATCACCGCTTCCAGCAGCCCCATGGCATTGAACAGTTGCACGAAACGAAGGATGGGCGCCGCCATGGCGACCAGGCCAAATGCCGATGGGCTGACCAGATGCGCGATGTACAGCTGCGAACCGATCTGCAGCAGGAACCTGATCGCCTGGCCGATGAAAGAAACCGCGCCGCCGTGGACCGACAAGCGTCTGAAGTCGGTGGGCTCGGTCTCGATGTCGAGCTTGGCCCCGCTGGGGTTCAACAGCGCACCACTTCCTATTTCGATAAGAGCTATTCTGCGAGTAGCCACTCAGTCAGACGCCGCTCCCAGCCGGCGTCCAGAGCGTCTCCGAACTCGCACAAATGCGGCACGTTGTGAAGCGGCATGAGTGCTTGTGACAGTGACGTGAGGACTGACGGCATGACCGCATCTCCGTCCTGCGACCGGGCCGGCCGATCCGACCGAGAGGAGATGTCGGGGATACGACCGGACCGGTAAAGGGGAGGAGTCGCCCGATTCGGCACAAAGCAGCCAGGGAACCCTTTTCGAAGTCAGCCAGTGTTTCCGCGGGTTGCATTCATCGAGCGCAGGCTGCTTTTCCACCTCAGGTGGCCAAGCAACGAAGGCCGGTGTCAGGTCTTATGCATTGGCCGCAGCATCACATTGGTGACCTCTGCCGTTCGATTTAACCGGAGCAGGCTTATTACAAGCTCAGCCACATCGGTGGGCTGAATTAGCTGATCGGGCGGGTACGGACGCCGTTCCAGCTCGAAAATGGCCTTCTGCCGTTCAGTTGCGGTACGGCCGAGAAAGACCGAGATGACCCGCACACCAAGCGGGTTGACCTCCTCGCGAAGGCTGTCGGCAATGGCCTTCATCGCATGCTGTGTCGCGGCATATTGGCCCACGTCTCTTGCCGCCGCCAATCCTTGCGTGGAGTTGATGAACACGATCTGTCCACGAGCCTCGATCAGCAGCGGCAACAGTGCGCGCAGCAGAGTGTAGGGCCCTTGGACATTAGCGGTGAACTGCCGGACCAGCGCCTCAGGGTCATGAGAGCGCTCGTATATACCGGAACCAAGCACCAGGATGTCGAGCCGGCCTGCGAGCTGGACCGCCTGTAGGACGCGGGTGATCTCCGCGGCGCGCGTCACATCTGCAAGAAGCACCTCGGAGCGGTCGGGCTGCTCGGCCGCCACCTCCGCCAGCCGGCCAAACCGGCGCCCCAGCAGAAACACTCTCGCACCCGCGCACAGGAGCCCCCTAGAGACAGCCTGTCCGATATCGCCGGACGCGCCAGTGACCAAGGCGACCTGGTTCCTCGTGACCGCACCCTCAACTTGAGGCGTTACTTTAGCATCCGCCATTATGGGAAGAGCAGACGTGGCGCTTGCGACTTCCCGGTTGGCTAGAAGAAGCGCTCGTATACGGTGATAACGTCTCCCGGCTGAACCACCGTCTCGCGCGTGCCCGCACCCTCCACAGCCTGCCCTCCCACTGAGCGCACGATCGAGAATGAGTCGTCCACTGCACGATAGGTGAAGCCGCCCGCGATGGCCACAGCGGTCAACACGGTCATGCCCGGCTGATAGGGATACTGACCGGGTTTATTAACTTCGCCCAATACGAAGATCGGCCGGTAGGCGACCACTTCAACCGAGACGCTTGGGTTCTTGTACAGGTGCGACTGGCTGAGGCTCCGCTCCAGGGTCTGCGCGAGCTGCTTGGAGGTGAGACCCGCGGCGTGTACGGTGCCAATCAGCGGCACGGCAATGTCGCCGCTGTCGTTGACCCGGAACTCGCCGGTCAATTCCTGTCCGCCGAACGTGATGATGCGAATCCTATCGCCAGGGCCTAGCAGATAATCGCTGGTTTCGACCGGGGGCAGCGGCGGCGGCTTGGCGTGGCAACCGACCAATAGGGTCAGCATGGCCATCCCAGGCAACATCACACGGAAGGCCCTCGTTTGCGCACACGGTGGTGACCGGGCCCCCGAAGTCGACGCAAACGATGCAACGGTGCGATATAATCTCTGCAGCACGACTCTCCCTCAAGCGTTGTGACTTGTTGACGCGCAATCTTCCGGATGGAAGCATTGGTACGAAGAGCAGAGCAAGCCAGGAACAGTATTCCACCGGATCGTGCTAAGCGTAGAATCATCTGGGATTCGGGGCAAGCGGAGCATGGGCGCATTGGCAAACAATATCGGCTTCCGGGTTAGGCGCACTGGACAAGGTCGCCGGTTTACCACCATGGCCCGCATCGCCGCCTCGGGCGGAGTTCTGCTTGCGGCGACTGCTACCGGCGCAAAGGCGCAATACGTTCCAAGTTATTTCCAGCCGGGGGTCCCCGGCTACGATAGGGAGCTCGGCGTAACGGTCCTTACCCGCCAGCGCCCGCTTTACGAAGCGCCTGGCATCCAAGTCGGCGGTTTCACCGTCCAGCCGAGCCTGGATGAGACCATCGGCTATAACAGCAACCTGCTGGGCACGAATAATTCCGGCAGCTGGCTGCTCGAAACCAACCCGAGTGTCCTGGCAACCTCCAATTGGTCACGCAACCGCCTCGGCGCCAGCGTGAGCGCAGATAACCTGCACTACTTCAACCTGCCCAACCAGAGCCTGACAAACTGGAACCTGTCCCTGGGCGGTGGCTACACCATCGGGGAGAGCGATCTCACGCTTGCCTATTCACACCTGGGACTGCACGAGGTTCCGACACAGGTTGGCTCAGGCGCCACTCTGGCTCCGATTCCGTTCAGTGTCGACGATTTCCGGTCCGACTACACCTTTGTCTTCGGTCGCTTCAGCCTCACCCCGAACGTTGAGTTCTCACTTTACCGTTACGGAAATACCACAGTCCCAAACGGCAGCACAGGTCTCATAAGCCACAGCTTTGCCGACGCGAACGTCCTGCAAGGCGGACTTGCCCTCCGCTACGGTGAAGCCAATGAGCGGAATTTGCTTCTAGTGGTACAAGGGATCGATGCGCGGTTTCCGCATCCATTGGCGGGGACGCCGAGTCCGGATTCGACCAGTGTCGTAGTGCTTGGCGGGATCGACTACCGCGCGAGCGGCGTATTCCGCTATCAACTGCTTGTAGGTGCTTCAGTCCGCAACTTCTCCTCGCCACAGTTTCAGGATCAGGTGGAACCTGTCGCGCGCGCCGATCTGATCTGGACGCCGACGCTGCTGACGACGGTCTCCGGCACGCTCATACGCACGATTCAGAATCCGGTCCAGGCCGGCAACAGCGGCTTCACCTACACTTCCGCCCAACTGCATGTGGACCATGAATTGCGTCGGAACATCCTGCTGCAAGGCCGGGCCGGCGTCACGAATGCAAGCTACTTCCAGCACGGCGGTAATCAGACCGAATACTCGCTTGGTGGCAGTGTGACCTGGCTGCTCAACCGCAATGTGCGGCTCGTGGGTTCCTACGACTACAACAAGTTCAATGGCAGCGGCTCACCCACGGCGCTCGCGGCTGCCAATGCCGCCAACGCGGTTATCACCGGCAACGCGAACTCGTTTGTCAACCTCGGCGCATTCTCACAGAATGTCGCGCTCCTCACCCTGCATTTTGGCATCTGATCCCGCGAACGTTGAGCGCGTGATTCAGAGCTCCGACAATCGCCTCTGGTCATCCGCGCTAATGGAGTGAGACGGGGCCAGGCCTCGCCTTGATGGTATCGGACTCTGTAAATACAATCTATGGCTGGCCACCGAACACCAGACTAGCCGCCGTGATGACCATGAATTGCCGGAGGGTCAGAAATCCAACCCGCAGGCAATAGTACCGGAAGCGGATCTCTTCGAGTTTACAACGCCGATGGTGCCGCTTCTGAATGCTGACGAGCGCCGCCGGAATGACGCGAAAGCGGGCTCCCGCAGCGGCCATCCGGATGAACAGTTCGTAGTTACCGAACTGGTCATATTGGCTGCGATACCCGAATGCACGAAGCGTTGTGGTGCGGACAAGGCACGATGAATATGGGATGATATTGCGCCAGCGTAGCGCATTGACCACGGCGCTGTGTTCAACAGGGGAAGCTCTGACGCGGCTTTGCCCGTGGACAGAGCGTTCCTCCAGCCAAGACGCAAACAGATCGGTGTCAGGGCTCGTCTCCGCATAGCTCAATTGGATAGCTAATCGGTCCGGCCTGCTGACATGATCATGATCGACACACATAACCCACTCGCCCAAACAAGCCTCCAGACCTGCTCCCAAGGCAGCGGCACGGCCTTGTTTGGGTAGCCGGATGATGTCGATCAGAGGGATCCGAGAGTCACTGCGGTACAGTTCGATAACGGCCTCTTGAACCGTACTGATCGGATCACAAACGACCAGAATCAGTTGTTCTGGGAGCACCGTCTGGCAAAAAATGCTTTCAAGCGAGGCAATCATTTGTTCAGAGGATTGGTCGGCACAGCTCGCCACCATCAGCGCGCTGACGCGACAGACGACGCCGGCTCTGGCGTTGTGGCCTGGTGCAGTGAGCGCCCCCGGGATCGCGTTCACTGACCATCTCCCTTGAACACAATTCTCGCCGTCTTGCACAAAATAATTATATCACGCCAAAACGATTGCGTCTTCACATACTGGCTATCGAGTGCGACACGGTATTCGTAGCTCAGCCGATTGCGACCACTCACCTGCCACAAGCCGGTCACACCAGGACGCACCGACAAGTAGTCGTCGGCATGATCCCCGTATAGGACAAGCTCGGTCTCCGTCACCGGACGTGGGCCAACAAGGCTCATATCGCCACATAAAACATTGAAGAGCTGCGGCAACTCATCGAGGCTCGTCTTGCGCAATACTCTTCCGATGTCGGTGATGCGCGGATCGAATTCCAGCTTCCAATCGCGCGACCAGATGATCGCCAGGTTGGGATGCAGTGCCAGATATTCTTTGAAGCACTCGCTGGCCCCCACGAACATCGTGCGAAACTTATAGCAGCGAAATAGCTTCCCGTTCCGTCCTACCCGTGGATGGGCGAAGATGACTGGTCCACCATCCATTCCGACCATCAGTGCTATGATCGCCAGGATAGGCGAGAGGATGATCAGTGCGGTGGCTGCAAGAGCACAGTCGATCACCCGCTTCATGCGTCATCTCGCCAGTGCCATCGTGGGACCAAAGGCGACCGCCCCGTATCGAGTAGGTCCTCCGCACCGAATGGTACCCTACCTCTTGTTTATGGAGTTTTTGTATAAAATCATTCACGACCAAGCAAGCAACTTCAGGTTGAATTTCCGTTGGCACAAAGCTCACGCGGTAGTTGGCCGGTTACATAGCCACCGCCACAGTCGTTGCGAAATAAAGTGTGCCCTCCATCGACATTATCACTTCCTTGATCCGCTTCTCTTTCCTCCCCGCTGGCACAGCAGCTAACCCGAAATCTGTGCTGATGCTTCGGTATTGCATCACGGGATTGTTAAGCTGTCATCGAGCGAGTTTGATGTCGTCCACCCTCGGCTCACGGGCATTTGTCGCGCAGACAGTCGCGCTGACGAGATCATTGTCCCCGGGGTGACGAGCTGCAGCGGCCAACCATGACGTCACGCCGCCGGGTAGCCGAAGCGCAGCATACTTAAATCGTGGCGAGCACGCTGCCCAAAGCTCCTTTGGGACCGCATGCTTTCAGGAAGCAAGTTTCGGCACTTTTGGCGGAGCGCTGAGTTGGGGAGGCCGTCGAGAAAGCTGCGCAATCTGCCTTCGCGATGCTTCGCACCTGCTGGACGGTTGCAGGTGAAGAATCGGGGTCCGCGCCGGGTTCCACCGGACCTCGCGATTCGCGACCAAGCCACAGGCCAGGCCATCTCCCAAGCGATTACGTAACCGTGAGCTTGCCCGAATAAGGTTGCCGCTCTCAGGCGCATCAGCCCATCATACGATCGGACCAGTTCGCGCAGCACAAGGAAAAGCCGGCGGCACCAGTACGGGAGGCTTTGCGATGGCGGCCAGGGCTCCGTTCTTGAAGGTACGCTACAGCGCTTACCATCACCGGAAGGTTCCCAAGGAAGACGCCGAGCTGACTCATGTCGGGCCGGATACGCCCTGTGGCGAGTATATGCGACGGTTCTGGCAGCCGATCTGCTACTCGGACGAGCTCAAGGACCTGCCGCTGGCAGTGAAGATCCTCGGCGAAGAGCTTGTGGTGTTTCGTGACGCCAGCGGCGCCGTGGGGCTGTTGGAGCGCCATTGCCCACACCGGGGCACCTCGCTGGAGTTCGGCCTGCTCGGTGCGAAGGGAATCCGTTGCTGCTACCACGGCTGGCTGTTCGACGTTGATGGCACCATTCTGGAAACACCGGGCGAGCCTGCCGATAGCACGCTCAAGGACCGGCTCTGCCACGGTGCATACCCGGTCCATGAGGCGAATGGCCTGGTATTCGGCTACATGGGCCCGCCAGAGCGGATACCGGTGTTTCCAGTCTATGACAGCTTCCCGCGCGCGGGCTTTCGGATCATTCCTGGCCAGAAGTATGTCTATCCCTGCAACTGGCTGCAGATTCTGGAAAACGCCATGGACGCGGTGCACACCGCGTTCCTCCATACCATTGTCACCGGCGCGGTGTTCACCGATGAATTCGGCGTTCTGCCGGAGCTGGAATTCGCCGAGACTCCGGTCGGTATAATCTACATCGCGACCAGGCGGGTGGGTGAAAACATCTGGGCGCGCATGGTGGAGAACGTTTTGCCGAATCTGCAGCAGGTCGCGCCGATCTGGGAGAATGGTCAGCAGCCGCATCCGTTCAGTGGCCCGATGATGAGCCGCTGGATCGTACCGCTCGATGACACCAACACGATGCTGATCGAACTGCGCCACATCAGCGAGACCGACGCAGCGGCTACGCCGGGCTGGTGGGCCGACCGCAGCGTGATGCTGCCGGGGCAACTCGCAGCCGGCACTTATGAGGAGAGCCAGCGGCGACCTCAGGACTTCGAGGCGCAGGTCTCGCAGCGCCCGATCGCGGTGCACGGCCTGGAGCATCTCGGCACAACGGATCGTGGCATCACCATGTTCCGGAACCAGGTCCGCCGCGGCATTCGCGCGGTCAACGCCGGTAGCGATCCGGTCGGACTGTTCCGCGACGGCGGCTTGATCCGGACCTATTGCAACGACACGGTGGTTCGCGTGCCGCCGGCCAACTCACCGGAGCTCGATAAGCGGCTGCTGCGTGAAACGGGGCGGCGACTCGCGCAAGGCTACATCGAAGCGCCGCCGCTCATGGCGGCTGCGGAATAAACGTGCCCCTGCGCTTGCGGTTCAGTAGTGCCAATAGCCTCCACCGCCGAACAGCAGGAGCAGAACGATGATCAGCACCACGAGCCCCAGGCCGCTACCATAGTGGTAACCGCCGTAGTACCCGGAACGGTAGCCGTAATATCCTCCGCCACCGAACAGCAGCAGGAGGATCACGATCAGCAGAATAAGGCCCATGAAGCATGCCTTTCGTTGCGACGGTGCGACCAGTTCGGTGGCGAGCAAGGTGACGCAATGGCATAATCATGGCGAAGCGACGGCATAAGAGCCGCTGACGTAGCGTTGATGACATGCAGCCCGCGTGGCATCCCGAC
>DATBKQ010000548.1:0-18547 GCA_036555825.1 Acetobacteraceae bacterium | reverse complement strand
GCATCGCCACCCCGGCGTTGTTCACCGCCACATGCAGCTTGTCGAAAGCCTGCTCGGCCGCGCGGCCCGCCGCCGCGACGGAAGCCGGATCGGATACATCCACCGTCACCGCGATCGCCCGGGCGCCGAGTGCTTCGATGCTTTGACGCGCGGCGGCCAGCCGGTCGGGCTGGAGGTCGGCCAACACGAGATTCATCCCGGCCCCGGCGAGTGCCCTGGCGATGCCGAGGCCGATGCCCGACGCAGCGCCGGTAACGATTGCCGTCTTTCCGTTCAGGTCCAACATGCCGCTTCCCTCGCCGTTTGCCATGATGATAGCGCGATCCGTGCGTGGCGCATCCCGACACTGGCTAGCCGATCGCCGTGGCGGTATTGCTTCGCGCCGGACTCGACTGGAGCGCCGATTTGATGTCGTGGGACGAGCCGGGGTCGGAACGGACAGTGTTCCTCTCCACCTTGCCGGCATCGGAGCAGGAATACCGTTTCGCGCGATGGGTCGCCTTTGCCTTGCTGGGCATCTTCCTGCTGTGCGTGCCGTTCGCCC
The DNA here is from genome assembly GCA_036555825.1 of Acetobacteraceae bacterium. GTDB lineage: Bacteria > Pseudomonadota > Alphaproteobacteria > Acetobacterales > Acetobacteraceae > JAMXLO01. Next base: position 18,003 of record DATBKQ010000548.1, on the reverse strand, counting down.
GGGTGCAGCTCCCGGAGGTGTGGGCGTTCATACCGAGCTATCAGGGCGCTTTTCTGGTGATCGACCTGATCACCGCGACCATGTTGTTTGCGCAGTTCGCCATTCTGCGCACGCCGTCCCTGCTCGTGCTGGCGAGCGGCTACCTGTTCACCGGGCTGATCAGTGTCCCGCATGCGCTCAGCTTTCCGCGTCTGTTCGGGTTCGCCGGACTGATCGGTGGCGGAGCGCAGACCACCGCCTGGCTGTATATGATCTGGCATGCCGCGTTTCCCGTCGCGGTGATCTTCTATGCGTCGCTGCGGCGCACTCGACAGATCCGACATCCGCGCGTGTCCATGGCCGCGGCGACGGCCGTGGTTGTGGCGCTGGTCGCCGGTGCGGCGCTGCTGACCACGGTGGGCCATGACCTGCTGCCCACGATCATGCGTGGCGATGGCTATACGCCGGTGCTGCCGGCCGCGACCGGTACGGTCCTCACAATCACCCTGCTCGCGCTGTTGCGGTTATGGAAGCAGCGAACCTATTCGGTGCTCGACGTCTGGCTGATGATCGTGATGTCGGCCTGGCTGTTCGATATCGCGCTCAGCGCAATGCTCAACGCCGGGCGTTTTGACTTCGGCTTCTATGCCGGCCGCGTGTATGGCCTGCTCGCGGCGGCGCTGGTGCTGCTGGTGCTGCTGATCGAAACCGGCGCGGTGTATGCGCGACTGGCGCGATCGTTCGCGGCGGAGTCCAGCGTGCGTGAAAGGCGGCTGCAGGAAGTGCAGGCGGAACTGATTCATGTGTCGCGACTGACCGAACTCGGACAGATGGTGGCGGGTCTGGCGCACGAGGTGAACCAGCCGTTGACCGCGGTGGGCAGCTATGTGCGCGCCGGCCGCCGGCTGCTTGTCGCCGGCGATACGTCCAGGGCGGACGAGGCGCTGCAGAAGGCGGCCGATCAGGTCACGCGGGCGAGCCAGGTAATTCAGCGGCTGCGGCAATTCGTCAGGAAGGCGGACGGTCAGCGCAATGCCGAGGACATACGGCAGACGATCGAGGAAGCCGCGGCGCTCGCCCTGCTTGGCGGCGAGGGACGCGGCGTGCATCTGGCAATGGACTTCGCCCCCGACATGACGCCGGTGCTCATCGACAAGGTGCAAATTCAACAGGTCCTGCTCAATCTGATGCGCAATGCCGTCGAGGCGATGCAAGGCAGCCGCCGCGAACTGACGATCCGGACGATGCGGTCCAGCGACGGCCTGGTCGAGGTAAGCGTGGCGGACAGTGGTCCTGGCCTGCCCGACACAGTGCGCGAGAAGCTGTTTCAGCCATTCGTCACCACCAAGCCGTCGGGCATGGGGGTTGGCTTGTCGATCTGTCGCGGCATCGTCGAGGCGCATGGCGGGCGGATGTGGCTGGCCGGCCGTCCGGGCTATGGGGCCGACTTCCATTTCACCTTGCCGGTGGCGGGTGCGGAAGCCGCGAGGCTGGAACGGGCGAGCGCCACGGCGCGCGCTTGACCCTGCCGGCGGGCGCCCGTACATGCCGCGCATGACAGAGACGACGACCTCGAAGGACATACGGACGGCGACCGAGCGGGCCCTTGTGCTCGCGCAGGCGCTGCCGTTCCTGCGCCGCTACGCCGGCGCCACGATCGTCGTAAAATACGGCGGCCACGCCATGGGTGAGGAACATCTGGCGCAGCGCTTCGGCAGCGACATCGCCTTGCTGAAGCAGGTGGGTGTGAACCCCGTGGTGGTGCATGGCGGTGGACCGCAGATCAACGCCATGCTGAAGCGGCTCGCCATTCAATCCACCTTTGTCGATGGGCTGCGCGTGACCGACGCGGCGATGGTGGAAGTGGTCGAGATGGTGCTGGCCGGCACGGTCAACAAGCAGGTGGCGAGCCTGATCACGCGCGCCGGTGCGCTCGCGGTCGGCGTGTCCGGCAAGGACGGCGGCATGATACACGCGCGCAAGCTGACGCGCACCAGGAAGGATCCCGACAGCAACATCGAGCGGGTGCTGGATCTCGGCTTTGTCGGTGAGCCGGAGCAAGTTGATGTCCGGGTGATCCACGCACTGACCGGTGGCGGACTGGTGCCGGTGATCGCACCGGTGGGGGTGGGGGCTGACGGGCAAACCTATAACATCAACGCCGACACGGTGGCGGGTGCGGTTGCCGCCGCGCTGAAGGCGACGCGGCTATTGATGCTGACGGATGTGCCGGGAGTGCTCGACAAGCAGGGACGGCTAGTGCCCGAGCTGACCATAGCCGATGTCGAGCAAGGCATTCGCAATGGCATGATCACTGGCGGCATGATCCCGAAGGTGGAGAACTGCGTCGAGGCGGTACGCAACGGCGCCAAGGGGGCGGTGATTCTCGACGGGCGGGTGGAGCATGCCTGCCTGCTGGAACTGTTCACCGAAGCAGGCCCGGGCACGATAATCCGGCCTTAGGCCGACAGGGCGAACATCGCTGCCATCAGCGCGAGGCCGGCGACGATCCAGGCGACGTAGTCGCCGATCAGGCCGCTGTGCAGCATATTCAGCGCATCGCGCGCCGGGCCAACGACACGGTGTATTGGGTTGAACAGCCATGGCGGCGTGTAGCGGAGCGACAGGTCGCCGGCGGCGAGCAAGAGCGCGAGGCACAGTCCACCCCAGGAGGCGAAAGGATGCTCTTCGTGGAGCAATGGCGCCGGGCTGCCCGGGGTCGGGTTGGCGGCCAGGACATCGGGGGGATGGACGAAGGCGCCAACCGCGCGCGGCATGAAATCCCCGACGACGTGCCCGGGCACGAAGGCGGCGAGCAGCAGCACGGCGCAGGGAGCAAGCATCAGCCAGAACGGGCGGTCCGACTTTTCCTCCTCGTGTTCGGTGGGCGCGCGTTCCTCCTCGCCGGACCTGCGCCCAAGGCCAAGGAAGATCCTGCCTGCCGCACGGATCACCGCGCCACCGGTCAATGCGGATCCAAGTACGATAGCGGCCAGCACCCACGGGTACCCCGCGGCACTCGCGCCCGATGCAATGAACATCGCGCCCTGGTCCATGATGCCGAACGGCGCGCCGGCGAGCAGCACACCGCCAAGCGCCATGGCGACACCGGCGGGCCAGATAAGCCGGCCACGGCCGCGCAAGCTCAGCTCATCGATGCCGTCGCACAGTGCGAGCAGGATACCGGCGACCATGAACTCGGAGCCTTTCACCAAGCCGTGGCCGAGCAGGTAGGCGAGCACGCCGGCGGTTCCGGTCGCGGACGTCGCCGCGACGCCGATCAGCATGACGCCGATATGCGAAATCGTCGAGAACGCCAGCAGGCGCTTGAGGTGGCGTTGCCAGATGCACATCAGCCCGCCGAGTAGGGCGCTTGCCGCTCCCAGCCAGAGGAACAGCCGGTGCACCACGAGGGTGATCACCGGCTCCGCGGCGAAAACCTGCCAGTAGAGGCGCGTCACACCGTAGATGCCGACCGCGACCATCGCACCGGAGAAGATGACCGACACCGGGCTTGGCGCCACCGCGTGGGCGTCCGCCAGCCAGAACTGGAAGGGGACGATCGCCGCCTTGATCAGCAGCGCGGTGAGGACCAGGCAGAAAGCAGCTTCGATGATCGGGTCGCGGCTGGTCGCCGCCACCGCATGCGCCAGCACGGAAAAATCGAGCGCGCCGGCCCGCGCGTAGATAAGACCGATCCCCGTCAACATCAGGTAGCTGCCGACGCCATTGGTGACGGTGAAGTTCAGCGCGCCTTCCAGTGCCGAGGCCTCGAGCCGATATCCGGTGAGGGCGAACGCGGCGACGCTCATCACCTCGAACCAGACGAACATGTTGAAGATGTCGTGTGTCAGGCAGAAGCCGAGCATGCCTGCCATGAGCAGCAGCATCAGCACGTGAAAATGCGCATGCGTCTGGTCGTAGTAGCCCCAACTGAAACAGAACGCCGCGGTGAACAGCAGGCCGATGAACAGGCTGACCAAGGCTCCGGCTTGTCCGATCACGAAGTCGATGCCGATGGCCGTCCCGTGCTGTGGCGACCAGCCGCCGAACCAATAGATGAGCGGCCGCTCGGCGACACGCTGCAGCAGAATGCCGGAGATGACCGCGACGGCAAGCGACGCGGCAATCGCGATCGCGTCGGGCACGCGCGGTGGCCATGCATGCGCCAGGATCAGCAGAAGTGCGGCGACTCCCAGCGGCATCACGACCGGCAGCGGTGCCAGCATTATGGGCGGAATGGCCGCAACGCCTCGGGATCGAGCGTGCCTTTTTTCTTGTGCAGCTGCACGGCGAGCGCGAGCAGCAGGGCGGAGACGGTTGCACCGATGACGATATCGGTGAGCACCAGCGCCTGCACCACGGGGTCGACCGCGGGCGTGCCGGGCGGATGGGAGTAGAAGATGGGCGGACCGGCGTTCCAGCGATAGCCGACGCAGAGCAGGATGACGTAGGTCGCGGACTGTACCACGGTCAGGCAGCCGATCAGGTGCACGTAGTTACGGCTGGTGACGATGCCGTAGATGCCGGCGCCGAGCAGCCATGCGGCGACCAGCCATGGCAGCAGCGTCATTGTCCGGGTCCCTCGGTTGCGCGCGTCTCTTCCAGGAATTCGAGGAATACCAGGGAAAATCCTCCCAGGACGGCGAAGGCGACGCCGGCATTCACGATCTGGATCAGGCCGCCCGAGAGCATGTCGCGGAACTGTCCAAGCGGCAGGATGTTCTGCAGGAAACGGGCGTGCCAGAGCATGGGTCCGACGCCCGCCAGCACGAACACCAGCGCACCACCGCCCTCGCAGGCGTCGAGCACGGGCGAGCGCATGATCGCCCGCCAGGCCCGGTACTCCTCGCAGAGGAACAGCAGCAGCAGGCCGGAGCCGATGATGACGCCGCCCTGGAAGCCACCGCCGGGCGTCACGGTCGCGTGCAGCACGACATAAATGCCGAACAGCATGACGATGGGTCCGAGCAGCCGCCCGACGAGCACGACCGCGTCGCTGCGCGGCGTGTTGACGCGGCCTGGCAGCGATGCGGGTTGCGCGGACAGTGCTTCGCCGCGCGACCCGCGCAGCAGCAGGACGGCCCCGGTGACGGCGCACAGCAGCATGAACTCCTCGCCGAGGGTGTCGAGGCCGCGATAGTCGAAGTTGACCGCGCTCACCATGTTGCTGACATGCCGCTGCTGTGGCGCGGCCGCGTTGATGACATCGGCATAGGGCTGCGGGTGAGCGCCGAACGCCGGCATCGAGTTCGCGACACGCCACGCCGCGGGTGCGAGCGCGAGCATGCTGAGCAGGACCAGCAGCAGGCGCATGATGCGGTTCATACGGGCCAGCCTTTCGGCTGACCGGTATTGAGTCTTTGTTTTGCGCGCAGCCGCCACACCAACCCTGAGCGCCTCATGTCGAAGACATGCCTTCGGCATGAAACCACTCCGCATGAGCCAAGTCTCATGCTACGCGGTATCATCTGTCGTCGGCCTTGTTGTCGGTGCGGATACTGACGAGTGCCACGAGAAAGATCAGCGGCAGGGCGGCCGTGCCGACTGCCAGTTCCGATAACGCGACATCGGGTGCCTGGAGCGCGGTGAACAGCAGGGCCAGTACGAGCCCGTTCGCGGCGATCGCCAGCACCTGCCGCCGCGGCTCGCGCGTGATCACGATTCCGCTGCCCGCCGCCGCGGTCAGCAGGAGCAGGATCGCCAGCAGCGCGGTCATGGCGGCTGGCGATCAATGGAGCGGAGCGCGATGGCGCGCCCGCTGGCATGCGACAGGGCGGCGCCGACCAGCAGCATGCCGAGTTGCAGGAACAGCACCTTCAGGGCGCGGCTGGAGAGGCCGTCGGCGAGGAAGCTGGCGAGCATGACGGGGATGCCGGCGGCGACGATGACGAAGGACACACAATGCAGTCGCGCATAGGCGGTCGTCAGACGGGCAAAGCCGATGCAGCCAAGCCATGTGGCGGCGGCGGCAAGGACGAGCAGCGCGGTGATCATAACCAGCGCTCCAGGAACAAGGTCAGCATGAGGGTTCCCGGCAGGGACAGCAGCGACAGGGTGATCGGCAAATCGATCAAGGTGCTCTGGTCGAACGCGAAGCTCATCAGCACGAGGACCAGGGAGGCGACGGCGGAGCCGAGCTGTACGGCGACCAGACGATTCGCAAGGTCGCCTCGGATCGCGACCCAGAGCGGGACGAGCATCGGCGGCAGCATTGCGATGACCACGGCCAGCCAGATGGTCATTTGTCGGCATTGCTCAGGCGGTGCAGCAGCAGTTGGCGGTGCGGCCACAGGACCTCGATGACATAGGCATTGGGCGCAATGGACTTGCTCAAACCGAGCACGGCGCGCTGCCCGGCGGATGCCTCGTCACGGCCATGTGAGATGAATGGCTCGCGGATCATTGCCCCCGGCGGCGGCGATCGTGACATCAGGCTGCGCGCCACGAGCGGCGGATCAAGCATCAACGCGCGGGCGGTGTCGCCGATGGTGTGCAGCCAGGCAAGCCGGCGGAAGCGGAAGCGCCGTTCGGATACAAGTTGTTCGAGGATCTTCAAGAGGGTGGCCGCAGCAGCGGCCATGGCGGCTGCCACGATCTCGTCGGTCGACGTCTGCCCCGCCAGCACCAGATAGAGACCCAGCAGGAGACACCAGGTCGCGATCGGCATTTCGCACCACTCGATTGCCGGTGCGACCTGAACAGCGAAACGCACCGTCGGTTGCAGGCAAAGCGCGACGTCTTTGTTGCGGTGGACGGGGTTGGCACTCCGAATGCGGCAAGAGTAGTCGGACCGATTAGGTCCTGTGGATGCCGTATGCTCCGCGTCCGTGCGGCAACTGCGGGCACGATCTCACGGCGGCGCCCGACAATGCTCTGTGAAAATTTTCCTTGACAACTGCCAGCATCGTGTTCTGTCAGGGTGCTGGCCAACGGGCGTACTTTGTCCGTCCAGCTCCCGAGCATGTCAGGACCAATACTGTCGTACGCAAGCGCGTCCGACACCTTTGGCACGGCGATGCGGGTCACCGCCCGGGATCACCTTCACTCAAGACCAGGACACCTCAAACTGAGTTCCCAAGGAACGCGCAATACGAGGAGCAGGCGCACTTCTGGAGGGCCGAAGTGCATCAAATTGCGCGAGATGGCTCTGTGCGGCGTTGTGATCGTCTTTCCGATTGTCGCTAATGGGCAACAGACGGTCTCGGTGACCGTACGGGACGACTTCGGGAGGACGATATCCCTGGATACGAACCAGTGCACCAATTCGACCTGCAGCCCATCGCCACCTTCTAGCATCGCCTCTGGAGCAACGAGCCCACAATTCGGCGCAGTAAGTGGGAGTGGGCAGTACAACCCTCTGCTGACCACCCGTTGGAACGCCTACATTGGTGCTCAGCAGTACGGATGCCAGTTCCAGGCTCAAAGCAATATGGTCGGTTCAAGCTGCACGAGCCCTACAGTCTCCGCCAACGCGCATTATGGCGTTTGGCCGCAACCATACTGCAAGGTGCTGAGCTATCACGAGGATACGAGTCCTCCATGCAATCTGACCGCTACGTTCAGCATGTCTTCAACACCATAGCACATGGCTGATCAATAGCAGGCAATCGCCAATGCTGGTCCGAGAGGCGATAGCTCCTATGGTTGGCACGCTATGGCGCCGTCTGGCCATCAGGGATCGTGCTAGTAGTGGTTGTCGTGCCTCGTTTCAAGCCACTGAAACTCGCGGCCTCGTTGCTGTGGCTCCACGATATGGTCGAAAGACAACCTATGAGGCAGAATTCTCGCGGGAATCGCCCCACGATACCAATATGCCGCCAAAGAGCGGATCAGACTGTACAAGGCACTGGCTGCCGTACGTCTCACCTGCCCACACGCTGTCAAAGGAAAACGTCGAGCTCATACCTGAGCCCGCTGAGGACGCTGTATAGGTCCATGAGTCCTGATAGTGGAGCCGCGGAATATCGGACGCTCTCTGAATGTTCAGAGTTTTCGAGTTGTACGCTGCCTCGAAGGCGGCGGCCTTGTCTGGCGCCATCCTAAACGTAAAGTCCTGCACGTTGGTCGTATCGTAGAACCAATCGGCGGCCGACATACTCCTTATCTGCTCAAGTGATGGTATCGTCACCTGGGTGCTTGCCGGCGCTGCGCTGTGCATTGCGTCGGTTATGGCTTCCCTTTTGTCACCGCTCTGGACCGTAGGTAAACTGGCCTTCATGGGCAAGGACCCAGTGATCACCTGGAGTGCAATCTGGGCATTGGTGAGCGCATTCCGCGCTGCGGGTGACAAGGAGACGATCACGGCGGGCAGGGTGGACTGAGTTTGGCTGCCATCATGGGTGATAGTAGTTGACTGACCCGGCTTGGCCTGTGGGGAGTACGCACTCTCGAGAGCCGCGAGATAGTCGTGCTGCGGTGTGCCATTGTATGCTCTCATCGTGTCCAGTGCGAAACTCATGTACTGACTGTTTCCCTGTTCCTCGCCAGAATAAGGGAGAACAAGAAACAAACCGTTACCTCGACCAATCCGCCGGGTCGGCTGCTTTGCATCAAACAGCACATAGTGGGCAGCATGGGTGCGTGAGGCGCTGGTGCGGCCAGGGCTGAATGCCGGACTCTTGGTTGCGGAGGTAACGCTGCGGTCTGTCCGCTGTTGCGCCAGTTGCGCCGCCATCTCGGCGCGGCGCGCGCCGAGGTGATCGAGGCGATCGTGCAGACCGTGCCGCACAGCGGGTTCCCGCCGGCGCTCAACGCGCTGGCTGCGCTGTCGGACGTATTGCGCTGAACGGAGCGTGCGTGGCAGCCTTGCGGCTGATAGCAGGGAGACCGATCATGCCTCAGATCGTCGGCGGCTGCCTTTGCGGCAAGGTGCGCTACTCCGCGAGCGGGGATCCGGCCTTTGCCGGCGTTTGCCATTGCACCGATTGCCAGAAGTTCACCGGCAGTGCCTTCGCGGCGATCGTCGGTGTGCCGAAGGCCGCGCTGAGCGTCCAGGGCGATCTCGCCACGTACAGCAAGACCGGCGACACCGGCAAGTCGATCCATCGCAGGTTCTGCCCGCACTGCGGCTCATCGCTCATGGACGAGGCGGATGCGCTGCCGGACATCGTCATGGTGGCGGCCGGGACGCTGGATGACGCAAGCTGGGTAAAGCCGGGCATGCAGATCTACTGCGACAGCGCGCAGCCCTGGGTGCATCTGGGCGGCGAGATGAAGAGCTTCTCGAAGATGCCTGGCTGACTCGCGGCACGCGAATGAGCGGGCGAGAGCTCCGCTCCAGCATAAAGGTCTGCATGTTCGACCAGTACGGCACGGTGGTTGATATGCAGGGCGGGCTGGTCGAGGCGGCGACGCCGTACCTGCGGGCGAAAGGTTGGCGGGGCGATCCCAACGCTTTTGTGACCTGGTGGCGGCGGACGCACTTCGAGAATTCGATGATCGACGCCTTGCTGCAGCGGGAGCATACGCCGTACCGCGAGATCGGTGAGCGATCGGTGGCGTACGTGATGGACCGCGCCGGCATCCGCTACACGACGGGTGAGGTTCGTGGTCTGGTTGATCAGATCGTTCGGCTCAGACCGTTTCCCGAGGTGCCGGCGGCGCTGGACCGGTTGCGCGCACGCTACCGGCTCGTGGTACTGTCGAACGGCGATCCCGACATGCTGGAGGAAGCGAAGCAGTATCATGGGATCGCGTTCGAGCGGACGATCTCGGTCGCTTTGGCCAACGCGTTCAAGCCGCATGTCGCGACCTACACCAAGGCCGCGGAAATCGCCGGCGTGCGCATGGATCAGGTGCTGTTCGTCGCCAACCACGCATTCGACTGCATCGGCGCGAAGTCGGCCGGGATGAACACCGCGTTCATTGACCGGCGGCGCCGGCCGTTCGGTGCGACGCCGTATCAGCCTGACCTGCTTGTTCCCAGTATGACGGCGCTGGCCGACGCGCTGGTCTGACGGACGAGCGTCAGGTTCGCTCCAGCCATCCCGCGTACTGTTCGCGCAGCCGGGCCTTCTGCACCTTGCCGGTCGCGGTGTGCGGCAGCTCATCAACGAACACCACATCGTCGGGCAGCCACCACTTGGCGATTTTGTCAGAGAGGAAACGCAGCAGCTCCTCCTTGGTCACGTTCGCATCCGGCTTGCGGTGAATCAGCAGCAGCGGCCGTTCCTGCCACGTCGCGTGGCGTGCAGCGATCACCGCGGCTTCCAGCACCGCCGGATGGCTGACCGCCAGGTTCTCAAGCTCGATCGAGCTGATCCACTCGCCCCCGGACTTGATCACGTCCTTGGCGCGATCGGTGATGGTGATGAACCCGTTCTCGTCCATGTGCGCGACATCACCGGTGCGGAACCAGCCGTGATCGTCGACCACCTTGCCGCCGGCTCCCTTGAAGTAGCTGGACAGCACCCACGGTCCGCGCGCCTGGATTTCGCCCACCGAGCGCCCGTCGCGCGGCAATTCGTGGCCCTCATCATCGACGATCCGCACCTCCACGCCGTAGATCGTGCGGCCCTGCCTGAGGTGCACTGGCATGCGCTGCTCCAGGTCCATGCCGGCGTGACGCGCCAACAGGCTGCCGCAGGTCCCGAGCGGGCTCATTTCCGTCATCCCCCAGGCGTGCAGCATCGTGGCGCCGAAGTAGGTGTGCGCCTTCTCGATCACCACGCGGGGAACCGCGCTGCCACCCGACAGAACGCGCTTCAGCTTCAGGTGCCGCTGGTCGGTGGTATTGAGTTGCTGCTCCATCCAGGCGAACAGGTTGAGCCAGACGGTTGGCACCGCACCGCAGAAGGTAATGCCTTCATCACGGATCAGCCCGAACAGGCTGGCGCCATCCAGTTTCATGCCTGGCAACACCATCTTGGCGCCGGTGCCGGCGGCGGCGAACGGGATGCCCCAGCAGTTGACATGGAACAGCGGTGCACAGAGCAGCAGAGATTCACGCGCCGATACGGCCATGGTATCCGCCGCCATCAAGGCAAAGCTGTGCAGTACGGCCGAGCGATGGCTTTGCAGCACGCCCTTCGGGTTGCCGGTGGTACCTGATGTATAGCAAAGCGCGGAGGCGGTGTTCTCGTCGAAGGTAGGCCACGCATAGTCGGCGGCTTCGCTGGCCAGCAACTGCTCATAGCAAAGCAGGTTCGGCACATCGATCGATGGCATTGCACCGGGTTCGCACAACGCGACGTAACCCCGCACGCTGGGCAGATGCGGCGCGAGCTGTTCCACCAGTGAGGCGAATGTCACGTCGAAGAACACATAACTTCCCTGGGCGTCGCCGATGATGAAGCGCACCTGCTCCGGGAACAGCCGTGGGTTCACCGTGTGCAGGACTGCGCCGCTGCATGTGACGCCGAAGTAGATCTCCAGGTGACGGTTGTGGTTCCAGGCCAGCGTGACGATGCGGTCGCTGCGGTTGACCCCCAGTCGCTGCAGGACATTGGCGACCTGGCGGGCGCGGTGCGCGATCGCGCCCCAGTTGCCGCGGACGATCGGCCCCTCCACCGATCGGGATACGATCTCCGTCCCCGCATGATACCGCTCGGCGTAGTCGAGCAGCGATGAAATCAGCAGCGGTCGTTGCTGCATCAGCCCGAGCATGGAGTAAGCTCCCTTGCAGCCAGTTGCTGCCGGGATCAAACCGCCCGCAGGGCCCCAGATCAAGCGGGGATTGGCGAGGAGGCGATGCCCAGAACCGAGGAAATGGTGCGATGAAGCTCGTCGTAGGGGACGGGCTTTCGCAGGATTGGGAACGCGCCGCTGGTCGGAGTGATGGCGTCGTTGTAGCCTGAGATCAGGATGACCGGCAGCACCGGGAAGCGTTGGCGGACCTGGACCGCGAGATCGACGCCGTTCATCGCATCCGGCATGATCACGTCGGTCATCAGCAGATCGATACCATCGGTGCCGGCATCGATGCGCTGCAGGGCCTTGTGGGCGCGGTCGACCACCTCGACGCGAAAGCCCATCGTGCGCAACATCTGCGCCGTGACGTCGGCCACCTGCGGATTGTCTTCGACCAGGAGGATGCTTCCGCTGAGCGCGGCGGATCTCGGCGCCTTTTCCCGCGGCCGCGGTGACGGCAACTGCTTGTCGGATCGCGGCAGCCGGATCGTGATCGTGGTACCCTGGCCCGGCGTGCTGTCGAGACCGACCGAACCACCCGACTGTTGCACGAAACCATAGACCTGGCTGAGACCGAGGCCGGTGCCCTCGCCAGGCTGCTTGGTGGTGAAGAACGGGTCGAATACCTTGCCGATCGCATCGGCGGGGATACCGATACCGCTGTCGCGCAATGTGATGGCGACGTGGTCTTCGTTCAGGGTGGCTCCGCCGGACACGCCGTTGCGCACATCGACCTGGAATGTGCCACCCTGCGGCATAGCATCGCGCGCATTCACCGCTATGTTCAGCAAGGCCATCTCGAATTCGGCCACATCGACCTCGATCGGCCAGATTTCGGGGGCAACGTCGATGCGCAGCCTGATGTCGCCGCGCAAGGAGGCTGGCAGCATTTCGGCGATACGCGGGATTTCGCTCCGCAGATCGATGAGTTGCGGCGTGCCGACATGGCGACGCGAGAATGACAGCAACTGCCGCGTCAGCGCGACGCCACGCTCGGTCGCGCGCAAGATGTTCTCCATCTGCCTTGCGGTGTTGCCCGGACGCCGCAGCGCCAGTTCGGCGTTGCCGCCGATCACCGCCAGCAGGTTGTTGAAGTCGTGCGCGACGCCGCCGGTAAGCTGGCCGATCGCCTCCATCTTCTGCGCCTGGCGGAGCTGTGCCTCGAGCCGCTCACGCTCGGTCACATCGCGTGCCGAGGTGATGACGAAGCGATCGTCGCCGTCGGCCATCTCTGGGACCAGCACGAACATCACATCGATCGTGGCGGTCCGGTCGCCGAGGGTCCGTCGCGCCACATAGTGTTGCGGCTGCCCGGTCCGCAGGCACTCGCGCAGCAGCCGCATCGGCAACGCGGCGGCTTCGGGTCCGAGGATCTCGGCCGGTGTTCGGCCGATCACCTGTTCGCGTCCCAGCCCGTAGGCGGCCTCGCAGGCGGGATTGATATCGACATAGACACTGCTGCCATCCGGCGAGACGCGCTGCAAGGTCAGCCAGTCCGCCGAGTTGACAAAGAAGGCCTGCAACTGCGCCTGGCTGGATGCGAGCTGGGCGGCGCCCTCCTCGGCCTGCCGCGCAAGCCGCTCGTTCAGCAGGCGCAGGCGCGTCTCGCTCTCGCGCAGCGCCGCGGTGATGCGCCGGCGTTCGTCGATGTTTTCGATGACGCCGAGCGTGTAGAGGATGTTGCCGTCGGCATCGCGGATCGGTGCGACGTTGACGTTCACCCATAAGGGATCGCCCGACTTGCGAAGGAAGCGTTCCTCGCGCCGGATTTGCGGCACCGTCCCATCGATCAGCGATCTTCCGAGCTCGGCGCATGCCGCGCGATCGTCCGGATGCATGATGCCAAGGAAGCTGCGTCCGATGAGTTCGCCCTCGGAATAGCCGAGCATGGCGCAGAGCGCCGGGTTGACCGAGCGGAAGCGAAAGTCGAGGTCGGCTATCGCCTTGCCGAGCGGCGACTGCTCGAACAGGCGGCGAAACCGCTCCTCGCTTTCGCGCAGCGCCACCTCGGCACGTTTACGTGCGGTTATGTCCACATCGACGCCGCTGCTGCGCACGACGGCGCCGCCTGCGTCCCGGATCAGCCGGCCGCGACCGAAGATCCAGCGCAACTGACCATCGGGGCGAATAATGCGGTACTCCACCTCGTAGTTGTCCTTGCCGCTCGCCGCCGCGTCGTGCAGCGCCTGCATCACTCGGTCACGGTCCTGCGGATGCCGCAGGTGGCGGGTGGTTTCAATCGGTACTGGCTGGTCGGTCGGCTCGAGTCCCATGATGCGAAAGAACTGCGGCCTTGCGCGCAGCACGTCGGCTTCCAGATCGATGTCCCAGATCCCAATGCCCGCCGCCGCTTCCGCCAGGGCGAGCAACTCGTCACCGCCGCGGAACGCAGTCGCGTCCGTCGGTCTGAGACCGGTCAGCCCCGCTGCCGCGTGATCACGAAACTGCGATAACAATTCCGCCATGTGGCCACTGTTACAGTTTGCGGGCGCGCCCAGGAATGGCTTAAATCGATCTCACCTCGAATTGAGCTTGAATCGGGCGGCCAATCGACGAGTCGCGCGACAGAACACCTTAGCTGTGCACCAGCGCGCAGCCGCCCTGGTCGAGCGAGCGAAAGGCCTGAGCGGCCGGAATTGTTCGGCGCAACGTGTAGTAGTCCCAGGGCTCCTTCGACTGCTCGGGTGACTTCACTTCGAACAGATACATGTCGTGGATCACGCGTCCGTCAACGCGCACCTTGCCGTTGCCGAACAGCGGATCGTCGGTCGGCATTGCCTTCATCTGAGCGACAGCCGCCCGGCCGCTTGCCAGGGCCGTGCCGGTTCCCAAAGCGGTGGCGGCCTTCAGGTAGTGCAGCACGGCCGCGTACTGGCCGGCGTGACCAGAGCCGGGGACAACGCCGTTGAAGCGGGCGGCGTACCGCCTGGAGAACTCGCGGGTGCCGTCGTTCAGGTTCCAGTAGAATGCCTCGGTCAACCGCACGCCCTGCGCTTCCCGCAAACCGACGCCGTGGACGTCGTGAATCAGGAACAGGAGGCCGGCGACCTTCTGGCCGCCCTTGACGATGCCGAACTCGGCGGCCTGCTTGATGCAGTTCACCGTATCGGCGCCGCCGTTGGCCAGACCGATCGCCTTCGCGCCGCTTGCCTTCGCCTGCACGAGGAAAGAGGAGAAGTCGGTCGTGCCCGGGAACGGCGCGAGCGCCTGGCCGAGCACCTTGCCGCCGGCCGCGGTGACGAAACCTGCCGCGTCCTTCTGCAGGGAGTGGCCGAAGGCGTAGTCGGCGGTGATGAAGAACCAGCTATCCGCGCCTTCCTTGATGGTGGCATCCACCACGCCGTGCGACATCGACCAGGTATCGTGCACCCAGTGGAGGTGATTGGGTCCGCAGTGCGCGCCGGTGATGTCGGTCGAGGCGGCGCCGGTGAAGATCGCCACCTTGTCCTTCGCCTTCGCCAGATCGCCCAGAGCGAAGGCGGCGGAGGACAGCGGCACGTCGGTGACCAGGTCCACCCCCTTGTTGTCGAA
Source organism: Acetobacteraceae bacterium (assembly GCA_036555825.1). GTDB lineage: Bacteria > Pseudomonadota > Alphaproteobacteria > Acetobacterales > Acetobacteraceae > JAMXLO01. Next base: position 2,862 of record DATBKQ010000548.1, on the reverse strand, counting down.
CCAGTCGGTCGCGATGGCGAGAGCCACGTCCGGCTTTAGCTGGAAGTCGGCCTGCACCAGTTCGGCCCTGATGTCGGGATGGGCGCGACAGAAGTCCTCGATCGCCATCTGCGCGCCAAGCACCGAACCGGGACCGGTGTTGGCGGCGTACGGTCCGGTCATATCGGAGAGCACACCGATGCGGATCGGCTTTTCGATTGCGCGCGAGATGCGCGGCCAGGCAATGGCGGCGGTTCCGGCGCCGAGCAACGCGCGGCGGCGGATGCGTGTCGGCTGCATGTTGTTTCGTTTCCCTGCGATGTGTTTGTCAGCTGCGCACCAGGGCACAACCGCCCTGATCGAGCGGACGGAACGCCTGATCGGCCGGGATGGTGCGGCGAAGCGTGTAGTAGTCCCAGGGTTCCTTCGACTGTGCCGGCGACTTCACTTCGAACAGATACATGTTGTGGATCACGCGGCCATCGACGCGCACCTTGCCCTTGCCGAACAGCGGATCATCGGTCGGTGTCGCCTTCATCTGTTCCACGGCGGCACGGCCGCTGGCGATTGCCTTGTCAGCCCCCATGGCGGTGGCGCATTTCAGGTAGTGCATCACGCCGGAATACTGGCCGGCATGCACCGAACCGGGGACGGCGCCGTTGAACCGCGCGGCGAAGCGCTTGCTGAATTCGCGCGTGCCATCGTTCAGGTTCCAGTAGAACGGCTCGGTCAGCAGCACGCCCTGCGCGGACGCCAGGCCGACGCCATGCACGTCGTGGATCAGGAAGATCAGTCCGGCGACCTTCTGGCCGCCCTTCATGATGCCGAATTCGGCGGCCTGCTTGATGCAGTTCACCGTGTCGTTGCCGCCATTGGCCAGGCCGACCGCCTTGGCGCCGCTGGCCTTCGCCTGCACCAGGAACGAGGAGAAGTCGGTGGTACCGGGAAATGGCGCGAGTGCCTGGCCCAGCACCTTGCCGCCGGCGGCGGTGACGAAACTCGCCGCGTCCTTCTGCAGGGAATGGCCGAATGCGTAGTCCGCGGTAATGAAGAACCAGCTATCAGCGCCTTCCTTCACGGCGGCATCGACGACACCATGCGGCATCGACCAGGTGTCGAAGGCCCAGTGCAGGTGATTGGGTCCACAGTGCGAGCCGGTGATGTCGGCCGAGGCGCCGCCGGTGAAGATGGCGACCTTGTCCTTCTGCTTGGCGAGGTCGCCGATGGCGAAGGCGGCGGACGACAGCGGCACGTCGGTGACGACATCGACGCCCTTGTTGTCGTACCAGTCGGCGGCGATGGCGAGTGCCACATCCGGCTTGAGCTGCAGGTCGGCCTGCACCACCTCGGCCTTCAAGTCGGGATGGGCGCGCATGAAGTCCTCGACCGCCATCTGCGCGCCGAGTACCGAGCCGGGACCGGTGTTCGCGGCGTAAACGCCGGTCATGTCGGTCAGCACGCCGATGCGGATCGGCCTTTCGGCGGCGCGCGAGCGGCGCGGCATCGCGGCAGCGGCGGCTCCAGCGCCAAGCAGCGCACGGCGACTGATCGAAATCTGCATCGGTTCCTCCCTGTCCCTTCGACCGAATGTAGACGCCTGCGCCCGCTGCCGCCTAGTGTCGACTTTCGGTGGAAGTCGACACGCGGCTCTTCGGCTCGAGTATCACTGGCCGTGACTGGTTGATCGCGGCGCGCGGCCGATGTTGATGTAAGAAGATGCATGGGGATGCACGCGGACAGCGGCAGGCTGAATGATCTGTCGGTGATCGGCTGCGCATTCACCGTGCTCAAGCCAAAGATCGTCGAGCGACTGGACGAGGCGCATCGGATGCGGGCCGCGCCTGAGATCAAACGCGTGGTCGATGGCCTGTGAACCGCGCATTCAAGCTGGCGCGTGAACGGCTTGTTAGCACGGCGATGCTACGCTGTGCCTGACAGTGAAGTCGTCGGCATGCTGCCGTGTGTCAGTCTGCCAAAATGGCGAAGGGCGATTGGTCGTGTTGTGCTTCCACCCGAACCCCGTCCCCGCTTATCGGACCTGACGCCCGACCAGCTTCGTCAACGGGCGCACGAATACCGGTTGATGGCGGCACGTGCTTCCACCGCACGGATCGGGGATGCACTCAGGCGATTGGCTGACCGGTTCGACGAGCTTGCGGCGAGGAAAGCGCGGGACGATGCGGATCCCGGGCGGAAATGAACCAGAAGTAAAGGCTGCGGCAGGCCGCGGGCGGCGGCATCCCAGAGCAAGACTTCATGTCGGGGCATACACGATCCGCCTATCGGGTGGGGCACCGAACCTGGTTCATCGCCACCGCGGCAGCGACGGTCCCTTCCTCGCGGTGATGCTGCTGCTTACTTTCGCTTTGATCGTGTGCTGGGCGATCAGCACGCAGTCGGGTTGATGACCACCGCACGACGAGGCTGGCCAACTTGATACAGCGCGTGCCGTCATCCTGATCCGCGAGGCTGGACTTCGCCGCCGGGACGATTCACCCTCTTGCCGCTTCCGCATTTGCGGGGACAAGCCGCGTCAGGCTTGGGCGATCGTCGGGGAGGAAACGGATGCGCGCGGATCAGGCCGTGATCGAGGTACTCAAGCGTGAGGGTGTCACCACGCTGTTCTGCTTTCCGACCACCTCGGTGATCGAGACGGCGGTCGCGGGAGGACTGCGCCCGATCATCTGCCGGCAGGAGCGCGTGGGCGTCGATATGGCGGATGGCTATGCGCGGGTGACCAACGGCCGGCCGCCCGGCGTGTTCGCGATGCAATATGGCCCGGGGGCGGAGAATGCGTTCGCCGGCATCGCCACGACGTTTTCCGACTCAGTCCCCGTGTTGTTGCTGCCACTCGGCCACGCGCGCGAGCAGGCGCAGGTGTTT
>DATBKQ010000547.1:0-6558 GCA_036555825.1 Acetobacteraceae bacterium | reverse complement strand
TCGGGTCATGACGGTTCCGGCGCGACGGTGTGGATTTTGCCGTGCAACAATCCGCGCTGCGGTGCGGGTGCTGCCGGCAGGTCGATGATAGGCTGCGCCAAAGCCGCGACAAGAGGTACGTCCCGGTAGGGATCATGCAGGTGGCAGAATGCTCCAAGGCCGATACGCGCGAGTTCATCGAATGCCGCGAGACACAGGTCTGCGGCCGCGGGAAAGCTCTTATGGCTGAAGCTGCCGAGGATTCGCGTGTACTCCGCGCGGCTCAGGCCATATCCGCTCGCCACCACCGCGTCCATTGCGGCGCGGAGGCGCCATCGGTCGGGTTCCGCCGGGATTGCCGGCCATGTGTGGTCAGGCGACGTTTCGGACCAGGCGTTGCCGAGTTGCTCCTGCCAGAGCGGTGCGAAGCCGGCGTGATTGCAGCAGAGGCGCAGCGCGCCATGCGCCAGAAAGGCTTTCGCCTTTGCAGAACACTCCGGCAGCGGCAGGCCTGCGAGAATATAGATGCTGACATGTACGCCAACCTTCTGCCGGAGCGCCCAGTCGAAGGCGAAGCTGTTCATCATTGCTACAAGCGCAAGCGCGGTGGCGTTCGCTCGCTGCATGGGCCTGCGTTCGACGCTTATTGTGTGGCCGCACAGAGTACCGGGTGGAAGCAGAGTTGCGATTGCCGTCCGTTCGTCGGTCGATCTGGCAATCTCCCTGCAGGCCGCCCGGTAATACCGACTCGCCTCGACGGACTTGCCGCCCAATGAGCCGATGCGGAGTGCGAACCTCGGCGGGGTGTCCCAGCGATCGCAAAACTGATGAATCGTCTTGCCCTCATGTAGCACAAGGTAGCGGTCCTCACGACGGCTTGTATGGCTGGCATTCGCCAGCGATTCGAAGCTTGCCGCATCATCGGTCATGTGGATTTCGCGGCTGAGGATCACGCCCGTATCCCTGATTCGTGCCTTGTTTGCGAGTATTTTTTGCGCCACCACCAGGTCGGCTCGGTCGCGCAACTCCAACAATGTCCCGTGTCTGTTGCACGAGGCGTCGATCAAGTCGCGATCGTAGGTGATCAGCCGGTGCGGATCACCGAGTTGCTCGAATTCATGCAAATAGAATGCACAATTCAGTCGAGTAGTCGGGCCGGGACGCTGTGCCACGATCAGGTCGAACCGATATCTGGCATGAATGTCGAACAGTGCATTCCTGTTCTCGAATGACCAACACTGCTTGATCTCCGCCTGCGTGAGGTAAAGCTGCCGTATCGCCGTTGCGCCCTCGTTGGCGTGGAATGCCGAAGGCACAACCATGCCGATCGTGCCTTCGGCGCCGGTGATCTCCATCATCCGTTCGGCGAATACGCGATAAAGATCGAGCTTGCCGCCCATCACCGTGCCGTCCGTGCTCGCCTTCTGATGCCGATAGAGCCGATCCATCAGCCGATGCTGACGCACAAATCCATCGCGATACTCGGACCAGGCACGCGCGACGCGCTGGTCCGCCAGCAGTCGCGCCCGCACCGCCCGTGCCGCGCGGCTGTTCACGGCATCCAGCACGGACAGGTCGAACCCGGCCAGGAACTCGTCGGTGTTCGGCTGCACAACGTCCCACGGAGGATTGCTCAACACCACATCGAACCCGCCAGCACGGCCGTCGGGATGGAACACCTCGGGAAACACCAGGTCCCAGGGCAGCGTGTGCCGCCCCACGGCCAGCAACGCGGACTGCCGGCGCGTCAGCACATCGGGCCATGTACCGGAGTCCGCCACCGATCGAGCCAATGCCAGCCATTCATCGTCGCTGTCACGCTGCGCCAGCATCACGGCCCCGGACCATGCCTGTGCCAGCAGTCGCAGCGGCGCCAACGCAGCATCCAGCCGTTGCTTCGCCCCGCTTTTCAGCACCAGGTCGGCGGCGCTGCTGCCCACGGTCGCCTCGATCGCCGTCACTTCGCGCAACGCGGCGTGCAGCGCCTGATTGAGCCGCGCGCCGACATTCCGCGCCAGCAGCGGATCCAGCTCGGTGCGTGTCACCGGCAGCGTCAGCAGCGACGAGAAGAATGCGCCGCCGATCGAGTCGCCCACCACCAACCGGTGGTCCAGGAATGTCAGCGGCAGCCCGTCGGCGTACGATTCCAACCACAGCGAAATCTTCGCCAGCTCGATGGCAAGCGGATTGCTGTCCACGCCGTAGAGGCAATGCACCGCGACCAGCCGGCGGCAGATCGCCAATGCGCGCGATTGCGATATGCCGCCGCCGCTCCCTTCGGTGGCTCGGCTTGGCAGATATGCGCCGAGCAAACCGTCGGGATCGGGCAGATCGGCAATCCGCCGGCGCAACGCCGCGGCACGCGCCAGCAGGCGTGCACGGTGCTCGGCTGGCGCAGTCACCGCGGCGACTTCCGCCGTCGCGGCGCCCTCGTCACACATGCGGCATGCGGCGTACAGTGCTTCGCCGAGAAACCGGCAGGCCTCGACCAGAAAATGGCCGCTGCCGATCGCCGGATCGACCACCTTCAACGCCAGGATCGCCGCAGGATCGGGATCGGCATCGGGACTGCGCTGCGCAACCTGCGGCGCCAGCGCCTCCCGCACCAGGAACCGAACGAACGGATGTGGCGTGTAATACGCGCCGCTCGATTTGCGACCGAGGCCTGCACGCAAATAGAACTGCCCGGCGCGGATGTCTTCAACCCAGGTTGTCCGTCCCGCGGCACCTCCGGCATTGCGATGTCGCTTCGCCTGCGTCTCGGACACTACCACTTCCAGCTTGGCGCGGCGCAGGCGCACCATCGGAGCGGCCGCGATTCCCGGTTCCAGCTCGAGCAATGCCTCGTAGATATGGCCAAGTTCCTCGACGTCGAGCGAGCCGTAGTGGATGCGTTCGCGCGCCCGGCCCTTCGGCGCGGTCCACAGCAGCCGATCGAGCAATATCGCAACGCCTCGTTCGCCCCAAACCAACCGGTCAAGCAGCGGCGTGGTTTCCACGCCGAACAGCGCGCCGCCGAGTGACGGAATACAAACTTCGCTGCACGAGAGGCCGTCGCGAAACAGCCGGAATGCGACACGCAGACCATCCTCAAGCATACGTCCGGTGTCGTCGCCCTGATCCAGCGCGCGCCGAACCAACGGTGCTAGCACCCGGTTGGGTGACAGGACCGTGCGCCAAATGCTGCTCGAGGCGAAGCTGAAGCTGCGTGCCGGGTCGGACGCGCACTCCAGCCTGACAATGAACAGCAGCCGATAGACGATGATCAGTGCTTCTTGCCAGAGCGCCTCCGCACAGTCCTGCAGCTTGCCGTCAGCGTTGTTTGTGGGATTGCTGAGTACGCCTTGCAGGAAGCCTTCGATCGCCTGCCGTGCCTGTATGCGCAGGTCCTTGGTGACCCGCACCTGACTGAAACGGGCTGCCTCCACTATCTGCGACAACGCCGCGATACCCTTCGGCGACGCTAGTGCCAGAACCAGACGGTAGGAATCCGGGGCAAGATTGCAGCTTCGCCATCCGCCTGCGCCAAGCAATGGCACTGCTATGTGGCTACCCGAGCGCGCCGGATCGGAAACGAGCAGCCGCAACTCTTCGCCATCGGTCAGCAGCGCCATCGGTTCGCGTGATGCCAGCAGGACCCGTTGCGCGCTGCGCATCGGACTGAAGCGATAGGCACGTCCGTCACGGCTGGGCGAATCGAGATCGGTCCCGCTGGCGAAAGCCCAGCAGCGCAGCCGGAATCCGCTTGGGCCGTGCATCATCCAACCCCCATCCTCCGCACCCTCGCGCGTCATCACCGGCTGCTGCGGCCGTGGCGGGCTGAATCCCAGAAGCCGCGCCAGTGGCGCTATGACGTGCATGCAGATGCTCTGCGGGCCGCCGGACCAGCGAAGCTGCCGGCGCAGTGCTGTCCAGTTACGCTCGAACCGCTTGCCGTGCTGGTTCGTGGACAGTCCCAGCTTCTCCAGCAGGCCTGGCAGCTCGAAGCGAACGAATGGCGGCGGAAGGGCCGGACCATAGAAGCCGCAGTCGCTCAGATCGAGCGTCATGCCGGTGAAGCAGGTGCCAACATCAGCATGCCGGTCGGATGCAGCACCGGTTCCGACAGGTCGGTGTAGGCCGCAAGTTCCGCACAGCGGCGCTGAAACAGCTCCACGACGGTGTCGGCTTGTCGCCGTCGCTCCAAGGCATTGCCCGCGTCGGCACCGTACATTGCAAGCCGTTCCAGCGGCGCCGATACGAATCGCCAATCCGGTCCGAGTGGAACCGCGCCGAACAGGTCACCGACCGCCGGCTCGTATGCGCCGCAGATGCCGTCCGCCCGCCGGCGCAGCCAATCCTTGAGACCGCTCGCCTCACGTTCGGCGCGTTTCCCAAGTTCACCTGTGACGCGGGCCGTCTCGCGCCGCATCGCGGCCTTCGCCACCGACGAGACGTCGGATTGCCGTTGCGGCACCCAATGCGCAAACAGCCGGTTCCATGCGTCCGTCATGGTCACCGCGCGAACCGGCTCGGCGTAGCACAGCCAGTGCTCCGGCGCTTCCAGCTCGGAAACGTCGCCACTTTCCCGCAGCAGTACCGCGATCGCGCGGCGCAGTTCGATCCGGATTGCGCTGCGTAGCTCGATGCTGAAGGTGAACAGCACCGCCGGCGGCTCACCTTCCGCGCCTCGCGCGATTCCCACTCGGCTATCGCAGGTTTCGCCGCCTACGCGATGCATGCACGAGATGGCACGGCGTACCAGCGGATGGGCGCGGCCGAGGACACCCAAGGAGCGGCCGTTTCGGTCGCGCAGTTTCGCGCGGTCGCGCGTGAAGCGGAACGTGCCGCTGGTCCGGTCGAACCCGGGCAGGTCGTCCAGGCCGTTCTGCCAGTCGGCGGGCACCCGCAACAACCCACGCCCGCCCGCACGATGCGCGGTCTCTGCCTCGATCGCCTCGGCCACGAAATCCGGCAGGTCAACGGATACACGATCCTGATCGCGCCCGCTCGGTACGCCGACGCTGTCGGTGAACGCGGGATCGCCAAGCCAGCCATACCGCACCGCCGACCGGTCAAACCCGACAAATGCCTGGTCTATCTCGCGCAGCAGATCCTTGTACGCCTCGGCATTCGCCGATTCGGCCTCTCGATCGATCGTGCGTATCGCCGTCGGCTCATCGTCGAACAAACCAGCCTGCCGCTCGGCGAAGCCCGCGATCAGGCCGGCACCCAGCCCGTCACTGTCCGCGGTAACGCCCAGCGTCTCCGGCATGAAGGTCAGATGAGCCCGCGCCTGCTCGTACTTGCGGATCAGGTGCAGCAGCAGCCGTTCCTCGAACGTGCCGGCGAGATACAGGTAACGAATCTGCGGGTCGCGCGTCTGGCCATAGCGATCGATGCGACCATTGCGCTGTTCCAGCCGGTTCGGGTTGTATGGCAGATCGAGATGGATCAGGTTCCAGCAGCGCTGCTGCAGGTTGAGCCCCTCGGCCAGCGAATCTGTGCTGATCAGGACGATGCCATCCTGCTCGGCGCAACGCTCGGCGATGCGCGTGCGCTCCGCTTCGCTGTCGCCGCCATTGATCGACAGGACCACGCCTTCGATACCGTGCTCCAACGCCCGCCGCAGCGCGGCCTGGCTGTCGGCAAATTCGGTGTAGACGAGAATATTCGCACCTGGATGATCGGCGCGGATGGTGCGGATCTCCTGCGTGACGGCATCGAGCTTGGGATCGTGCGCCGTGGCCGCCTCGCCCAAGGCGATCAGTGCATCAAGCGCTTCGACCATGGCGGATGTCTTCGTGGCGCGCAGCAGTTCCGTCGCGGCGCTGCGCCGCAGGTCGGCGGCCATGCCGTCCGCCTCCAGTTCGGCGAGCTCACTCTCGTCGCCATGGTCAAGCACGCCGAAACGCAGCAGCCGCCGGCGGTAGGCCCGCAGCGCTTGCCGGCGTTCCCGGCCCATGGGTTCCGCATCGGTTTTGCCGGCTGCGCGATAGCGGTCGGCGACAACGCGCAGGGTCGCGATGCAGGCGCGGATCGTTGAGACCGATCGCTTCAGCAGGCTGACGAATGCGAGCGCGTCGGCCGCGTCGCGCACCGGCGTGGCGCGGCGCAGCCGTGGTGCGATCAGTGCGGCCAGTGCCGCATGGAATTGCCTGACCGGCAGCATCTCCGTGCCGGAGAGATCGACCTTCACAGGAATCACGCGCCGCTCATGAAACAACGGCGCGCCTGTCGCCGGATCACGCAGATGCGACTTCAGGCGGCGCACGACATGGCGGCGGTACGCATGGCCGAGCAGGCCGCCCCGTCCATCCTCCAGGCTCGGATCCAGCAGCTCGATCAGCGATGCGAAGTGCGGATCGTAGCCATCATGCGGCGTCGCGGTCAGCAGCAGCAGCCCATCGCTCCGCGCGGCGACCACCTCCGCCAGACGCCGGCGTTGGGTGTCGTCCCGATCACTGCTCGCTCCGGCGCCGATGCAATGATGCGCCTCGTCCACGATCGTCAGGTCCCAGCTCGAGCGCTCGAGTTCCTCCAGCACGCGCTCCTGCTTGGCGAAGTCGAGCGATGTCAGGCAAAGGGCGATGGCGTCGA
>DATBKQ010000546.1:0-7531 GCA_036555825.1 Acetobacteraceae bacterium | reverse complement strand
CCCAGCCAGGTCGAAGCAGCGGTTCTCAACCTTGCGCTGAACGCGCGCGATGCGATGCCGGACGGCGGCGTTCTGACCATCAGCACGAGCAACCTGTCGATATCGGGGAAGCGTGATATCGCGGCAGGTCAGTACGTGGCGGTTGCCGTGATGGATACCGGCGTCGGTATGGATGGGAACGTGGCGCGACGCGCGTTCGAACCGTTCTTTACCACCAAGGGACCATCCGGCACCGGCCTCGGGCTGAGCCAGGTGCAGGGTATGGTGCGCGAGGTGGGCGGCGCCGTGCGCCTTTCCTCTGCTCCCGGCGAAGGCACCTCGATAACGCTGCTTCTGCCAAGAGCCGCCGCAATGCCGAAGGCGGACCGTCCGCCGGCTGAACACCGGCGGGCGCGCACCGATGCCAGGGTGCTAGTGGTCGATGACGACCCGGACGTGTTGCAGGTAAGCGCGGAAATGCTGCGGCAACTCGGCTACTGCGTGGCCACGGCATCAGGCGGACGCGAAGCACTGGAGGCCCTGGCGGTCGAGCCGGCGATTGTCGTGCTGGACTACGCGATGCCGGCCATGACAGGCCTCCAGGTGGCCGCCGCAATGCGGGCGCGCGGATTCGACGGCCCGATCATCCTGGCGACTGGCTACGCCGACCTGAGCGAGGCTGAACAACAAGAGCTGGCAACGCTGCAGGGAATGCTGAACAAGCCCTACTCGATCAGAGATCTGGAAACGTTACTGGCGCGGGTCGAGATCGCAGCGCTGCAGGCGGCGGATTAATACCAACCTACGGCCGGCCCGCCTGACATGTCAGCGCCGGTTTCCCCCGTCGCGCCCCGCGTGTCAGTGCGCGTCGGCCCAGGTCCGCCCGGCGCCTGTCTCCACGACCAGCGGCACCGAAAGTCGCGCAGCGCTCTCCATGACCTGGCGCGCCAGGTCAGTCAGCGTCGCGACTTCACCTTCCGGTGCCTCGAACAGCAGTTCGTCATGCACCTGCAGCAACAGGCGTGACTTCAGGGACGCTTCGTCGAGCGCCTTCGGCAACCGAATCATTGCGCGTTTGATGATGTCGGCGGCTCCGCCTTGCAGCGGCGCGTTGATCGCCTGGCGTTCGGCATAGCTCCGGCGCGCCGGATTCTTGTCGGCGATGCCGGGGACCCAGCAACGCCGGCCGAACGGAGTCGTCACATAGCCGTCGATCCGTGCCGCTTCCTTGGTGCGCTCCATGTAAGCGCGAATGCCGGGATAGCGTACAAAATAAGCATCGATGTAGCTGCGCGCCTCACCGGGGGTGATGCCGAGTTGTCGCGCCAGTCCGAAGCCGCTGATGCCGTAGATGATGCCGAAGTTGATCGCCTTGGCGCGACGGCGCGTCATCGGGTCCATGCCCGCCATGGGAATGCCAAACACCTCGGAGGCGGTCCGCGCGTGAATGTCCTCGCCGCGTGAAAAGCTCTCGCGCAACGCCGGAATGTCGGCGACGTGGGCCAGCAGGCGCAACTCGATCTGCGAATAGTCGGCGGACACCAACAGGTGCCCAGGCTCGGCCACGAAGGCTCGGCGAATCCGGCTGCCTTCCTCGGTGCGGATCGGAATGTTCTGCAGATTGGGATCGTTCGACGACAACCGGCCGGTCGACGCAATGCACTGGGCATAGCAGGTGTGCACGCGACCGGTCTCCGGATTGATCTCGCCCACCAGCGAGTCGGCATAGGTCGATTTCAGCTTCTGCAACTGGCGCCAGTCGAGGATGCGCGCGGGCAGTTCATGTCCCTGGTCGGCCAGCGTCTGCAGCACGGACGCATCGGTGCCCCAGGCACCGGTCTTCATCCGCTTGCTGCCGCCAAGCTTCATTTCATCGAACAGCACCTCACCCAACTGCTTGGCCGAGCCGACATTGAACGCGCGGCCAGCGAGGCGGTGGATCTCGGTTTCTATCGCCGCCATCCGCTGCTCGAAATCCAGCGACATGCGTCGCAGATCCTCGGCATCCACCCTGATGCCGGCACGCTCCATTTCCAGCAGCACCGGCAGCAGCCGGCGCTCCAGTTGCTCATAGAGCGCAAGCGCCCCGTTGAAGCGCAGCCGCGGCCGCAGCGCCTGCCACAGCCTGAGCGCCACATCCGCGTCCTCGGCCGCGTAGGCGGTGGCCCGTCCGATCGGCACCTGGGTGAACGCGAGCCGGTTGCGGCCCGTCCCGGTCACCTCGTCGTAGGTCATCGGCGTGTGGCCGAGATGCAGTTGCGCCAGCTCCTCCAGCCCATGGCCATGCATGCCCGCCTCCTGCGAATAGGAGATCAGCATCGCATCGTCGAACGGCGCCGCGGGCGGGAAGCCGGCACGCTCCATCACCAGCATGTCGAACTTGGCGTTCTGATAGACCTTCAGTGTGTTGCGGTCGGTCAGTACCGGTCCCAGCGCGTCGATCGCCCCGGCGAGCGGCACCTGCTCGGCCAACCCCTCATGTCGCAGCGGCAGATACGCCGCGCATCCGGGAGCGACTGCCAGCGATATTCCCAGCAGAGCGGCGTGGGTGGCAATCAGCCCGTCTGTCTCCGTGTCGATCGCGATGACACCGCACGTCTCGGTGCGCGCCAGGAAGCCACGCAGCGCCGCCTCATCGGTGATGGTTTCATAGGGGCCGAACCCGGACGCGGCTTCGGTCGGCTTCGGTGGCTCGCTGAGCGGCAAGGCGGCCTGCGCGCGCCGTGGTGCCGCTTCCACCGTCTTTGCCGCGGGGGCCGGCGCCTCAGCTTCCAGTCCGAGCCGGGTGGAGATGCTGCGAAACCCCTGCGTCCTCAGCCAGGCTGCCAGCGCTGGCCGGTCGTAAGGCCCCGCCTGCAACTGATCGACCGGTAACGGCATTGGCGTGTCGGTTCGCAGCGTCACCAGCACGCGGGACATACGCGCCTTTTCGGCATGCTCGATCAGGCAGTCACGCCGCTTCGAGGGTTTCATCGCCGGCGCCGCGGCCAGCACGCTCTCAAGGTCGCCGAATTCGTTGATGAGTTGTGCCGCGCCTTTCGGGCCGATGCCCGGCACCCCTGGCACGTTGTCGGTCGTGTCGCCGATCAATGCCTGCACATCGATCATCTTGTCCGGCGTTACGCCGAACTTTTCCATCACCTCGGCCGGCCCGATCGGTTTCTGCTTGATCGGATCCAGCATCTCGACGCCAGGACGGATGAGTTGCATCAGATCCTTGTCGGACGAGACGATGGTGACCTGCCCACCGGCATCCGTCACCGCCTTGGCATAGGCGGCAATCAGGTCGTCCGCCTCCCAGTCCGGGAGCTCGACCGCGGGGACACCGAACGCCGCGGTGGCCTGGCGGACCAGGTCGAACTGCGGGAGCAGATCGTCGGGCGGCGGCGGGCGATGCGCCTTGTAGTCCTCGTACAGCCGGTTGCGGAACGTCGTGCGACCCGCGTCGAAAATGACGGCGATGTGCGTACCGACATGCTCGCGCAGCAGTTTCGCCAGCATGTTGGAGAAGCCGAACACCGCGTTCACCGGGGTGCCGTCCGGGCGCGTCATCGGCGGCAGGGCATGGTAGGCGCGGAAGATGAAGCCCGATCCATCGATCAGGATCAGGTGCAGCTCCCGATCGTCGACCAGGCGGCCGGGGGCTGGTTCGAGGATTTCAGTGTCCGCGGGCAGGGCTTGCTCCCGGGTTCAGGACGTAGAGGCGCGAGCAGTAGGGGCACAGCACCGAGTGCTTTTCGATGTACAGGAACACGCGCGGATGTCCCAGCGCGCCGTCGCCGCCGTCGCAGGCAACCGTCCTGTCGTTCACATCGATGATCTCCGTCGGGCTGGCGGCGGTGCCGTCCATCTTGCTGCTGGCGTCCTCTATGGTGGGGAGGGGCCGTATGATAGCGATACGACCCATGCTTTCAACCACCATCGGCCAGGGATGCGGCGCCGGTTGCTGAGCACGATGCTGTCAGCGACGCTCCTGCTGAGCGGCTGTGCCGAGCACCTGGTGCCGCCTGGCGCGGCGGTGGAAGCGCCGCATGCGTCGGACGATGCGTTCGTCATGCCGGACGGCATGCGGCTGCCGTACCGCGCCTGGCTGCCCCAGGGGATGCCATGGGCGGTGGTGCTGGCGTTGCACGGCATGAATGACAGCCGCGACGCCTGGGAGTACCCAGCGCCGCAGCTCGCCGCAGACGGCGTGGCCGTGTTCGCGCCCGACCAACGCGGCTTCGGGGACACAGCGGTGCGTGGCTACTGGCCTGGGACCGCCGCGCTGGTGGACGATGCGCGGCAGATGACGCGACTGCTTCGGCAACGCTATCCGCGGGCGAAGCTGTTCCTGATGGGGGAGAGCATGGGCGCGGCCGTGCTGATGTGCCTGGCCACCGCGCCGGATCCGCCCGACGCCGATGGCTATATCCTGGTCGCGCCGGCGGTCTGGGGGCGCGCCGAGATGAACGTCTTCCTGCGCGCGGCCTTGTGGCTGCTCGCCAACCTGATCCCGGGCTTCAAGGTCACCGGGGCAATCGCCAGGAGGGTTGCGAGCGACAACCGCGAGGCGATCAGGCGCCTGTCGCAGGATCCGCTGACCATCCACGAGACGCGCTTCGATACGGTACGCGGCCTGGTGAACCTGATGGATGCCGCGCTGGCGGCGGCGCCACGCTTCGACGCGCCGGCACTGTTTCTCTACGGTGGCAAGGACCAGTTGATACCGGACAAGGCGACTGCCGCGACCTGGCGAGGGCTGCCGCGTCGCCCCGTGCGGGCATTGTATCCCGCCGGCTACCACCTGTTGCTGCGTGACCACGAGCGGGAGACACCGATCGACGACATCCTGTTCTGGATGCGCCATCCGGGCGTGGCACTGCCCTCCGGCGGCGATCGGGCGGCGGCGGCCTGGCTCGCGAAGCAACAGTGAGCGCCTCGAGGCAGTGCCCTTCGGCTTTGCTCCGCGAGCGGCTTCGCGCTATGGGTGGATGGCTGGACCCGTAGCTCAGCTGGATAGAGCGTCGCCCTCCGAAGGCGAAGGTCGCACGTTCGAATCGTGTCGGGTCCGCCAGTTTTTTCAATGATTCAGGGCTGGGGCCGAGTGCCGCAAAATCGCGTAGCTACCATGTGGCTACCACAGGGCGCACATGCCGGGAGGCTTAGGCGAGTTGCCGACATGCCTCCGATGCCGCAGACGGCGCTTGGATTCTCGGCTGGTGCCGGCGTGAAAGCGGGCGGCTCGAAGTCGGCCGAGAGGTTTTCGGGGCCGTGCCGTCGTGCCTTCTCATGCCCAGCCAAACCCGTCGATGGGGACGCTCTATTGGCCAACCTCAATCGACAGCCAATCCATCAGCGGCTTCTGTGGCGGCCTCCCGGTCGGTAAAAGCCAGCACCTGCCTCCGCAACAAGGAACGAAGAATGTTCTCTTGTTGCTGGCTCCGGTAGGTCACCGCGCACGCAGCGGCAGGGGCGCAGGTGACCAAGGTGCTGAGGTCCGGTGGCGGAACGCGCCATAGTCGCGGGGCCTGCATGATCCGGGTCAACTTGCTCAGCCAATTCGTCGAAGGCCGCGCCCGCCGTACGCCGTACAGGATGCCGACGGACAAAGAATGCGCGTTGCCGGCTCTGCTGCATCAGGCTCGGTGTAGCGCACCACCGCCAACTGTATCGCCCGTCGCAGGGCATCCGGCCGGATAACGGCGCGCAGTGTTGTCGCGGCTTCGCGCAGTAGCTCGGCGCGGTCGGTCGCGTCCCGCACCTCGCATTCACGCGCCGCGGTTTCGACCGCGGCGATCGCCTCCGCAAGGCGGCGGGCTGCTTGCAAAGCTGTGCCACATGGGGTGTGTCACCATGGAGAACCGCCACGGACTGGCGGTGGCGAGCGTGCTCAGCAAGCCACCGGCACCGCCGAGTGGGGTGCCTCCGAGGCAATGCTGGCGATCCGACGCAGCCTCGCCGATCGCCGGATCACCGTCCATCACGGCCTGCTGCGTGTCGCCGCCGGCTTTCTGCTTAACCTCATCGCCCACAATCTGGTTCGCATCCCGAGGCTCGTGCCACTTTGATGCCCAGGCAGCAGAACAACCCGCAGCAAGCAGCCTTCCAGCCCTCGGCGGCCGCGCTTCAGACAACGACACAACTCCAGCACAACGATGCAATATCGCCAGTTCCAGAGTTTTTCCGCAGACCCCCCAGCCGCATTCAAAGCAGCTTATGCAGAAGCGCTTGTGGCGCGCGAGCCACTGCTCCTTGAAGTCATGGTCGACGACAGCGTGTAGCTGCGGACGCAGTGCAGCCGAGGGCTCGGCAGCAATCTAGCAGCCCACCGGGCTTCCCATCATCCGGTTGCGCCGCGATGTCGCCCAGAGACCGCCAGGGCAATACGCATCGGGGCAGCTCGCCTGACCCGGGATAGGACCTACCTGACCGAATTGTAGATATCCCGCCAACGCCTAATGGCGTCGATATGACCGTCCACCGTGGTGAGGTTCGCCCCCATGGTCACGACGGATATGTGGCTTCCTCCAGCTTCACGCCACGCCGCAATGTCTCTGGGCCACTGATTGTCGCCGCGGTTATATTGCTGTATCGATTCGAAGCCGAATGCATCAACATCTCTGCCTAGGATCGGCCGTCTTGGCCGCGGCAGGATCCCGGCTCTGTCGATCCGGTGATCGACGTCCTCATGGTCAATGACGGGCTGCTCCCACAACTTGCGAAGCAACGCGATTTGCAGTTCCTGTCGCCTGCCCCGGCGGCGGAAATGTCAGGACATTTCGAGACCATCGAATTCCACCCAGTTCCACCCAACCCCGACGCCCAATCGAAGCCGGCCATCCGAAAAGAGGTCGACATCCGCGGCTTGCTTAGCGAACAGGGCAGTCTGCCGCTGCGGCAGAATGATCACACCAGTGACCAGTTCCAGCGTTTTGGTGACACCGGCGAGGTAGGCGTAGGTGATCAACGGCTCATGAAAGGGATCGGTTTCCTTATAAGGGCCGGTGAGTTTCGGTTCCCGATCAGCATGAATGGCGCCGAGCACATGATCATAGATGACGATATGATCATAACCCAGATCTTCCGCTGCCTGCGCGTATGCCTTCACGGCCCCAGGATCGCCGCCGAGTTCAATCTGCGGATAAACCACGCCAGCTTTCATAGTTCACTTCCTCTATCCGTGGAGGTTGTGTGCCGAATCTGAAGTACGCCCACTCGATTTCTTTTTTCCTAGAAGAAGACAAACGATCGGACCACGACATTCCTCCGGCATCTCGCGGCGGCGGGCGCGGTGGGGTCGATACAGGCGGTATGGAAAGACCACCGCGACACCGACCCGCCGGTTACCGAATCATAGCACTTCAATTTCGAAACCTTGTTCGGTTGGGGGCGACAGGCAAGTTGCGGCTTATTCCGCAGCCATCCGTGGCGGATCGCGCTCGTCGAGCGCCGCACGCAGTTTCGGCGGCGACATCGGCAGATCGCGCAGCCGCAGCCCCGTCGCGTCGGCAATCGCGTTGGCGATCGCCGCCATCGGCGGCACGATCGGGACCTCGCCGACGCCGCGTGC
>DATBKQ010000545.1:0-2672 GCA_036555825.1 Acetobacteraceae bacterium | reverse complement strand
GCCGGCCGCCCAAGGGCCGCACCTTCTCCACCTGTCAGCTTGTCACCCAGGCGCGCATGGCCGGCTTCACCCTCGGGATCACCACCGAGAACATTCCGTCGTTCTCGTCCTGCTCCAGCGTGATCGGCCTCGATGCACCCGGGGAGATCTACACCTCGGGACGCAAGATGGAGGGGGTGTGGTTCGAGAACCGCGAGGCTGCCGCCGCCCACCAGGCCGGCATGCCGCGCGTTCCGCCCGGACGCTACCACGGCATGGTGGTGTCGCCGCTGCGCACCGCTCGGCTCGATCCGCCGGATATCTGCCTGTTCTACGGCAATCCGGCGCAGATGATCCTGTTCATCAACGGCCTGCAGTGGCGCAACTATCGGCGCTACGACTTCTCCATCACCGGCGAAAGCGCCTGCGCTGATTCATGGGGCCATGCGCTCAAAACGCGGCAGGTGTCGCTGTCGATCCCGTGCTATGCCGAACGCCGCTATGGCGGCGTGGCGGACGACGAAATGCTGATGGCGTGTGCACCGCCCGACCTGCGGCGCGCGGTGACCGGGCTGCAGGGCCTGTCGAAAGCCGGGCTGCGCTACCCGATCATGCCGTTCGGCCCTCAGGCGGAACCGGCGGAAGGCATGGCGACGAGCTATGCCGGGAAGAGCTGAGCGGCCCGCGCGTCGCCTCCGCTTACCCGCAAGAGCAGGCCCGCCGCAGCGCGGCGCGAGCCAGTAGTCGCGTCGAGTCCAGCGTCGGCAACGCCGAATTGGCGTCGCCCAGGATCAACGGAAGCTCGGTGCAACCGAGCACGACAGCATCGCAACCAGCCCGCTGCATCCGGCCGATCACCCGCTGATGGCAGGCAACCGACTCTGGCCGGAACACGCCGCGGACCAGCTCGTCCATGATGATGCGGTTGATTGCCTCGCGTTCGCCGGCATCCGGCCGCACATACGCGAGGCCGGCCGCCGACAGCCGGTCAGGATAGAGGCTGCTTTCCACCAGCCAGCGTGTGCCGAGTAAGCCGAGCCGCCGGAAGCCGCGCGTCACCGCCGCGGCAACCACGACGTCCACGATGTGCAGCCAGGGCAGCGGCGACCGCGCTTCGATATACGGCAAGCCTTGGTGAAACGTATTGTCCGGGCAGATCAGGAAATCGGCACCGATGGCGGCAAGCTTTCGGGCGGACGCGAGCAGGAGCCCGCCCACGCCCGCCCAGTCGCTGCGATGGACACAGTCCATGTAGTCGGCGAGCGAATGCGCATGCAGCGACACCTCGGGATGCGCATGGGTGCCGTCCCGTCCGGCGCCCTCCACGCAGATTGTCCGATAGCAGAGCGCCGCGCCCTCGGCCGAGCCGGCGACGATGCCGATATGCGCTGCCATCAGCCCGCGGGAAAATCGTACAGCGTGGCCGGGTTTTCAACCAACACGCGATGCCGCGCCGCCTCGTCCGGCACCCAGATCGCGAGCAAATCGAACAGCACCGCATCGTCCGGCTTCTTGTCCGCCGGCTCGGTCGGGTGCGGCCAGTCGCTGCCCCACACCACGCGCTCGGGCGCGGCCTTCGCATAACCCTGTGCGACGGCCAGGCGATCGGCATACTGCGGCGGGCCCGACTTGCTGTCTGCATAGGCGCCCGACAGCTTGACCCAGGTGTTCCCCTTGTCGATCAGGCGACGGATCAGTTGGTAAGCGGGCCCGCTCGCGTCGGGCGCATGTGCCAGGTGGTCGAATACCAGCCGCCCCGGCACGCGCAGGAAGACCTCCTGCGCGGCGACGATCTGATCGGCCGGCATGTTGATCTGGCAGTGCCAGCCCATCGGCTCGATCCGCCTCGCCAGCGGCTCGACCATGTCGATCGTCGTGGCGCCCGCCGGGGAGAGATTGAACCGGATGCCGCGCACGCCCCCATCGTGCATCTGGCGCAGCTCCTGGTCGCTGACCGAGGTGTTCACCACCCCCACCATGCGGGCGCGGTCCTTGCCGCCGAGCTGCGGCAGCAGCGCGATGTAGTGCGAGTTGTCGGTGCCATAGGTGGACGGCAGGATCACCACACAGCGGCTGATGCCAAGCCGCCGTTGCAGCGCCTGGTAGTCCTGCACGGACGCTGGCGGCGGCTTCAGTGTGGCATAGGGCGCGATCGGAAAGCTCGAATCGTAGATATGAAAATGGCAGTCAGCAGCATTGGGCGGCGCCTTGGTCTTTGGCGGCTCGGTGCCGGTTGACCAGCGCACCTCGGTCGGCTGTTGCGCGTGGAGCCGCGCCTGCGGCATGGCGGCAGTGGCGGCCGCGGCCAGCGCGCCGCGCAGCACGCCGCGGCGACCCGATCGAGCGTTCATGCGTCCCTCCCAAGAAGCGCAAGGCCAGCGGCCGCAGGCTGTTCCCCCGGCCTGTTCTCGTCAACACGGTGCGAACTGCCGCAGCAGTTCAGTGAGGCCCACCCTGCGGTGCCCGTGCCGTCCCGTCATGGTCTGCGCCGCCGCCAGAGCATCCAGCACCGCTTCCTGCGTTCCCTCCGCGACGGCCTGGAACAGCCGGTCGATGCGGTCCTCCGCCAGCACACGATGCTCGAGCAGATCATGGGCGCCATTGTGCGGCACGCGGTTGGCGGTGGTGAACGCCAGCGCGATATCGCCGCTGCCGTTGCCCCAGAACGAGCCGCACCAGGCCAGGCCGACGCC
>DATBKQ010000544.1:0-11798 GCA_036555825.1 Acetobacteraceae bacterium | reverse complement strand
TTGCCGTCGCGCACCGCGATCATCACATTGGCCAGGATCGGAATGGTGTTGCGGCGCTCCACCACACTCTGCACATGGGCCAGCGCCTTCAGCAGGGTGGCCCGGTCGGCCTTCAGCTTCATGGCATCCAATCCTCAAAGGGCCGGGTCGCACCGCCGCCCAGGCGAATCCATGCGCCTACTGTAGCAATGGCGCGGCGCGGCGGGGAAGGCCGATCCTCGGCGTGGGGATTGGGGATCAGGATTCCAGCAATCGCCGGAGCAGTTCCACATTTTCGGCGAAGTCGGCGTCGTGGTTCATCAGGTCGCCGACCCGCGCCACCGCGTGCATGACGGTGGTATGGTCCCGGTTGCCGAAGCGCCGGCCGATCTCGGGCAGGCTGCGGGAGGTGAGTTGCTTGGCCAGATACATGGCCACCTGGCGCGGCCGTGCCACCGCCCGCGCCCGTCGCGCCGAAGACATGTCGGTCAGGCGGATGGAGAAGTGTTCGGCCACCCGCTTCTGGATCTCCTCGATGGTCACCCGCCTGTCGTGCGCCTTCAGGATATCGTGCAGCACCTCCTGCGTGGTCTCGACGGTGATCGGGCGGCCGAACAGGTTGGCGTGCGCGACGAGGCGGTTCAGCGCGCCCTCGAGCTCGCGCACATTGCTGGTGATCTTGTGGGCGAGAAAATCCAGCACCTTGGCGGGCACCGCGACCCCCGCGCGCAACGCCTTCGCCTCGAGGATCGAGATGCGGAGCTCGAAGGTTGTGGCATGCAGGTCGGCCACCATGCCGTAACCGAGCCTGGTGCGCAGCCTGTCGTCCAGCCCCGACAGATCGGAGGGCGACTTGTCGGCCGATACCACGATCTGCTTGCCGACATCGACCAGGGCGTTGAAGGTGTGAAAGAACTCCTCTTGCGTATTGTCCTTCCCGATCAGGAACTGCAGGTCGTCGATCATCAGCACATCGACGCTGCGAAGCTGCTCCTTGAACTGGATGGTGGACTGGCTGCGGATCGCCGCGATGAAGCGATACATGAATTTCTCGGCCGACATGTAGGTGACCGAGACCGGCCGGCCGGCGCCGCTGTTGGCGCGCGCCACCAGTTCCCAGGCGACGGCGTGCATCAGATGGGTTTTTCCGAGACCGACGCCGCCATAAAGGAACAATGGGTTGAAGCCGGGACTGGACGGCTGCTCGGCGACGCGCCGCGCGCACGCGTACGCGAACTCATTGGGTTTGCCGACCACGAACGCATCGAACGTGAAGCGAGGATCGATCGTCAGGTCGGGGCGCTGATCCATCCGTTCCTCGAGTTTCACGGCCGTTGCTGGCGGGTCTGACATGGCTGTCAGGCTGACAGCCATGTCAGAGCTGGGGGCTGCCGGGCCGCCAACCCGGATGTCCACCCGGCGGATTGCTGGGTTCTCCTGATTCCACAATGAGTTCAGGCGATCGCCGTAGTGGCTGCGCACCCAATCGCAAAGAAAGCGGGTCGGCAATAGCACGGTGATCTCATCGCCGTCGACCGCGGACAGCGTCATCTGCCGCAGCCAGTTGCGATATTCGAGTTCGCCGACTTCGCTTTGCAATCGGGAGCGGATGCGCGTCCAGTGTGGCGTCAGGTGCGAGATGTCCGCGACTGGGTGTTCCAACGTCGCGGACATACCGTTTGCCATGCGCTCGCTCCCCGCGTCGAACTTAGCCCCTGGCGACGGCGTTGACCGCCATCGCACCGACTTATGAGAGGTCGGGCCGGCCGATCGCCAGTGCCAACCCAGAAATGATTATGACACCTCAGCGAACACCGGCCAATTGGAATCTGCGGAGGTGAGCAATGAAAAGTAAAATAGCAACAACATTGCTGGATGCTGTGGATAATACTGTGAATTGGCGCAGTATAAATTCGGCAGGACATCCGCCGGTTGATCCTGCACGGCGAATGCCCCGGCGTTCGCCATTATCGGCGGCCTCGCCGCTCCGGTCAACCCGGAGTGGCAATAGAACTCATCCCGCCGCTAAAGCCTTGATACGTGCGGACAGCCGCGACAGCTTGCGCGCGACGGTGTTGGGATGTGCGACACCTTTGCCAGCGGCGCGCTGCATTTCAGGCTGCGCCGCCCGCAACGCCTGAGTGGCTGCCTCCTTGTTTCCGCCGGCGATAGCAGCCTCCACCTTCTTGATGAATGTCCGCATGCGCGATTTGCGCGCCTGATTGCGCGCGGTGCGGGTCTTGGTCTGCCGGATGCGCTTGCGTGCGGATGCGGTGTTGGCCATGTGTCCTGTCGCCTGGTCGAAACAACGAAACCCCGCGGCCGGCCGGCGGTGGGGGAGCAGCCTTCTATGCATGCGCCGCCAGCGAGTCAAGAAACCCTCCCGTCACGCCATGGGACCGGGAGAGGTCACGTTATCGGCTTCGTCGGCCCGGTCATGAGCATTGCCGTTGAACGACAAGGCGGCGCAGGCGGTCCGCCTTCACCTTGTCGTTGTCGGTGATCACCAGTGTGCGACCGCCGAGTCCGGGCCTGCCTCTCGCAGCCGTGGTCTTGTCAACGAGGGCAGGCATCGGCGGTGGCGCAGTTTAAATGATTGCCGATCTGGCGAACATCGACGCGGTCGGTGTGATCTCCTTGCTTATGATGCGCGACACCGGTGTCAACGGGTCGTCAGTGCGCTCCATGCAGAGAATGACAATGTCGGCGCACCGCACATGCTTCAGGATCAGGAGGCGGTGCGGTTGCACGGTTCGGCCCACGACAGTCCGCGCCAGCACGTCGCCTTCCATGGTTGTGCCGTGCGCGCGCGACGAACAGCGGTGCGGTGCACCTGCCCACCCCTACGGTGAGGAGAGGCCGGGCAAAGCCCAACTGTCGGTTACAATACGGGAATGAACGCGTCGAGAATGACCGACCGTTTCGTCCGTCGGCGCAGATCGTTGCGGCAATGTCAGAGGAGCGTGTCACGCCGCCATGCGCGTCGGCTGGCGCACCAGATCGGCCGCCTTCTCGCCGATCATGATGGTCGCGGCGTTGGTGTTGCCGGATATCACGGTGGGCATGATCGAGGCATCGACCACGCGGAGCGCCTCGAGGCCGTGAACGCGCAGCTCAGGATCGACCACCGCCATCGGATCCATGCCCATTTTGCACGTGCTGGTCGGATGGAACACGGTATTGCCGGTATTCCTCGCATGTTCGAGCAGTTGCGCGTCGGTGCTGACCGAAGGGCCGGGCTGGTATTCCTCGGCGACGAAACGCTGCATCGGCCGGGTGGCGAGGATGCGGCGGCCGATCTTCAGGCCGTCCACGACGGCGCGGCGGTCGGTCTCGGTGGCGAGGTAGTTCGGATGCATCGCCGGCGGATCGGCGGGATGCGCCGATTTCAGCGTGATCTCGCCGCGGCTTTCCGGGCGAAGCTGGTAGATGGTCAGCGCGAAGCCCGACCATGGATGCAGTCCATCCTGCAGGCGGTCGGAACTGAACGGGGCGACGGAGATCTTCACGTCCGGCGTCGCCAGGCCTTCGCGCGTGCGCACGAACAGCGCGGCGGGGCCGGCGGCCATGGTCAACGGACCGGTCTTGAACAGGTAGTACTGCAGGCCGACCCGCAGCTTGCGGAAATTGCTCTGCATCACGTCGTTGACGGTGATCGGCAGCGGGCATTTCAGCTTGATCGGTGCCGAATAGTGGTCCTGAAGCGACTGTCCCACGCCGGGCAGATGATGCACCACCGAAATGCCGAACTGGGCAAGCTGCTCCTGCGGGCCTACTCCCGACAGCAGCAGAAGCTGGGGCGAATTGACCGCGCCGCCGCACAGGATCACCTCGCGGGCGGCGCGCACCGTGCGCGGCTGCCCGTACTCGCGAAACGCCACGCCGACCGCGCGCCTGCCGTCGAACAGCACCTTCTCGGCGAGTGCGCCGGTGACCACGCGCAGGTTCGGCCGGTTGCGCACCGGATGCAGGTAGCCGACCGCGGTGGAACAGCGCTTGCCGTTACGGGTTGTCGTCTGGTGGTAGCCGACGCCGTCCTGGCGCGCGCCGTTGAAGTCGTCGTTGCGCGGATAGCCGAGCTGCATCGCCCCTTCGATGAAGGCTTCGCAGATCGGATGGTGCTCGGAGGTGTCGGATACGCAGAGCGGTCCGCCGGTGGCGTGGAACTGGTCGGCGCCGCGCACCTGGTGCTGCGCGCGCTTGAAGTAGGGCAGGACGTCGGAGGCGGACCAGCCGGTGTTGCCGAGTTGCCGCCACAGGTCGAAGTCCTCGTGCTGGCCGCGGATATACACCATGCCGTTGATGGAGGAGGAGCCGCCGAGGACCTTGCCGCGCGGCCAGAAGATGCTGCGGCCGTTGGCGCCAGGGTCCGGTTCGGCCTGGTAGCACCAGTTCACCGACGCATCGGCGAAGGTCTTTCCGTAGCCAAGCGGGATATGGATCCAGCGATTGCGGTCCTCCCCGCCGGCCTCCAGCAGCAGGACCCGGGTCGCGGGGTCCTCCGACAGCCGTGCCGCCATCACACAGCCGGCGGACCCCGCGCCGACGACGACGAAATCGGCCTCGAGTGCTTCAGTTGCTGGCATCCGTGCTTCCTCGCTTGTGCTTGCGGGAAAGCGTAGCCGCCCCCGGTTGGTCCGGAAAGCAAGCGGCACCTGTGAAATGCTTCACCGAAGCACTTCAGCGCGTTCCGGCCGGCCGCCCGGCATCTTCCGTCGCGTCAGCAACCGCTGAAGCGAATGGAGCAGGCCATGAAAAAGACCCTTTTCACCGTCGCCCTGGTACTGGGTTTCGGCCTGTTCAGCGCTCCGAGCTTTGCCGGCGGCTATGTCGTGAACGGCCATGCCGCTTCCCCGGCCGAGGCGCAGGCTCTGGCTTCCAACGGCGTGCGCCTGGGCAACTGGGTGGTCAACGGCTATGGCATCGCACCGGCCGACCGGGCCTCGTTCGAGACCCGGGCGCCCGCCGAGACCGCGGGCAGCGGCAAGAAGTGCTACTACGTGCTCGACGTGCTGCTGTGCGACTGAGGAGGCAGAGCCGAGGCGGCGGGGAGGTTGCTCTTACCCCGCCGCCCGCATCCGCGGCCCGGTACGAAACGCCGGCATGATCTCCTTGGCGAACCGCCGCAGGTTCTCACGCGAGGTGCCGCCGCCGTTCAGCAGGATGTACTCCACACCCATGCCGCGCAGCGTCTCGAGCTTGCGCGCGATCTCGTCCGGATTGCCATAGAGGGCGCTCTCCTCGCTCGCCGCGCGCGTGTCGGAGAACGCCATGATGCTGGCGGTGTTGTTGCCGTCGGGCCGCTGGGAGATCGCGTGCAGGCGACGCTGCGCGGCGATGCGCCGGTCCAGCGCGGCCTCCTTCTCGGCGTTGCTGCGCGCCACGTGGAAGGCGCGCGCCACGCCGACCTGGGCGGGATCGAAGGCGAAGCCGTTGTCCCGCATGGCGTCGCGGTAGATGCCGAAGCGGCGGCCAGTCTCCTCCAGCGAGGCGAACTGATCGAGCAGCAGGTTGTGGCCGCGCCGTGCCACCCGGCGGATCGACTCCGGATGTCCGGCGCCCTGCCAGAACGGGGGGTGCGGCTGCTGGATGGTCGGCGGTTCGACGATGATGTCGTCGAACTGCCAGTATTGGCCGTGGAAACTGAAGCGCTTGTCGGAGGTCCACGCCCTGGCGATGATGTCGATCGCTTCCTCGAAGCGCGGCTCAGCCTGTTCCATCGGGATGCGGAAACCGACGAATTCGTTGTGGCGGTAGCCCTTGC
This sequence comes from Acetobacteraceae bacterium, assembly GCA_036555825.1. Classification (GTDB taxonomy): domain Bacteria; phylum Pseudomonadota; class Alphaproteobacteria; order Acetobacterales; family Acetobacteraceae; genus JAMXLO01. The sequence continues at coordinate 6,055 of DATBKQ010000544.1, read as the reverse complement.
CGATGCCGAAATCCAGCCGCCCGCCGGACAGCAGATCGACGGTCGCCGCCTGCTCGGCCAGCAGCACCGGATTGTGCCAGGGCAGCACGATCACCGCGGTGCCAAGCCGCAGGGTGCGGGTGCGGGCGCCGATCCAGGTGAGCAGGTTCAGCGTCGCGGAGACCTGGCCGAACCCGGTGAAGTGGTGTTCGACGATGAACACGCTCTGGTAGCCAAGGGCCTCGGCTTCGATGACGTACTCGATGTAGTCCTTGAACCCCGCGGCGCTGTCCACGTCGGGGCCGCCACGTTTTGCCTGCGCCGCGCCGAACAGTCCGAACCGCATGGCGTGCTCCTAACGATACACTCGCCGCAGCCACGCGCAGCATTCGCGCATGGCATCGCCTGCCTTGTCCACGCGGCCGGCCCAGAACAGGAAGCCGTGATTCATGCCGTTCCAGCGGGATGTCGTTGCCGGCGTGCCGGCGGCGCGCAGCTTCTCGGCATAGGCTTCGCCTTCGTCGCGCAGGGGGTCGTACTCGGCGGTCTGCACCAGTGCCGGCGGCAGGTTGTCCAACCGCGCGGCACGCAGCGGCGATACGTAGGGATCGTTGGCGGCCACTGCGTCGGTCAGGTAGTGGTCCCAGAACCAGAGCATCGTGTGGCGCGTCAGGCCGTAACCCTCGGCATTGTCGCGATAGGACGCGGTTCCGGGCGTGTGATAATCGGTGACCGGATAGATCAGCAGTTGCCCGACGAGCGACGGGCCGCCCTGATCGCGAAAGCGGAGCGCCGTTGCGGCGGCGAGGTTCCCGCCGGCGCTGTCACCGCACACCGCCAACCGGGCAGCGTCGCCTTCCAGCTCGCGCGCATGACCGGCAATCCAGCGTGTGGCGAATACACAGTCGTCCAGTCCGGCAGGGTATTTGTGTTCGGGCGCCAGGCGATAATCGACCGAGACGACCACGCAGCCGGCGCCGGCGCAGAGATTGCGGCACATGCCGTCATGAGTATCGAGGCTGCACAGCACGAAGCCGCTGCCGTGGAAGAACGCGAGCAGCGGAAACGGCGGCTCTCCGGCTGGCCGGTAAATCCGCAGCCGCAGGTCGCCGCCGGGGCTTTGTACGACCTGCTCTCGCACCGAGTGGACCGCGGCAGGCTCCGCCATGAGACGGATGCGCCCCTCGTACTGCGCCCGCGCCTGCCCGACCGACAGCGTGTTGGTCGCCGGGACACCGGCGCCCAGATCGAGCAGCGCCTGGATCTGCGGATCAACCGGCATGTTGTCCGTTCCTTTGTACCGTTCTGGTTGCCATCGGAAAGTGCGTCACCGGGCCGGTGAACGGTGGGAACCGGCCAAACGCCGCACGCATCTCATGCCGTGCCGGCGAGTTCAGGGCCGCGGTCAGCGCGGCCTGGCTGTCGAACACCACCTTGTTGCGCTGCATATGTGCCACGCGAGCGCAGGGCAGGCCGTCGCACCAGTCTATGCAAGTGTATATCTCGATTTGCCGGATACCGGGGAACCGCGCCATGATCGGCGGGTGGTCGTCGAGGTAGTGTGCGTGCCATGCCGGCAGGTCCTCGGCCGCGCCTTCATAGGCAACGAGATAGGTGCAGGGCAGTTCGCCCGGCGGCGTGCGGATCGCCGGGTCGGGCACCGGAAAGCGCCGCACCAGCATCGCCTGCTGCGCGGCACCCGCCAGGTCCAGAGCGCGCAGCCGCTGCAGGTGTCCGTCCGGCCGTAGCGCCGCCTCGAGCGCGGCGATATCGTCGAAGTAGAGTTGCAGCACCAGTCGTGGGGGTGGTCCGTCATCGAGATACGGATCGCGCGTGCTCGACGGCGTGAAGATCAGGCCCTGCCCGAGGGCGGGGGTCGCGCCAATGATGCCGGCAAGCCACACCGGGTCGGGTTCCGCGGCGGGGAACTGGCCGAACCAGCAGACGCTCATGGCGAGCCTTGCGCGGCCATCATCCGCGGAACAATCCGGCAACCGCCGCCGGGGCGTAACCGGGGGCGACGCGCACATCCACCACGGCGACCGCGCCCGCCGCGACAGCGTCGATCGCCGCATGGAAGGTATCCGCGAGCGCGGCGGCCTCGGTGACGGGGCCGAAGCCGAGCGCGCCCTGGGCACGAGCGAGCTGGGCCAGGTCGATTTCGGGATCGCCGATGCGCTGGCCGATCCAGCGGTTCTCGACCGGCCGGTTCCGCATGCGGGCCACCCGCTCCTGATGCAGTTCGTCGTTGAAGAACGAGCGGTTGTTGGCGACCACCACGAGCAGGGGGATGTTGTAGTGCACCGCGGTCCACAGCGCGGTTGCGCCCATCAGGAAGTCGCCGTCGCCACATACCGCGACCGGCAACCGGCCGGTGCCACGCAAGGCCAAGGCGGCGCCGACGGCGATGCCCGGTCCGCCGCCGATCCCGCCGCCGCCATCCGAACCGATGTAGTCCAGCGGATGCCGGAACGGCCATAACGCGGCATTCCACGACAGGGATACGTGCAGCAGCGACGCAGGGCGTGGGCCCATCGCCTGACGCAGTGCATGCGTCATCGTCGCCACACCGATGTGCCCGGGTTCGGTCACCGGGTCGGGCGGCGTGCTGGACGCGGCGTCCATCGCACGGCCGCGCGGCAGCTCGCCGAGCAGCGCGGTGACGAAGGTGTCCGCATCGGCGGCGATGAACAGGTCGGCGGGGGGCAATGCCTGATGGTCCATGCTCCAGCCGTTGTGAAGCTGGTGGTCCAGCGTGACGGCGATCACCTTCGCCGCGGGCGCCACTGTGCCGCACGCGGTCTTCAGCGCACCGGCGAGATCGACCCAATCGAGAGCGAGCACAATGTCGGCAGTGGCGATCGCCTGGGCTGCGTCCTGCACAGGGAATGTCGCCGGCACGCCGGCGTGCAGCGGGTGTTCGGTCGGGAACACCGCGCCGAGCTTCAGGTCCGTCACCACGCGGGCGCGCAGCGCTTCGGCGAGTGCCACGCGGTTGGCCCACGCTTCCTCGGTGCGTGAGCCGCGTCCCATCAGGACCACCGGGTTCCGCGCGGCATGCAGCATGGCCAGGGCGGCCCGCGCCTGTTGCGGCGTGACCGACGCGGCGATGTCGGGCGTGAATCGCGCCGCATCGAGCGGCGGCGGCGGTTCGGCGAGCGGCGCCTCCTGCATGCCCGCATCGAGATTGACGTAAACGGGTCCCTTGGGCGCCGACCGCGCCAGCCAACAGGCACGCAACAATGCTTCACGCGCCGCCTCGGCCGAGGCCGGCTGGTCGTCCCACTTCGTATAGTTGCGAACCAGCGCGCCCTGGTCGCGCGCGGTGTGGATCCAGTCGATCCACGGACGCCGCTTCGGCGCGTCCACCGGGCCGGTGGCGCCAAGCACCAGCACAGGCATGCGATCGCACCAGGCGTTGAAGATCGCCATCGCCGCGTGCATCAGCCCGACATTGGAATGCACCGCAGCGGCCATCGGTTCGCCGGTCACCTTGGCGTAGCCGTGGGCAATCGCGACGGCGTGTTCCTCGTGCAGACACAACAGCATCTGCGGCTGTACATTGCCCAGGTGGTTGATCAGGCTGTCGTGCAGGCCGCGATAGCTCGCGCCCGGGTTCAGTGCGATGAAGCGAATGCGCAATGCGCGCAGCGTTTCCGCGACGACGTCGCTGCCAAACAACGCATTGCCAGACGGCAGGGGCACAGGGCGTTCGATGGGGGTGCCAGCGCGGTCGGCGAGATGACCCTGATCCACCGCAGCAACTCGCAGCAATGTTATGCGGCAAACTTAATGTGGCGCTCTGCCCATTGTCCATATAGCCTAGGGTCAGCAGCACATCGAAAGGAATGGCCCAATGCCCTTCGATGCCTTGGTCGCTGTAACGCGACAGAGAGCAATTTCCGAATCACTCGATGATCATGGCCTGAAGCCTGTGCCGTGGGAGGCGCTGGCCGAGCACAAGCTCGCGCAGCAGCGGCGCTACGGCCCGAGCTTCTGGTACCGCAACCAGACCATTCTCTCGATCCTTCTGGTCGTTGCCAGCCCGATGGCGGGCGCGGTGGCCGGCGCTAGCGGCGGCTTCAGCGCGCATTCCGGCGTGCTGGCGATCACCGGCAGCTTCGTCTGGATGTGCATGGTGGCACTGATCACCGGTACCGGCCTGATCAAGCTGCGCGCCGGGTCCCACTGGGAGGAGCGTCAGGTACCGCTGAGCTTCCTCGCGGATGGCGATGTCCCCGAGCCGATCGCGCGTGTGACCCGCCTGTTGCAGGACGATGTGCCGGGCGCGCGGTTGATTCTCGGCGAGCTGAAGCGTGAAGAGACAGTACTCGATCCCTATATCCTGATCGAGCAAGGCGGCGAGTGCGTCTGCCTGGGCATCTGGGACCAGGGGCGCGTGGTCGCCTGCACGGGCTGATCGCCGACGCTGCACCGACGACCTGAGATGCCGTGGCTGGGCCACGGCACCTAGGCGTCTGTCATGGTTCATCGAGGAAAAGACGTGGATGGTCGGCTCAAGGCCGACCATGACGTCAACGCGCGGGAATCCGCACCGGCAACGATCGTATGCCGTGGATGAAGTTCGAGTACACGCGCCGCGGCTCATCCATGACCTCGATCACCGGATAGCGCGGCAGCAGCTCTTCCCATAGAACCCGCAGTTGCAGTTCGGCGAGGCGGTTGCCGACGCAGCGGTGCACGCCGAAGCCGAATGAGAGATGTTGGCGCGGCCGCGACCGGTCGATGATGAACCGATCGGGCTGCTCGATCGCATCCGGGTCGCGGTTGCCGGATACGTACCACATCACGACCTTGTCGCCCTTGCGAATCCGGCGGCCGTCGATCTCGGCATCGTGCATCGCGGTGCGCCGCATGTGGATCACCGGCGTGACATAGCGAATGATCTCCGACACCATGCCTGGAATCAGCGCCGGGTTCTCCCGCAACTTGCGGTACTCATCGGGGTGGTGATGCAACGCCCATAGTCCGCCGCTCATGGAATTGCGCGTCGTGTCGTTGCCGCCGACGATCAGCAGCGCCAAGGTGCCCATCCATTCGTGCAGCGGCATTTCGCGCGTCGCCGCGCCATGCGCCAGCATCGACAGGAGGTCGTATTTCGGCGGCCCCTTCTGTCGTTCATTGAACAGGCCCGCCATGACCTCGGCCATGACCTTCATCTCGGCGTAGCGTTCCTGCTCGGAATGCACCGGCGCGTCGGGCGCGTTCACGTTGCAGATTGCCACATCGGACCAGTAGGTGAGCTTCCGCCGCTCTTCCCAGGGAAAATCGAACAGCGTCGCCAGCATCATCGTCGTCAGATTGATCGAGACGTGCTCCACCCAGTCGAACGTCTCCCCACGCGGCAGCCCGTCCAGCACGCGCTGCGTCCGTTCGCGGATCAGCGGCTCCATGTTGGCGAGATTGCCCGGCGCCACGATCGGGCTGACCACCTTGCGCTGGTCGTCGTGCCGCGGCGGATCCATGCGGATGAAGCTGGGCCGCTCCATGCCCTTCGGCTGTTCCTCGATCTGGATGCCACCGAGTTCCGATGCCGAGGAATAGATGCCGTGATTCACCTCGACATGCATGATGTCCTTGTACTTGGTGACGGCCCAATACGGCCCGTAGCGGCTCTCGGGACACCAATGTACCGGGTCGTCGCGCCGCAGCCGTTCGAAGTACGGATACCAGGTGTCATCCTGGTAGATCTGCGGATCGCTGACGTCGATCTGTTCCAGCGGGATCGTCCAGGCGTTCGCGGCGGGGGCGTCGACGGGCGCGTTCATGGCCGTGCTCCACGTTCTGGGTTCAGTGCTGTCCTTCAGGCATGCGGACCACGAGACCGTCCAGGTCCTCGCGCATCTCGATCTGGCAGGAGAGGCGCGAGTCAGGCTGCGCCACCGCGGCAAAGCTCAGCATGCTGGCCTCCTGCGATCCCGGCTGCGGCAGACCGATCTTCGGCAGCCAGGCGGCATCGACATAGACGTGGCAGGTGGCGCAGGCGCATTCGCCGCCGCAGTCCGCATCGATGCCGGGAATGTTGTTGTCCACCGCGCCGCGCATCACCGAGGTG
>DATBKQ010000543.1:0-4973 GCA_036555825.1 Acetobacteraceae bacterium | reverse complement strand
GTCGCCTCGGTGCCTCTTGCCGCGGACCGGCGGCTGAACGCCATCGTGTCGGCAATTGTCGTCCGGGCCCGCGTCGAGTTGGCGCGGCGCCAGCTCTGAGGGCCGCGAATACTTACTTGGTGTCACGTTGTTGAAGCTTGTTCACGCGCTCTTGGCGCGGCTATCGCGCATCGCTATAAGCCCGCGCAATTGCGATCCAGGAAGAACCGGGGTGACCGCGGCTTCCGACATGCCAAAGGCGGGAGCGCAGCGTGAGGAAAGGCAGGACCTGCAACCTATGATGGTTACCCTACCCCCGGACTACCGACCGACCGACGCTGAGGAGTTCATGAACCCCATCCAGGTCGAATACTTTCGCCAGAAACTGCTCCGCTGGCGCACCGACCTGTTGAAGGAGGCCGACGGCACCCTGGCCAGCCTGTCCCAGGGCGGCATCCACGAGGCGGACATCACCGACCGCGCCAGCGTCGAGACCGACCGGGCGCTGGAACTGCGCACGCGCGACCGGGCACGCAAGCTGATCTCCAAGATCGATCAGGCGCTGATCCGGATCGAGAACGGCACCTACGGCTATTGCGAGGAATCCGGCGAGCCGATCGGCCTGCGCCGGCTGGAGGCCCGCCCGATCGCCACGCTGTCGATCGAGGCGCAGGAGCGCCACGAGCGGCTGGAACGGGTTCGGCGCGACGACTGAACCCTATGGGTGGCTATAGCGGACCAGCCACCGGCCCAGACGACCTCGCAGCCCTGGCAGATTGGCAATCGATACCAGCATCGACGTAGCGCGTGAGCGGGCAGCCTCGGCACGGCGCGCGCGCTCCTCGGCCTCGGCCGCAAGATCCTCGGCGTAACTCGCGCGTGCCAGCGCGCGCGACAGCTCCTCCTTCACGGTGGAAAGTTCGTTGGTCGCCCGGGTTGCGATCTCGCCATAGGCGACCTGACGGGCGGCGGCGATCGGTGTGCCGAACGGCCTGTCGCTGGTCAGGACCAGGGTGAGGCCATGGACCGAGCGCTCGACCCGCTTCTCGGCGCGCCTGGGGATCGGAATCCGCCGATCGCCACAGTAGAGCAGGAGCGCCGCGATGAGATGCTGGGCGTCCAGTTCAGCCGCGGGTGAGCCCCGCAGCCGCAGCAGCGCGGAGGGGGCATCGTTCGGGCCGGCGAAATCCACGCCCAGGATGTCGTTGGCCGTCGCGACGGTGCCCTGCCTCTGCGCCGAGGTGACCACCGCGGTTCGCGCCTCGTCGGTCGAGAAGACGATGTAGCGAACCTCCATGGTCACGGCGGGCTATTCCATGCTCGGGGGTACTCGCTCGACAGGCTAGCAAGTTGCCGGCTAAAGGACGGTTAAGCCACTCCGGGAGGACCGGAGCGTTGCCTGCCCGGACAACCCGCACCAGATTGGTGCGGAGGAGATGCCGATGGGTGACAGCGATCTTTACGACACCGACATCCTGATCTGGTCGGAACAGCAGGCCGCGGCGCTGCGCAGCCTGGCGTCGCGCCACGACCTGCCCAACGACCTTGACCTGCCCAACGTCATCGAGGAGATCGAGGACGTGGGAAGAAGCGAATTCCATGCGGTCGAGAGCCTGGCCGAGAACATTCTGACCCACCTCGTCCTGCTCGACGCTGATCCGGACGCACCGGCCGCTCGTGGATGGATCGCGGAAATAGTGGCGTGGAACGTCACGCTCCGGCGCCGGATCAGCCAGTCCATGCGCAACAGGCTCGATATTGATGCGCTCTGGGGCGACGCCTTGCGCATCGCCGAGGCCAGGCTGGCGTCCTGGGATGAGGGCAAGGCAGCCGCGGTGACCAGACTGCACGGGACGCCCTGCCCGCTCGCCGCGTCCGATTTCGGCGCCGAGGCCCTTGCGCCCCGAGAGGCGGCGGCGCGGATTCAGCTCAGTTGAACGCCGGCATCACGTCGCGGGCAAACCAGCGGAGCTGTTCCTCGAATTCGCCGGGCGAAAGGCCCTCTGCCCAGTGGATCATATAATCCTCGAGGCCCGGGTACTTCGCCTCGATCGACTTGATGCCGTCGATCACCTGGCCGGGCGTACCGCAGAACCACGCCTTCTGTTGCACCCCATCGCGCAGTGACGGGATCCGCGCCGACGCACCAGGCGTTCCCCAGGTGCGGCCCTGCTCGTCCGCATAGCGCACAAACCCGAACGGCGCGAACCACTTGTAGCGTTCGTCGTGCGCCGGTTCGACCGCGCGGATCGCCTCCTCCTGGCTGGCGGCGAGATAGAGGCCGGTGCCCCAGATCATGTCCTGACCCAATTGCTTCTGCTGGCCGTGCCTGGCGCAGGCGGCGTGGTAGGCCCGCAGTACATCGTCCAAAATCTTCTCTCCGTTCAGCACCACCATCGGCTTCAGGCGGTATTGCGCCATCATGTCGATGGTCTTGCCGGACGCGATCGGCATGTAGATCTCCACCGGCAGGTGCTTCGGCCGCGGCACCATGGTGATGTCGCGGAGCCGGTAGCCGCGATAGTCCACCTCGGGCGGGCAGGTGAAGTACTTGCCCTTGAACGCAAACCGCTCCTCGTTGAAGCAGGCGAGGAGCAGCCGGAGCTGCTCCTCGAAGTATTCGCGGTTCTTGTCGGCGTCGATCAGCGGTGCGCCGAACGTTTCCACTTCACGAGTGTGATAGCCACGCCCCACCCCCATGATGACGCGGCCGTCGGTGACAATATCCGCCATCGCGTAATCCTCGGCCAGGCGGATCGGATGCCACATCGGTAGCACATTGAACGCGCAGCCGAATTTGAGGCGCTTCGTCTGGGTGGCGAGCCAGAGGCTCAGTTGCACCAGGTTGGGCAGGCACTCGTAGCCTTCGCGCTGGAAGTGGTGCTCGGCGGTCCACAGCGCATGGTAGCCGAGGTCGTCCATTACCTGGGCGATGTGCCGGGTAGTGAAGAACACCTCCGACAGGCGCTCGTTCGGGTACCGGCGCTCGTTGGCCGGGGTGCCGTCGAGGCCGACGTTGTCGAGGTCGATCTGGCCGACATAGAGGACGTGAAAGCGTTTGATCATGGAGGATTCCGAACGTTTGCAGACCTACTCCTGCATGATCCTAAGCTTGTCTGGCGTGCAGCGACAACTTCGGCCACATACCGCGTGAGCGCCACTACAGGTCTGACACAATCCGTGTTCATCTGTGTTCATCTGTGGTTCCATCACTGATCATGCGCCGCTCGATGCAATGCACCTGATCGACCTCACCCACACGTTCGGCCAGGGTATGCCGGTCCATCCCGGCGATCCGCCGGCCAGACTGGAGCAGACGGCTCAACTCGGCCGCGACGGGTACAACATGTACTGCCTATGCAGCGGGCTGCATGTGGGTACGCACATGGATGCTCCTCTGCACATGATCGCCGGCGGCAAGTTCATCTGCGACGTACCGGCAGAAAGGTTCTTCGGGCGCGGTCGCCTGATCGACGCGCGCGGCCGTGCCGCGATAACCCCCGATCTGTTGCGGGATGCGAAGCTCGGCGCGGGCGATATCGTGCTGGTGCTGACCGGCTGGTGCCGTCGTTTCAAGGATAACACCTACTGCGCCGATTATCCGGAGCTGACGCCCGAATTCGCGCATCAGCTCGTCAGGCTGCGCCCTACTATCGTTGGTCTCGACACGCCAAGCCCGGATCGGCCGCCATTCGAGGTGCACAAGATCCTGCTTTTCCGCCGGCGTGCCGATCATCGAAAACCTGACCAACCTGGAAGCGCTTCTCGGGATTGATGCATTCGACGTCGTCGCACTGCCCGCCAAACTGCAAGCCGACGCCGCGCCGGTACGGGTGATCGCAATGTTCTACCAGCCATCCATCCCTTTTGCTGGTAACCAACGGAAGACATGGATGCCTGGGCCAAGCCGGCCAAGCCCGGCCATGACGAGGACAGAGTGACCGACGCGCTTACGTTAGCGCCTATGGGGCCAAGCCTGGCCGGTCACCGCCTCCTTGATCGAACCTTGGCCCGCGCGCCTGCGACCCACCGCATGGTCCGCCGCGCCAGCCGCACCAGATGCGGCACGGTCGTCGGTCGCAGCAACCGGGCATCGTAGCCGGCGAAACGCCGATCATTCTCCGCCAGGCACAGGTCCATCAGTTCCGCGGTATTCACGCTGCCATCGCCCACCGCCTGCGCGCCGCTGATCGTGAAGTTGTTGTCCTGCGCTCCAGCGTTGCTTCCGCCGCCAAGGCCTTTCGCCAGGCGCATTCGTTCCCAGGTCAGAAAGCACCACGCGGCCACGACCCGCAGCTCGAACCAGGGTCGTTGCGACCAGCGGATCGTGCGCCGGTGCCACGCGAGCCAGTTGGCGAACAGCAGGATATGCCGGCACTCCTCCTGCATCACCGGCTCGAACGTCTCCACCAGCTCCGGCGGGAAGAATCCCGACCGCTTGGCCAGCTCGAACAGACCGAAGGCAAAGAAGCTGTCGATGCATTCGCTGAAGCCTGTGACAAGGTAGGCCCACTCGGGGTCGCGCGGCGCCAGGTATTCGGGTTCCGGCGCCAACGCGATGCCATACGCCGCGACCAGGTGCGACAGCACGTCCTTGTGGCGTCCCTCTTCCCAGGCGTTCAGCTCGATCGCCGCGCGCATCTCGGGGTCGGCCAGCGTCGCGGCGTAGGTCTTCATGCGCAGCCCAGCCTTGCCCTCGGTCTGCACGGCAATGTCCCAGATCGGCAGGCTCAGCAGTCGCGCGTGTGCCGCCGGGTCCAGTTTGGGCCAATCGATGACCGAGGGCTTGTAGGGGTTGAACGTCGCCTGGAACATCGTGCAGACCGCGCGCCTGTGGGCCTCCGTGCCAGGGCGCAGGGGCCCTTGTTCCAGGCAAAGCCAATGGCGGGCGGAGTAATCGGCCGCCTGTACGATTGCTGCATCGGGTGGCATGGCGCTGCACCGAATACGTGATGTTTGCTGCGCGCCGTCAAGCCTGCTCGCCACGAGATCGA
>DATBKQ010000542.1:0-3156 GCA_036555825.1 Acetobacteraceae bacterium | reverse complement strand
CCGCGGTGTGGCCGATCAGCGTGCCGACGTTGACCCCGAGATTCCTGTCGAGCCGGTCCATGTACTGCGGGAAGGTCTCCCAGTTCACATCGACGGTGCGCAGTACCTCCATCGGGATGGCTTCGACATAGGAGAGGAATTCGGCCATCCGCTCTCCCTTGCCGCGCCGCACCGGGGCGAGCGAGAGCGAGCAGTTGCCGATGACCACGGTGGTGGCGCCGTGCTGCGGCGAAAAGGTGCACAGCGGGTCCCAGGTCACCTGCGCGTCGTAGTGGCAGTGGTTGTCGATGAAACCTGGTGCCACCGCCAGGCCGTCGGCATCGATGGTGCGCGTAGCACCGCCATCGATCCTGCCGATTTCGACGATCTTACCGTCCTTCACGGCGAGGTCGCCGCGGAATGCGGGCATCCCCGAGCCATCGACGATGCGGCCATGACGGATCAACAGGTCGTACGTCATTTCTTGTCGTTCTCCCTTGTTATCGGGCCACCCGCGGCGGCCCTTTCCTGACCAGGAGTGTACTATGATCCGGCAAAAGGGGAAGTTGTGCCTGACCGACTCTGCTCTACCGGAATGGACCGATGCTCCGCACGCTCTGGATCTCGCGTCCGTGTGTCAGGTCTTCGGTGCAGAGTTCGCGATGCAACGCGGTCAGCCGCCGCGGCGGTGCACTGCCTCGCGACTCAACCGGCCACGGGCGCGAAATCGCGTGACCCGCTCACGCAAGACCCGTTCCTGCCGTTTCAGGCGCTCGGCCTCGGTCTCGCCCGCGACAAGATCGATCAGAAAGCGACGCACCAGCGCAGCGATGTTCTTCACGATAAAACCGTAGTACCACTCGGCACCAACGTCAAACACGCCGCGATTTGAAGACTGCCGCATGGTGGGAATGCTTCGTCCGATCGCCAGCCGCCTCGCCACGCGGGAGCGGATGCCATGGCCGCTGCTGATTGCGGCGTCGCTTGCGATGTTCACCGTGGCTGCCAGCGGGACGACGCGCGCGCCGTTCCTGATCGACATGGCACGCGACCTCGACGCGAGCGTGCCGCTGATCGCCAATCTGGTCGCCATCAACTCGATCACCTGGGGCATCACCTCGATCATCGCCGGCGCGGGCGCCGACCGATGGGGGACGCGACCGTTTCTGCTGGGCGGTCCGCTTGGGCTGGCGGTGGCCGCCACGGGGATTGCCCACGCCGGCAGCTTTCTCGGGGTTGCCGCCTGGGCCACCATCGCCGGCGCATTCTGCGGCCTGTTCAGCGGCACGGTCTTCACCGAGGTGTCGGCGCGGGTACTGCCGACGCAGCAAGGACGCGCACTTGGCTGGGTCATGAGCGGGCAGTCGCTGACATTGCTGATCGGCGTGCCGCTGGCGGCGTGGGTGGGATCCTGGATCGGCTGGCGCGGGGTCAACCTGTGCATCGCCGGATTGGCACTGCTCACCACGGCCAGCCTGCTGGCCACCACGACGCGGCGACGCCGCGGCGCCACGCTCGCCGCATCGCGAATGCCTTCGCTGAACGCGGCATTGTCGCGGCCGGTGATCCGGCTGCTCGCGATGGGGATCACCGAGCGCATCTGCTACGGTCTCGTCGCGGTGTATTATGCGACGTTCCTGCAAGCGACCTACGCGCTGGCGCTCGATGAGGTGGCGCTGCCTCTCGGCATATTCGCACTGGGCAACATCGCGGGCACATTGCTGGGCGGGCAGCTTGCCGACCGCCTGCCGAACCGGCTCGCGGTGTTCGCGGCGGCGATGCTGGCGTCGGGCGTGGCTGCGCTCGCGCTGTTCGGCTGGCAGCGCGACCTGCGGACATCGGTGGCGCTTGGCTTTGCCTACGTGTTCTGCAACGCGATCGCGCGGCCTTCGTTGATGGCGGCGCTCAGCGGCGTGCCCGAACACGTGCGGGGCACGGTGATGGGACTGAACGTGACCTCCAACAGCATCGGCTGGCTCGGGGCCGCCGGGCTGGGCGGCTGGATGATCGGAAGCTTCGGCTTTGGCGGCTTCGGGCCGTTGGCCGCGGCGACAGCGATGATCGGCGGCGGTATCGCTCTCGTCGGCAGGCGGTAAGCGAGACGCCCGCGAACAGCGCACACAGGAAGAGCCGCCGGACTTGATCGCTGCGGGAGCATCCGCCACGCTCCGGCGGTGTGTGGAGCAAGCCGATGATTGGGCAGCCGGTACGGCGCAGAGAGGACCTGCGCCTGCTGACCGGACGAGGTCGCTACAGTGACGACATCGATGTTCCGGGCCAGGCCTATGCGGTGATGGTGCACTCGCCGCACGCGCATGCGGTGATCCGCGGCGTTCACGTCGCCGCGGCGCTTGCGGCGCCTGACGTATTGGCCGTGCTGACCGGACGCGACCTGCTGGCCGACGGCCTGCAGCCGATACCGCATGCGGTGCGAACCGGCCACCCGGCGGATATCCAGTTGGCAAACGGCGACGGGGCGCCGCCGTATATACCGCCGCACTATCCGATGGCCGCGGACGAGGTGCGGCATGTCGGCGACATCGTTGCGATGGTGGTGGCCTCCACCCGGGCCGCGGCCAGGGACGCGGCGGAACTCGTCGCGGTCGATTATGCCGAACTCGCCGCGGTGGTGCACTCGCGTCAGGCCGTTGCGGCGGATGCACCGCGGGCCTGGGCGGATGCCGCGTCGAACCTCTGCCTCGACGCCTGGGTGGGCGATGCCGCCGCGACCGATGCAGCATTCGCGCGGGCGGTGCATGTCGTGCGCTTCGGCACTTCGGTGCAGCGGATCGCCGGCGTGACGATGGAGCCGCGGGCGGCGGTTGGCGAGTACGATGCCGCGAGTGGGCGCTATACGCTGCACGCGGGTGCCGGCGGCGCGGTGCGGCCGCGGCATGACATGGCGGTGGTGCTGGGCGTTGCAGACGAGCACGTGCGGATGGTGATGCACGATATCGGCGGCAACTTCGGCACGCGCGGTGCGTCCAACCCGGAATTCGCCCTGGTGTTGTGGGCAGCGAAGCGGACTGGGCGCGCGGTGAAATGGACCTGCGCGCGCGGCGAGGCGTTCCTTAGCGACTATCAGGCGCGCGATCTGAGCGCGGATGCCGAACTGGCGCTGGACGCGCGGGGAACCTTCCTGGCGATGCGCGGCACCAACATGGTGAACAGCGGCGC
>DATBKQ010000541.1:0-7092 GCA_036555825.1 Acetobacteraceae bacterium | reverse complement strand
CAGCGACTGGCTGACGCGGCAGAGCCCGGGCGGTGCGCCGCGCGGCGAGCGCAGCATCACCTACACGCAGGACCGTGCCACGTGGCGCGAGCAGCAGGCAGGCACGATCACACGCACCGGCAATACGTTCGACCTTGCGCTGACCAGCGACGGCTATTTCACGGTGAATACGCCGAACGGTCCGCGGCTCACGCGCGACGGCCGGTTCGGGCTGATGCCGAACGGCACGGTTTCGGACGGTGCCGGCAACGCCGTGCTGGACACCAACGGCCAGCCGATCGTCCTGTCGGAGACCGACACGCATGTCGCCATCGCCGGCGACGGCACGGTATCCAGCGAGAACGGCCAGCTCGGCAAGATCGGCATCGTGCGGCCGAGCGATCCGATGCAGCTCTCCGCCGAGGGCAACACGCTGTTCCGGGCTGCTTCGCCAACCGTTCCAGTGGCTTCGCCCGGCGTGGTGCAAGGCTCGATCGAGGAATCCAACGTCCAGCCGGTGCTGGAGACCACGCGCATGCTGGACGGCCTGCGGCAGTTCGAGTTCATCAGCCAGTTCATCCAGGCGGAAAGCGATCGCCAGCAGGGGGCGATCGACAAGCTGCTGCCGCAGCAGGGCGGTTAATGTTTTGTCGCGTGATTCAGACCTCCGGCCGTCGGCCTCCAGTCATCACGCTGTAGGAGACACGATATGCGTTCGCTCGACATTGCCGGCACCGGGATGCAGGCACAGCAGACCAACGTCGAGGTGATCTCCAACAACATCGCCAACATGACGACGACCGGGTTCAAGCGGCAGCGGCCGGAATTCCAGGACCTGATCTACCAGAACCTGCGCCGCGTCGGCTCCAACAGCTCTGACAGCGGCAGCATCGTGCCATCCGGCGCCCAGGTGGGGCTGGGCGTGCGGACCGCGGCGATCTACCGCATCAACGAGCAGGGCAATCTGCAGCAGACGTCCAACACGCTGGACATGGCGGTGCAGGGCAACGGCTATTTCCAGGTGACGCTGCCCTCGGGCGATACGGCCTATACGCGCGACGGCACCTTTGGGTTGGCGGCCGACGGCACGATCGTCACGGCGGATGGCTACGTGGTGCAGCCGGGCATCCAGATTCCGTCGAATGCGACCGGCGTGACGGTGAACCAGTCGGGCCAGGTGCAGGCCACGCTGAGCGGGCAAACGACCCCGCAGACCGTTGGGCAACTGCAGCTTGCGGTGTTCCCCAACGATGCGGGGCTGGAGGCGCAGGGCGGCAACCTTTACCTGCAGACAGCGGCGTCCGGGCAGCCGGTCGCCGGCAATCCGGCGTCGCCTGGCTTCGGTTCGGTGATGCAGGGTTTCATCGAGACCTCCAACGTGAACGTCGTGACCGAGATCACCAACCTGATCACCGCGCAGCGCGCCTACGAGATGAACAGCAAGGTGATCACCACCAGCGACGACATGTTGTCCACCCTGACCAACCTGCGGTGAGTGCGATGAACCGGGTGCCGCTTGCGCTGCTGGCGCTCTCCATAGGACTGGCGCACGGCGAGGCCGCGACGCTCAGGATGAATACGACGCTGCATGCGTCCACCGTGCGGCTGTCCGACCTGTTCGACGGCGTGGACAGCAAGGCCGACCGCGTGCTGGGGCCTGGTCCTGGTCCCGGCGGGCGCATCGTCGTGGAGGCGGCGCAGCTTGGCGCGATCGCGCGGCAGTTCGGCGTGGACTGGCGGCCTGCGTCGCCGGCCGACCGCGCGGTGCTGGAACGTCTCGGCCGGCCGTTGCGGCGCGACGATGTGCTGGACGCGGTGAGGCGTGCGTTGATCGCCGCCGGGGCGTCCGCCGAGTGCGATGTCGATATTGCCGGCTTCACCCCGCCATTGGTTCCGATCGAGGCGGCGCCACGGCCGGAGGTGTCCGATCTCGACTTCGATGCGGCGGCGGGACGCTTCAGCGCCATGCTGTCGGTGGCCGGAGAGGGGATAGAACCGCTGCATCTGCGCGTGGACGGTCGCGTGGACGACACGATCGTGGTGCCGGTTGCCGCGACGCGGCTGCTGGCGGGCGGCATTCTGCGAAGCGACGACGTGCGGATGGCGCGGGTGCGCACAACGGCGATCCGCGGTGATGTGCTGCGCAACCCAGGCGATGCGATCGGCATGCAGACCAAGCGGCAGCTCGCGGCGGGGCAACCGCTGTTTACGCACGAGTTGATGCATCCCTCGATGGTGGCGAAGGGCGCCACGGTACTGATGGTGCTGGACAGTCCGGGGATCACGCTGACGGCGCAGGGGCAGGCGGTCGAACCGGGTGCAATCGGTGAGCGGATCCGGGTGCTCAATCCAAGCTCGCGCGCGGCGGTGGAAGCCCTGGTGATCGGTCCGGACCGCGTGCGGGTGACGCCGAGTGCGGTGCCGATGACGGTGAGCGCGCGATGAAACCGCAATCGCATCTCACGGCCACGCTGCTGGCCTGCGTGCTGTTGGCGGGCTGCGGCTCGCTGACGCGGCTTTCCGAGGTGGGGCGCGCGCCAGCAATGACGCCGACCTCGGATCCGACCAAGGATCCGACCTGGCGGCCGGTCAGCATGCCGATGCCGGCGCGCGAACCGACGCCTAATGAGGCGAACGCGCTATGGCGCGCCGGTTCGCGGGCGTTCTTCAAGGATCAGCGCGCCGCGCAGGTCGGCGACCTGGTGACCATCCTGGTGGCGATGAACGACACCGCGGACTTCAAGAACGCGACCACGACCAGCAGGAACGGTGCCGAAACCGGCAGCCTGGCGCAGTTTTTCGGCCTGCAGACGCGGCTGCCGCCGTCGATCAGCGATCCGTCGAAGATCCTGAATGTCGGCAGCACCAACAACAACACCGGCGCCGGCGAGATCAAGCGCAACGAGGCGGTGACCATCAGGCTGGCCGGCGTGGTGACGCAGGTGCTGCCGAACGGCAACCTGGTGGTCTCCGCGCGGCAGGAGTTCCGGGTGAACAACGAGCTGCGCGAGCTGCAGGTGACCGGGGTGATTCGTCCGCAGGACATCGCATCCGACAACACGGTGCGCCATGACCGGATGGCGGAGGCGCGGATCGCCTATGGCGGGCGTGGCGAGCTGACCGAGGTGAACCACACGCGGTGGGGTCAGCAGTTGATGGACATCCTGCTGCCGTTCTAGCCTCTCACGACGTCGGGCGTGGGGGGATGAAGCAGAGTATCTCCCTGACGTCCTGAGGCCCATGGTATACGATCCCGGCCGAGCGGGGCGGCCTGAACTCACTGAACGCATAGCACGCCACTGCCTTGCCGGTCGGGTTGGCAATCCCGGCAATGATGCGGTTTGCCGGCACGGTATAGCGCCACCCGTCGATCTCGACCTCGTAGTGCCCATCACGCGTCCAGACATCGACGAAGCGGCAGTCGCTGATTGAACAGCACAGGCGCCCGGTGGCAGGCTGACGCAACGACTTGAACCAGAGTTCCAGCTCCGGATCGGGTTTGAGATCGGCCGGTGGGGCGGCAACCGCCGGCGCGGCCAACGAAAGCGCGAGAAGCGCGCGTGCAGACGTGGCTAGGGCACTTCGTAGGAGGCGACCAATGCCATGTGGCTTTTCCTGAGATCGGCAAGGTCCAGCATGCAATTCCAGTACGGTCGTGTCCCCTCCTTCATGCCGAACTTCTCGCATAGATAGCTGTCCTCGAGTTCGATCTGCCTGGCCATCTCCGCTTCACCGGGGAGACGCATGCCGCTGACCGAGATCATCACGCAGGCAAGCAGCACAGCGCCTATTCCGGCCAGGAGACTGACCGTCGGCGCGTTCTGCCTTACGTATCGCAGCAGTTCCCCCACACGCCACGGCAGGGAACGCAGATCACCAGCGTCGGAAGCGCCGTGGCACTGCCGGCGGCCGCCGCGGCCGCGGCCAACGGGTGAGACGAGGCGGCTCGCGCGACCATCCTGCCCGGTCAAAGCCAGATATCGCGTCTTGTTCCGATCCCCCGCCGCTGCCATTCCCCCAACCCTTCGCGGGCGACCTGTGATTCAACCGCGCTGCAGTGGTCTGATACGAGGAGAAGGCCGCGGGGTCGCCGTCCACGGCCTGGAAATGATGACACTTACTGTCTTCCCGGTTGTGAGTGTCTTCACAGGCGTTCCGGGATTTGTGAGCAGTGGCGGAAGCCGTCCTGTTTACCCCCGGCGCGAGCACACGTTCTTCTTGCGGTTGCACCATCGGCGATACCGCTGTCGGCAGTATTGCGCCGCAGTCGTGCTTCTGTCTTGAAAGTTGCTTGCGCAAAACTTGAAAAATGGCTGAAATCGCTTCCAGCGTGGGGAGGCGTCACTTGAAGGACACGCTGCGGACGGCCGAAAGCGTCGCCTCGGTCTGCTTCGATCGATTCACCCTCGATCTGCGCCGCGGTTGCGTGCGGGAGGGCGACAGGGAGATCGGGCTGAGGCCGAAGAGCTTCGCAGTGCTATGCCATCTCGTCGCGAACGCCGGCCGGCTTATCACCAAGGATGAGTTTGCTCGGACAATCTGGCGCAATGTCGTCGTCAGCGACGAGTCGCTGGCGCGCTGCATCAGCGACATTCGGCAGGCGCTTGGCGACCAGGGACGGAACATTGTCAGGACCGTGCCGCGCCGCGGCTATATCGTCGCAGCCGGGATCGAGGCGCGGCCGCACGCACGACCAGATGGTAAGGCCGTGGCGACACCGTCGGAGCGGGCTGATGGCCCTGCCGGCCCAGCCGAGCAAACTGTGTCGGGCGATACAACCCAGCGGCGGAATACTGCGTCGATCGCGGTCCTGCCATTCGCCACCATCGGTCCTGGCGGGGACCGGCGTTGGTTTGCCGAGGGCATGGTGGAAGAGATCGTCACACAACTGGCCCTCGGAAGTTCGTGGCTGGCAATAGCGCCTCAGCCGGGTTTCGCCGGCGATGTCTGGGGCATCGATACACGCCAGCCCGCGGCTCGACCCGGCGCGCGTTATCTCGTCGAGGGTGCCGTGCGGCATAGCCACGGTCGCATCCGGATCAGCGCGCGGCTGATCGAGGCGGCAACCGGGAGTTACCTTTGGGCCGATCGATATGACCGTGGCCCGGATCGTGCGCTGGATGTGCAGGACGAGGTCGCGCGTACGGTGGTCCAGGCAATACGGCCGGTAATCGCCAAAGCGGAAATGCAACGGGCGTTTCGCATCCCATCGGCCCGGCTCCAGCCATCGGAAGCGCTGCACCGCGGCCTCTGGCATTTGAGCCGAAACAACCCGGCCGACAATGGCCGTGCCCGGGAGTACTTCAATGCGGCGCTGCTGCTGGACGGTCGATTCGCGCCGGCGCATTCCTCGCTCGCGCTGACCTATTTGCGTGAGATGGCCGTATTCGGTACGCAGACCGTCGAGGATGGCAGGATCAAGGCGGAGGCAAGCGCCCGGAAGGCGGTGGAGATCGATCTTGAACAGTGCGACGCCCAGGCGGTGCTGGCATTCGCCGAGCAATACGGCGGGCAGATGGAAAAGGCCTGGGACAGGGTTTCGATGGCCTTGGCTTCGAACCGGCATTCACCGATGGCGAACCGGGTGAAGGGAGCGATTTTGTTGGCGAACGGGCGCGCCGCCGCCGGACGTCAGGCCCTCTGGGATGCATTTGGCCTCGACCCCTACGCCCACAATGTCATCTACATCCTAGGCGAGATTGCCTTTTCGCATCTGCTGGACCGCGACTTCGGTGAATTGCAGAGAGTGGCAGAATACATCGCCATTCGCTGCCCGTCGCATCCGCATGGACAGCGCTATCTCACTGTGGCGCTTGGTCATCTCGGCAGGACGCGCGAAGCCCGCAATGCTCTTGAGAACTGGTGCCAGACTTTTCCGGACGACTTCGCCCGCACAACGCGGGATCGGCCGAGGTTCATGAATCCGGAACTGCATGATGTAGTCCTGGACGGCCTCCGCAGGGCTGGCGGGCACGCCTGAACCGCGGCAAACGCGGTGGACAGGCGACGTCCAACATGACGTCGGGCTTCCAGGGGGCAATCACGGCCACTCCCATCGTTGCGCAATGTTGACATGCTGATCCGCTCGTGCATGCGCAGCATATGGGCCGTGCGTTCTGCATCGCCGATCGCCAACGCCGCCGTGGCAGGACGGGGGAAGGGCGATTGCGCGCGCGGTAGGACCGGTTCGCGGATCAACCACCAAGGCCCCGCCGGCAGCGACGGAGGCCTTGGCGTTTTCAGGATCATCGTCGCTCCATCGGTCGCAAGGAGCACAGGATGACCAGCTTCGACTCAGTCATGGATATCGCCAAACGGCCCGCCCGTCGTGTTCGTCGCGGGACAGGGCTCATGGCTCACTGACAGCGAGGGCCGCCGATATCTCGATTCATCCAGGGCTGGGCGGTGAACACGCTCGGTCATTCACCGCGGCAGGTCGTTGACGCGCTCGCCTGGCAGGCCAGGCGGCTGATCAACTGCGAATGCGTCGCAATATTGAGACCCGAAGCGGCAGATCGCGGATACGCAGTATCCCGTACTTGCGAACGACTCGCATTAGCGCTACGCAGCGGCCAACGAGCCGGAGCCCGCCGTGTACATCTGCCTGTGCAACGCCCTCACCGACCACGATGTGCGACGTGCCGCCGCCCAGGGGGCGCGCCGTCCGCGGGAGGTTTACGATAGTTGCGACTCGCGTGCGCAGTGCGGGTCCTGTACCGCAGCGCTCCTTCACGCGTTGCGCGCATTGGTGATGGAGCGGGGGGACAAAGTGGTCGCCGCGATGCAGACCGGGGCGATATAGTCGCGGGCGGGCGTGACGCCCCCGGAGCTGCCATGAAAGCTGACCCCAAGGTTGTCGAACACCTCAACACCCAGCTCACCAACGAACTGACCGCCATCAACCAGTATTTCCTGCACGCCCGCACGCTGAAGCACTGGGGAGTCACGATGCTGGGCAAGGCGGAGTATGACGAATCGGTCGACGAGATGCGCGACGCCGACGCGCTGATCGAGCGGATCCTGTTCCTCGACGGCCTGCCCAATGTGCAGCGGCTCAACCAGATCATGATCGGCCAGACCGTCGAAGAGATTCTTCGTGCCGACCTGCAACTG
>DATBKQ010000540.1:0-10129 GCA_036555825.1 Acetobacteraceae bacterium | reverse complement strand
GGAAGTCGCTCGCGTTGTGCTGATACTCGGGATGGGTCTGCTGGAAGCTGTCGGCATGATCGCTGAAGTTTCCTGCCGAGTGGACGTTGCCGAAACCGCCGCGCCCAAATCCAGCATCGGTGCTGCGATCGAACCCGCCGCGGTCTCCAAAGCGCGAACCTCCGCTGGCGAAGCTGTCGGGGTGGTAGCCACCACCCCCGCGGAACCCGCCAAATCCGCCCCCACGGAAGCCGCCGAACCCGCCGCGAAACGCCCCTGCCTGTTCGATACCGCTCGCCAGGCATAGCGCGGCAGCACCCGCCAGCAGCGCCACCGTGAAGTTCTTTCGGTTCGGCTGTTGCTTGCTCATGCGCCCCACCGACACGCTATTTCGCTGTTGCGACTGTCTGGAACGGGATCTTCTGGATCCCGGGCGGCAACCGTGGCGTGAATACCGGGGCAGCAATTCGAGGATCAAAGTCCCAGTTCGTGAATACCGCGCTGAACTGCGGCTGCGACGGTTGGCTCCTGTACGTGATCACCAGCTTGCACGGGATCAGTTGCGGCCCGGCGTCGATCCAGATCTGCCAGTCGATGTCCTTTTCAACGAACGCAAGTGTCCGACAACTCCGGCCGTTGATCTGGTTCAGTCCCAGGTCGAAGCCGTATTGGATATTGCCCCGCACCCGCCGATACGGGTTGCTGTACATGAGGTCGGCGAGCGGCGGAGAAAAATCGAGCTGCGGCAGCAGCCGGTCCAGCATGTTGTCGAGCTCCGCGGGCGCTGCTTCGTTGGCGTAGAACGGCGTGGACGGATCGTACAGCGTGACGGAGTTGCCGTCGTACCAGAACTGCCGGTCACCGAGATCGCCGCTCCATTCGACATACAGCCGGTCAGGACGTTGCAGTGCGACGTCCTCGGCCGCCGAGAACTGCAGTTTCTGGCCAGACGGCAGCACATGGTCGAACGTGATATCGGCATGGAAGGTGAACTGCTGCGCGGATCCGACATACTCCGCCATCTGCCTGAGCAGCAGATCGGCCTGCTCGGCCACGGCAGGCGCCGGGCTGTTCGCAGCCGGCGGCGCTCCGGCGGAGTGCGACGCATTTTGCGCGACCGCCGTCGCCAGTTGGTCTGGCGCTGACAAGACGAAGGCCATGGCGATCATGCCGACTGTTCGCATCGACCCTTCCCCACGAAGTCTTCACGCCTGATTGCGTTTGCCGGCAGGCTGAACCGCACGCGGTCGATCAGCTATGGCAAAACCGGCAGCCGGCCGATCAATCTCACCGCCTCCCTGCACTGCGAACAGGGATCGGCGGCATCTCGCCGTACGCCTGCCGGTATTCCGCGACAAAGCGTTGCAGATCGGCGAAGCCGTGGCGTGCCAGGATCGCCGGGACATCGGGCGGTTCTCCGCCGGCGCCCCTCAGCGCGGCGCGCGCCAGCTTGAGCCGCCGCAGCCGCTGGTAGCGCCCGGGTCCCATTCCCAGCAGCCGCTTGCAGCTTGCTCTGAGCCACTGCTCCGAAACCTCGAGTGCCTCGCAGACTTGTCTGGTCGGCAGCACGCGAGACGGCACTGCGCCGAGTATCTGTTCGAACTCGACGCATAATCTCGCCTGCCGCTCTCTTGCAGGATCGTCCTGCGACAGGCCCGCCGTCATCAGGCAGGTGACCAACAGCGCGATCAGATCTTGATCCAAGGCCCGGACAATCTCGGGATGCACGATACGGTGCGGGCTGGTCTCCGCGATGCGGCTGGCCTGCGCGTGCAGGCGAAGCAGCCGCCGGCTGTCGCCAGCCGCCGGACGGAACATGCGCGCATGGCTCGGCACAAGCAGCCTGCCGCCCATGATGCTCCGCCCGAAAGAGGCGAGGGTCTCGGGTGTCACCGCAATCGAACCCCAGTGGCTGCCTGCGGTCGTCCGCTGGTGGCCCCGTCCGTCAATGCCATGGCAGAGCAGCTCGCCGAACCGCAGCTCCTCGCCGCCGTGTACCGGCGGCGGCCCTTGCCGCGTGGCAAAGAACACGAACACCTGCTCGCGCGGCAGCCGCAGATAGGCGACGCGCGCCGAGGACTCCTCCGCCCGCAGCAGCCGCACATGCGGCAATTCAACCCAGGTCAGGCGCGCGTGGAAATCGCGCGGGCACAGCACCAGCAGGTCGAACATGTCGCGCAGGCTTGCCTGGTAGCCATCCGCGCCGGTGAAGATGCCGGAGCCCGCCGCCGACAAGTTGCCACCCTCGCTGCTGTGGCCTCAAGCGTGGGGGGGTGGTGCCGCCGTGACTATGGCAAAATCGGCAAGCGGGGCATCGGATGATCCGATACAAGGTCCCGCGGGCGCTCGGCCGGGCGTCGCAAGGTCGCGGACGGCGCCTCCCCGAACAATCTGCGGTATGCCACGGCAAACCGCCCGAGTTCGGCGAAACCGTGATCATTGGCGATCGCCGTCACGGTCGTCGCGGTACCATCCGACATGGTCAGCGACCGGCGTGCCAGATTCATCCGCCGCAGCCACAGATACTGATGCGGACCCATTCCCAGGTGCTCCAGGCAGTGCTGCCGCAGCGTCCGGGCCGGTACGCCGGTCGCCGCGCAAACCTCGGCCAGGTAAAGCGGACTGTCGGCATTCGCTTCCAGCAACCGTTCCAGGCGCTGCATCACCGGCAGCCGGCGATCGTGCATCGGCTTTTCCCGCTGGCCCAGGCCCTCGATCAGACAGCCCACCATCGCGCGCAGCAGTTCTTGTTCGATCGCCCTGGCAACCTCCGGATGCGTGAGGATCTCCGGCGCCGTCGCCGCAAGCTGACCGGCAGCCGAGTGCAGCCGCAGCAGTCGCTCCATCAGCAACGGTGGTGGGCGAATGACTCGGTTGGACGCAGGCACGGTCAGATCTCCGCCGGCAATGGCTCGCCCCAGCGCGGCAAAGTCATCCGGGGTCAACGACATCGCCGCCCAGCCAACGCCGGTCGAGCTGCGCTGATAGTGCTCGCTGCCCCGCGCGTAGATCATGATTTCGCCGGGCACCAATACCTGACGCCCAAAAACCAGTGGGCCCTGCCGGTCATGGGCAAGGAACAGGACCGGCTGGCGGTTCGCGACGTTCGCAACCTTTGCAGCGCGTGGCAGGGATTCGCGGCCCCGCTGCAGCCATAGCCGATACAGATCGATCTGCGTCAGCTCGGCCCTGAATTGCCCGGGCGAGGTGATGAAGATATCCGCCGCGGCCGCGCGGACCGCCTGCTGGTAGGTGTAGGGGTCGGTGAAGCTGAATACCGTGCTATGCGGCATGCTTGTCCGCCCTTGTGATGTTCCCCAGTGACAGGCACGCGCGGCCGCTGACCTTCGCAGACACGGCACGCGGCATCAACCGCGCCTCTCCCCCGCCTTGGCATTGAGCTTCGCCCCCGCAATCGACTATTCCCTGTGCGAAGCCTCAGGAACCACCGCTCATGCCTCTCCCGAACGACCCCACCACCGCCATTCGCGACGCCACAAGGCGTATCGAGCCCGCGCTGATCGACCTCCGCCGCGATATCCATGCCCATCCCGAACTCGGCTTCGAGGAAGTCCGCACCGCGGGCCTCGTCGCGCGCGAGCTCAGCCGTCTCGGCATCGCCCACCAAACCGGCATCGGCAAGACCGGCGTGGTCGCCCTGATCGAGGGCGGCCGTCCCGGTCCCGTGCTCGCGATCCGCGCCGATATGGACGCGCTCCCGATCCAGGAGACCTCCGGTCTGCCATTCGCCAGCCAAACGCCTGGCCTGATGCACGCCTGCGGCCACGACATCCACACCACCACGCTGCTTGGTGCCGCCGCTGTGCTGCAGCAGCTTGCGCCGCAGCTTGCCGGGACGGTCAAACTCGTGTTCCAGCCCGCCGAGGAAGGCCTGGGTGGTATGCGCGCAATGATCGATGAAGGGGTTATGGATAACCCAAAGGTTGATTTGGCGCTCGCCTTCCACAACCACCCCGAAATGCCGGTCGGCACCTTCGGCTTCGTGCACGGCGCCTGCCTCGCCGCCTCCGACCGCTTCGACATCGTGGTGCGCGGCAGGTCCGGTCATGCCGCGTATCCGCACACGTCGGTCGATCCGCTGGTGGCCGCCGCCATGCTGGTGGCGCAGTTGCAGACCGTGGTCTCCCGCGAGGTCCGGCCACTGCATCCCGTGGTGGTGACCGTCGGCGCGATCAACGGCGGCACCACCTACAACATCATCCCCGATTCCTGCGCGATCAAAGGCACCGTTCGCACGCTGCACCCCGAAGCCCGCGCCACGGCCGAAGCGGCGATCAAGCGGCTGGCGGCCGGCGTGCAGGAGGGTATGCGCGTCGAATGCGAGGTGGACTACCGCCACGGCGTTCCCTCGCTGCGCAATGACGAACGCGTGCTGCAACCCGCCGTCGAGGCCGTGCGCCGGCAGTTCGGCGACGTGGTCGGCGAGTTCGAACCCAGCCTCGGCGGCGAGGACTTCGCGCTCATGGCCGATCTCGTCCCCGCGTTCCAGTTGCGCGTCGGCTCGTCGCAACCGGGTCGCAACGACCGGCTGCACAACTCGGCCTACCAGCCGGACGAGCGCTGCATCGGCTTCGGTGTGCAGGCGCTGTCGCGCGCCGCGCTGGAACTGCTGGCATGACCAAGTACCGCATGGGCGAGATCACCGCGCGGGAGATGCGCGAGATCCTGCCCATGCGCCCTGTCGTGCTGCTGCCGCTCGGCAGCTTCGAGGACCAGGGGCCGCATGCGCCGATGGGCGACTATCTGTCGGCCGAGCGGATGGCGGAGCTGATCGCGGAACGCGCCACGGCGCGCGGCACGCGCACGCTGGTCGCCCCCGTGCTGGCCTATGGTGGTGCCGACTGGTTCGGCACCGCGCCGGGCGGCATCGCGCTGGGCCAGGAAACCTTCCGCGCCGTGTTGCGTGACATGTTCGCCTGTTTGCTGCGGCACGACATCGCGCGGCTGATCGTGGTGAACGGCCATGCCGGCAACACCCAGGCCGTGCTGGACACCGCGCGCGAAATCTGGCGCGCCCGCCGCGTCCTGATCCCCAGCTTCTATCTCTGGAAGATCGCCCGCTCCCTGATGCCCGGCATCGTCGGTGCCGAACGGACCAGCCAGACCAGCGGCCACGGCGGCGACCCGCTGACCTCGATCGTGACACACCTGTTCCCGCACTGGATGCGCCCCGACCTGACCCCGCCACCGCACGACGCACCGGACATCCTCGGCATGAAGGTCACCGGCTTCGGTACCGCCAGCTTCGAGGGCGCCGAGATCGACCTGCCGATCGAGCTTTCCGAGATCACCCCCGACGCTGTCTTCGGCGCCGATGCGCGCCTCTGCTCGGCCGAGACCGGTGCCAGGCTGGTCGAGGCACTCACCGAACTCGGCGCCCGCTTCGTGCGCCACCATGCCGAGCAGGTGGCCTGACGGATCAGAGATCGTCACCCCGCTGTCCACCGGCTAGACATGCCCGGTGATCATGCGTGCTTCGTCCGACGCCAGGAATACCGCCATGCACGCGCGCGCGCCGTCGCGCGGCCGATGCCGGTCCCCGCGCCGGTGATAAGCGCGATCTTTCCGTCAAGCCGTGCCATCCTCGCCTCCTTCGGGGATTCAAACGCCGATTGTCCGCGGCTCACCAATGCGGGTGCTCAGCGCCCGCTCGTTCTCCCGCAGTCGAGCGATTATGCCGATCGATACGCATCACGTGGCATGAACGCAGGTGTGTGCAGCCTCGGCGAAGCAAGACCAGCCGCCCAATAGCCTGTCTCCAGTGCGGTGCTACTGTAGCATGCTGGCAGGGTCAGCAACGACGCCGCGGCAGGAGGAACCCCATGGACGTGATCGCCGAGGACACCCGCCTACCGGCCGACATCGACGCCCAGCCAGTGGTGCGGGCGGCCATCGCGATACGCCCGGAGCTTCGCCGCTGGCACGAGCAGATCGAGCGTGAGCAGCGACTCCATCCCGACCTGGTGCGGCAGCTCCACGCCGCCGGCTTCTATCGCATGGTGCTCCCCCGTTCACTCGGTGGCCTCCAGCTCGATCCGCTGACCTATCTCCGTGTCGTCGAACTGCTGGCCGCGGGCGCTGGCTCCGTCGGCTGGAATGTCTGCAACAACGGCATCGGCCAACTCGTCTCGCTCGGCCTGCCCGACCAAGGCGTGCACGAGCTCTACCCACCCGGCCACGCCACCGTCATCGCCGGGACGGCGGTGCAGGGTGGTGGCCAGGCGGTACCGGTGCCCGGCGGCTATCGCGTCTCCGGCCGCTGGACCTTCGGTACCGGCTGCCAGGAGGCCAACTGGATGCTGGGCAGCTTCCAGGTCCTCGATGACGGACAGCCGCTCCGAAACCCCGATGGCAGTGCGGCGTTTTGGCGCGCGTTGTTCCCCCGCGCCGAGATCGAGGTTGTGCCGGGAAGCTGGGAGGTGGCCGGCCTGCGCGGCACCGGCAGCTTCGATTGGACGGTAACCGACGCCTTTCTGCCCGCGCACCGCACCATGGTCCACGCTGGCGCACCACTCGACAACCAGTGGTCGCGCTGGCCCGGCCTTTCCTATGCGCTCCCGAGCGTCTGCTGGGTCGGCCCGCATCACAGCGCGGTGATCACCGGCATCGCCCGCGCCGGCATCGATGCGCTGATCGCGCTCGCCGGCGAGAAGACCCCACGCGGCCGGACCTTCAGGCTCAACGACAGCCCGCAGGTTCAGGAAGCGCTTGGTCGTGCCGATGCGATGCTGAACGCCGGCCGCATCTACCGCGGCGCGATGATTGCCGAGATCTGGAACACCATCGCCGCCGGCAGGGAAAGCACGCTCGAACAACGTTCGCGTTGCCGTCTGGCGCCTGTTTACGCTGCCGACTGCGCGCGCGACGCGATGGACCTGATGTATCGCCACGGCGGCAGCACGTCGTTCAAGTGCGAGAGCCGACTGGCCGAGTGCTGGCGTGATCTGCACGTCGTCGGTCAGACGGTCACCATCGGCCCCGAGTGGTACCCGATCGGCGGCCGCGTCCTGCTCGGCATGGATTCCGGCCCGCGCCTGCGGTAGAGCGCGATGACCGAAGGCGGGATCGCCGGAGGTCTGAATCACGCGATGGAACAAAGAGATAGAGCAGGATGACTCCACCTATCAGAAGTCATCCCGCTCTAGGCGACAGCCTCCGCCAGCCTGGCGCGGTTGCTGTACCAGACATGCGCGCCAACCGCCGCCATGACGATCGTGCCGCCGATGAAGGTGGTGGCTGACGGCGTCTCGCCGAAGCAGATCCACACCCAGGCGACGGCCAGCGGCGTCTCCAGCGTATTCAGCAGCGCATTCTCGGTCGCCGACACCATCTGCCCGCCGACCGTCAGTAACAGCAATCCCAGTCCGAACTGGGTCGTACCGAACAGCACCAGTTGTGCCAGGTCACCGACTCCCACATCGAACGGCGCCGCGAACGGCCACACCAGCAGCGGACACAGCAACGCCGACAGGCAGGCGGCCGGCAGCATCGGCGTCGCTTCATACTTGCGGATGATCAGCATCATGATCGCCATGCACACCGTCATCCCGAACGCGAGCAGGTCGCCGGTCAGGTGTCCGTCAGTGACCGCGCCACCGACCATGATGCCGACCCCCAGCACGGCGAGGAGGCTGGCAGCCAGGGTGGACCAGGCCTCGCGCAGGCCGAGACACAGCCAGCCCAGGGCGGCGGTCACGAATGGCGCGACGGCGAAGATCACCGCGACATCAGCCACCGAGGTGCGGCGGAACGCGTTGATGTAGAGGATCGTCGCCGCGGTCGAGCACGCCGCCGCGACCAGGCCGGGCCAGCCGATCCCCCGCCCGGCGCGCCCCACGGAGCGCCACCCGCCGCGCCGCTCCTGCACCACGACGACGGCAAGGATCATCAGCCCGGCGAACAGCCCGCGCCAGAACAGCATCGTCCACACGTCCAGCCGGATCAGTCGGGTGAAGAACCCCGCGGAACTGAAGGCGACGGCCGAGAGGGCGATCAGCACCAGGCCCTGGGAATGTCGGTTCATGTCGGCATGATACCCCCGCGCTGCTGACCGCGTTATGTCAGCAACGTCGGCATGGCTGGATCAATGATGCCAGTGGTGACCGGACCAGTGTCCTCTGCCGGCCCACGCGCCCGGAACACGATGCGGCCCGCCATGCCAAGCCCCCCAGGGGCGATGTCCGTGCAACGCGTGCCAGTGGTGCCAGTCGCGGTGTCCACCGCCGATCCAGACGCCGCCCAGCCCGATTGCGCCGTACGGATAGGGATTCGCATAGCCGTAGGGATAAACTGGCACCGGGTAGGTGCTGGAGTAGTACGTCCCCCCATAGGACCCGTAGCCCACGCCCGCCGCACAGCCTCCCGCGCCGATCAAGGCCGCCAGGGCGACGATGGGTGCAAGCCTCCGCATACCTTCCACAACGCCCGAGGCCGGCGGCCGTTGCTCCCCTGTGGCTACGCGCCCGCCAGGATCATGCGCGACGCCTTCTCGCCGATCATGATCGACGGCGCATTGGTGTTGCCCGAGGTCAGGGTCGGCATGATCGACGCATCGGCCACCCGCAGTCCCTGGAGCCCATGCACCCGGAGCTGCTCGTCCACCACCGCCATCGGGTCCGATCCCATCCTGCACGTGCCGACCGGATGATACGTGGTCTCCGCGTTCTGTCTCACCCAGTCCAGCAACTCCTCGTCGGACAGAACACTGACACCGGGCGCGATCTCCTCGGTGGCGATGCCGCGCATCGGTGCCGCGGTCATGATGCGCCGCGTGACGCGCATCGCCTCCAGCGTCACCTCGCGGTCCAGTTGCGCAGACAGGAAGTTGAACCGCACCGCCGGCGGCATGCGTGGCGAGGCCGAGGTGATATGGACGCTGCCGGTGCTCTCCGACCGCAGGATGTTCATGATCGCGGTGACGCCGGAGTGCTTCGCCAGTTGGAAGTCGTTGGTCATCAGGAACGGCACCCAGGAGATCGCCGCATCCGGCGCCTCCAGTCCGCGCCGCGTGCGAATATACGCCCGTATCGGCGCCGCCGGCAGCCCGAGCAGCCCCTTGTGCGCCAGGGCGTATTTCAGCGCCTGCTTCACCTTGCCAAGGCCGCGCATCTTGTCGTTGTAGGTCAAGCCCAGCGATGCCGGGACCGTCCACTTCATCCGCGGCGAGTAATGGTCGCGCAGGTTCTCGCCGACCCCCTTCAGCACATGCCGGACCTCGATGCCAAGCGCCTGCAGTCGCTCCGGCTGGCCGACACCGGACAGTTCGAGCAGTTGCGGCGAGTTGATCGAGCCCGCGCTGACGATCACCTCGCGATGCGCCCGCGCCTCGCGCTGCTGACCGCCAATCGAGTAGCGCACACCGACGCAGCGCTTGCCGTCAAACAGCAGGCACTCGGTCAGCGCGTTTGCCTGAATGCTCAGGTTCGGCCGCTTCCGCGCCGGATCGAGGTAGCACACGGCGGTGCTCATCCGCCGGCCACGGCGGATCGTCATCTGCGTCATGCCGATGCCGTCCTGCCGCGCACCGTTGTAGTCGTTGGTGTAGCCGATACCGACCTCGCCCGCCGCCTTGATCAGCGCATCGTACAGCGGGCCAGTCTCGTTGCTTTCCGTGACCCTGAGCGGCCCGTTGCGGCCACGGTATTCCTCGTCCGCCTCGCCCTGGTACTGCTCCATGTCGCGGAAGATCGGCAGCACCTCGCGATAGCTCCATCCGCGATTACCGAGCTGCGCCCAGGTGTCATAGTCCTGCGCCTGGCCGCGCACGAACACCATCCCGTTGATCGATGACGAACCGCCGAGCAGTTTGCCGCGCGGGATCGGAATGCGGCGGTTGCCGGTGGCCTCCTCCGGCTCCGAGGAATACAGCCAGTTGGCGGCGGGATTGTTGATCAGCCTGGCGAAGCCGACCGGAATGCGCGACCAGGGGTGACTCGCGCGTCCCGCTTCCAGCACCAGCACCTTGTGCCGCGGGTTCGCGCTCAGCCGGTTGGCCAGCACCGATCCGGCGGACCCCGCGCCCACCACGATGTAGTCGAAGTTCTCGCTATTCATTTTGTCCCCCGTCGTTGCCGGCATGCTAGGCCGGAAGGGCCGGGCGGGGGAGGGTTACGCCTCAGGCGGCGCTTCG
>DATBKQ010000539.1:0-10477 GCA_036555825.1 Acetobacteraceae bacterium | reverse complement strand
ATAATTCTCGGCAGGGCCAGTGTTGTAGATGTACTGAGGGTTGTTCTTGTTGAACAGCCGATCGACGTTCCACACCACCGCGTTCGCGTCCAGTGGCGTGCCATCATGGAACTTTACACCGGAGCGAAGATGAAACGTGTAGGTAAGACCGTCAGCCGAGACATCCCACCTGTCGGCGACGCCCGGCGCGACCTCGGTGGTGCCGGGCTTGTATTTCACCAGCGAGTCGAAGATCGTGGCCATGACGAAGCCGGAGGTATTGTTGAGCACCGCCTCGGGATCGAGTCCGGTCGGATCGGCGGCAATGCCGATCACCAGCGTCGTGTCGGCCCGCACCGTGCCGGTCCCGAGCGCGCAGGCCAGCACCAGACCACAGGTAAAGCGCTTCAGCATGTCACCCCCCTGGTTGCGCCGAGACTGCGCGCGGTTTCCGGGAACGGTCAATAAGCCGCGCGCTTCATGACCAAGCCGATCGCCTACTGCCGCTCGAACTTCACAACGCGGCGGACGCGTCCCCACTCGCCAGGCTGCACAACATAGAAGTCGCCGTGCGAGTCGCCCCAGATGCCGTGGCAGGACCGGTGAATCGGATCGCCCCAGCGCGCCAGGCGTTCGCCATCCAGGGTCAGAATGCTGATCATCCCGCCGTTATGCTCGGCGACATACACGATGTCCTCGTCATCGACGTAGAAGAACGCCGGCCCGATCAGCTCAGTGCGCCAGATGTCCAGCAGCTTGCCGTTCAGGTCGAAGATCTGCACGCGGTCGTTTTCGCGATCCGCCACCAAGAGCCGCCCGCGCCGATCGACCCACACGCCGTGCGGCAGGTTGAACTGTCCCGGCGCCTTGCCAGGTTCGCCCCACGAGAACAAGTACTGCGCATCGGCTGAGAACTTGTGCACGCGCGCGTTGCCGTAGCCGTCGCTCATGAACATCGAGCCGTCGGCCGCGAAGGCGATATCGGTGGGCAGGTTGAATGGCCCGCCGCCATGCGTCACCTTCTTCCATGCGGCCGAACTGAAGTCTTCCGCCGGCACGCCGGTGTCGGAGCGGTGGCCCTTTTCGCCGATGGTCTGCAGCAGCTCGCCCTCGGCGGTGAATTTCATGAACTGCTGGTGATGCCCATCGGTCAGCCACACATGGCCGCGCGAATCGAAGCGGATCGCGTGCGGAAACCGGAACCGGCCAGCGCCCCACGATCCCAGGAAATTGCCGTCGCGATCGAAGATCACCACCGGATGCTGGGCGACGCGGTTGAAGCAGTAGACCCGGTCGCGCGGCCCGACCGCGACGGCGGCCGGTTTCATCTCCACGTCCTCTGGAACCTGCGCCCAGTCCTCCCGCACCCTGTAGGTGTACTTGCCGCTGCCCACGATTGCTTCCATGGCATTTCTCCCAAGGTCGGCGAGGCTTTCCCGCCGGGACGCGGCCAATGTTACACTGCGCGCTGGCTGCCGGGTCGGCTGTCAGTCAGGCAACGCGAACAATAGAGGCGGATATTGCGCCTTGGCCAGCGCGAGCCGTGCCGCGTCGAGATGTCGTGGACGAAGGACCGATCGGCCTGGTGGAGCCAAGGGGAGTCGAACCCCTGACCTCCTGAATGCCATTCAGGCGCTCTCCCAACTGAGCTATGGCCCCGGCGCGAGAAGCGGGGCATATAGCGCCCGCGCTCCATGGCGATCAAGGGGCGGCGATGACCGAGGTCCTATACGCGCCCGACAAGGAGCGACTGGTCACGACCAACGCCTGGGCCTTCCTGCACTGGCTCCGGGTCGTCCGAAATATCGAACTGGCAGGTTGGCAGGCGCTCCAGCTCTGGTCGGCCGGCGATCCGGCCGCGTTTGCGCAAGCCTTCGCGGAATTCGCCCGCCTCCCCGACTCACCCCTGCACCTCGTCCGCCACGCCGGCGGGCGGGAGGCCGTTGTCTGGCGAGGCGCCCATGCGGCACGCGTGGCTCTGACCCGCGACAACTACGCCGCATCTCTCGCGTCGCTGCCGCCGGAAATTGCCACGCTGCTGACGCGTCGCTGGCCGGCCGAAGCGCTGATCGGGCCGGTCGCCGAACTCCTGCTGCACGCCGATCTGCGACCAGACGACCGGGTGCTGGTTGTCGGAGCCGCCTGGCCGTGGCTCGCCGCGTTGCTGGAAGGAACCACGGTCATCCTCGCCGCCCCGGTCGGTTTGCTCGCCGCCGCCGAGAAGGAATGCGCAACCGTCCTGGTGGCCGCGCCGCGGGTGCTGTCCGAAGCGGCGTTTCAACGGCCTGGCCGGCGAGCGTCACTCAGACACTTGCGCACCGTCATCGCCGCCGGGGGCCCGCTTTCGCCCGAGGTACGCCGCCGGATCTATGCCTGGATGAAGGCTGACGTAATGCTGCTGGCCCGTACCGGCGACGCATTCTGGGGCAACCCGCTGGAGCCTGTGCTGGCCCAACCCCCAGCCACGCCGGCCTTTCTCACGCCGCCAACTTCAGTTCCGGCGACACGGTGAACCCGGCTTCCGTCTTGGAGCGGATTTCTTCCAGTGTCACCTCCGGCGCCACGCCGGTCAGGCGCAGCCCGCCTTCCCCGACCTCGAACACGCCCAGGTCGGTGATGACCAGGTTCACCACACCGGCCCCGGTCAGCGGCAGCGTGCAGCGCTTCAGCAGCTTGGACTTGCCGCCGGCGGTGTGCTCCATCAGCACCACCACGCGCTTCACCCCCGCCACCAGGTCCATGGCGCCGCCCATCCCCTTCACCATCTTGCCGGGGATCATCCAGTTCGCCAGGTCGCCGTTCTCCGCCACCTGCAGCGCGCCCAGGATCGAGATGTCGATATGCCCGCCGCGCGCCATGCCGAAGCTCGCGGCGCTGTCGAAGAAGCTGGTGGTCGGCAATTCGGTAACCGTCTGCTTGCCGGCGTTGATCAGGTCGGCGTCCTCTTCGCCCTCGAACGGGAATGGGCCCATGCCCAGCATGCCGTTCTCGGAGTGCAACTGGATCGACATCCCGTCCGGGATGTGGTTGGCAACCAGGGTCGGAATCCCGATGCCCAGGTTCACGTAGAATCCGTCGCGCAACTCGCGTGCCGCGCGCGCCGCCATCTGATCGCGCGTCCAAGCCATTGCCGCCTCCTCAGTACCGCTTGCGCACCGTGCGTTGCTCGATCCGCTTGTCCAGTGTCTCGAGCTTCACGATGCGATCGACAAAAATGCCCGCCGTCACGATGTGGTCGGGGTCGATGGTGCCATTCGGCACCAGGTCCTCCACTTCGACCACTGTCTTGTCCGCCGCGGTGGCCATGATCGGGTTGAAGTTCCGCGCGGTCTTCCGGTAGATCAGATTGCCCTCGTGATCCGCCTTCCATGCGTGGATCACCGCGAGGTCGGCACGCAGGCCGCACTCCAGCACATAGGTGCGCCCGTTGAACTGCTTGGTTTCCTTGCCTTCGGCGATCTGTGTCCCGGCACCCGTCGCGGTGTAGAATCCCGGGATGCCGGCGCCGCCGGCGCGAACACGTTCGGCCAACGTGCCTTGCGGGTTGAACTCGATCTCCAGTTCGCCCGCGAGATACTGCTGGGCGAAGGTCGCATTCTCGCCGACATAGGAGCTGATCATCTTGCGCACCTGCCGGGTCTGCAGCAGCAGCCCAAGCCCGGCATCGTCGATCCCTGCATTGTTCGAGACGACGGTCAGCTCGCGCACGCCGCTGTCGCGGATCGCTTCGATCAGCGCGGCAGGTATGCCGCACAGGCCGAACCCGCCGGACATGATCGTCATGCCGTCGTGCAGCAGCCCCGCGAGTGCGGCCCGCGCATCGGGATAGACCTTGTTGACCGCCATGCCTGCCGGACCTCCTTCCCGCGCACCGTGCCATTGGCCCGGCGCGCGAGGCAAGGGGTCTGGTATCCGATCGCAGAGAAGCGTGAGTTGCTTGCGGCCACGCTCCGCGGCGTGAATCGGTTACTTGAACAGTGGGGCGACATTCTTTGTTTTCAGTGGCCTGCTTATCCCCTCGGTTCGCCGCGGAATGCGACGAACTTCGGGGTAGGACACTGGCGTCGGCTCAGTTCGGCACGAATCTCCTCGGCGAGCGTCGGATTGGCACGTCGAATCTGACTCGCCCGCAGGCAATCGGCGATCCCTGGACGGCGCTGGGTCCACCAATCCTCCAGGAACAGCAGATCCGCCGCGACTGTCTCATCCCGTACCGTTCTGAGCGCACGCCGCAGGACCTCAGTACGTGGGCCGATCTGTGCATCACCATCGGTTGGCATCGATGCTCCCTCCGGCTCGTGGCGCACGCTGCCAGTTGGGTGGCGAGCCGCCACCGCGCCAGTGTCGCTAAGGGAGCATGGCGGTTAATTAATTGTGTGTGGACAAAGCCGATTCAGCAGAAATATTGCGTCAGGTATCATCCTTCTGAAACCACCGCGCTTCAGCCCCGTAAGTGGCACGCCACCCAGTGACCCGGGCGCGCTTCCCGCAGTTGCGGGGTTTCAGCGCTGCACAACGGCAATTGCCGAATCGGGCAGCGTGTGTGGAAATGACAGCCTGGTGGCGGCCGGATCGGGTTCGGCACATCGCCCTCCAGCCGGATGCGCTGCCGCCTCGTCGAAGGGTCGGGGATCGGCACAGCTGACAGCAATGCCTCGGTGTAGGGATGCAGCGGCGTGTCGTACAACGCCCTGGCCGGCGCGATCTCCACGATGCGTCCAAGATACATGACCGCAACGCGCGTGCTGATGTGTTCCACCACCGAAAGGTCGTGCGCGATGAACAGGTAGGTAAGGCTGAGCTGCTCCTGCAGGTCCTCCAGCAGATTGATCACCTGCGCCTGAATGGACACGTCGAGCGCCGAGACCGGCTCGTCGCAGACGATCAGTTTGGGCGACACCGCAAGTGCCCGCGCGATGCCAATGCGCTGACGCTGCCCGCCCGAGAACTCATGCGGATAGCGCCGCATATGGTCGGCATTCAGCCCGACGGTCTCCAACAATTCGACCACACGCTCCTGGTAGGCGTGGCGGTCCTTCGCCAGTCCGTGGATGGTCAGCGCCTCGCCGATGATCGCTCCGACCGTCATGCGCGGATTAAGCGACGCGTAGGGGTCCTGGAATATGATCTGCATGTCGCGCCGCAGCGCGGCGAGGTCGCCAGCGTCGAATTCGACCACGTTGCGGCCTTCGAACCAGATTTCGCCCGCGGTCGGCTCGATCAGGCGCAGGATGCAACGCCCCGTCGTGGATTTGCCGCAGCCTGATTCGCCGACCAGGCCGAGTGTCTCGCCGGAACCGATTTCGAAGCTGACCCGGTCGACCGCGTGCACCTGGTCGACGATACGGCGGAACACCCCGCCCTTGACGGGAAAGTTCTTGACCAGCCCGCTCACTCGCAACAGCGGCTCGCTGACGGGTTGGCTCAATACAGCACGCACGCCACCCTGTGGCCCTCCTCGACTTTCCGCAGCTCCGGCACCGCGGCTGTGCACCGCGGGCCGGCGAACTTGCAGCGCGCGGCAAAGCGGCAACCAGGCGGCGGCTCGATCAGGCTCGGCACCACGCCGGAGATCGCTTCCAGGCGCGCCCGCTTGCCCGCATCCTTGTCGATGCGTGGAATGGAGCGGATCAGGCCCTGCGTGTAGGGATGCAGCGGGTTGGCGAACAGCCGGTCGACGGTCGCCTCCTCCACCACGCGGCCGGCATACATCACGACCACCCGCTGCGCGGTCTCAGCCACCACCCCCATGGCATGGGTGATCAGCATGATTGCCATGCCAAGCCGCGACTTCATCTCGCCAAGCAGATCGAGGATTTGCGCCTGGATGGTGACGTCCAGCGCGGTGGTCGGTTCGTCGGCGATCAGCAGCTTGGGATTGCACGACAGCGCCATGGCGATCATCACCCGCTGGCGCATGCCGCCGGAGAACTGGTGCGGATAATCGCGCACGCGGCGCTCCGGGCTCGGAATGCGCACCAGGCGGAGCATCTCGATCGCGCGGTTCATCGCCTCTCGCCGATTCAGCCCTTCGTGCAGCCGGATGGTCTCGGCGATCTGCTCGCCCACGGTATAGACCGGGTTTAGCGAGGTCATCGGCTCCTGGAAGATAATCGCGATCTCCCTGGCGCGGATTCGGCGCATCTCCACCGCGCTCAGCGGCACGAGATCGCGGCCTTGCCAGAGGATCCTGCCATCGACGATCCGGCCCGGCGGCATCTGGATCAGCTTCAGCACCGTCATCGCCGTCACCGTCTTGCCGCAGCCGGACTCGCCGACCACGCCAAGCGTCTCGCCGCGATCGAGGGTGAGATCAACTCCATCGACAGCACGGACCATGCCGTCGTCGGTGCGAAAATGGGTCTTCAGCCCCTGGATCTCGAGCAGCCGTTCAGCCATGCGTCAGAGCACGCGCCGCGGATCGAGCGCGTCGCGCAGTCCGTCACCGATGAAACTGATCGACAGCACCGCCAGGAAGATGGCGCCGCCGGGGAACAAGGCCCAGTGTGGCGCTACGTCGAGATTGTCCTTGGCGTCGAACACGATGCGTCCCCAGGATGGGATGTCCGGCGGAAACCCCAGACCCAGGAACGATAGGGTCGACTCGGTGATGATGGCAGCCGCCACATCGATGGTGGCGGCCACGATGACCGGCCCCAGCGCGTTAGGCAGGATGTGGCGCACCACCAGGCGAAAGCGCGAGGCGCCCAGGGCGCGCGCGGCCTCGACGAACTCCTTCTCGCGCAGGGCGAAGAACTGCGCGCGCACCAGCCGCGCGGCGATCATCCAGCGGAAAGCGCCGATTGCCACGACAATCAGGATGAACGTGCCCAGTTCGGGGCCGACAAGCGCCTTCATCGGTTCGCGGAACAGGTAACTCAGCAGCAGCAGCACCGGCAACGGCGGCAGCGACAGGAACAGGTCCGTCAGCCACATCAGCGCCGCATCGACGCCGCCGCGCGAGATGCCGGCGATCGAGCCCAGGATGGTGCCGACCACGATGGACACCACCATGGCGGCCAGCCCAACCGAAAGCGAGATGCGTCCGCCATACAGCATGCGCGCCAGCAGGTCTTGACCGAGATCGTCGGTACCCATGGGATGTGCCCAACTCGGCCCCTGCAACTGCGCGGTGAAATCGATCTCGTTGATCTGCACCCGCCAGATCAGCGGACCGAACGCGACCGCCACGATCATCGACAGCAGCACCACCGCCCCCGCGACCGCCAGCCGGTGGCGGCGGAAGCGCCGCCAGGCCTCGGTCCATGGCGTGACGGGCCGCACGCGCGTCGCCGGACGGGCGACAACGCGCGCGGCGTCAACGGTAGGTGATGCGGGGGTCAAGCCAGCCATACAGCAGGTCCGCGATCAGGTTGCACACGATCACCAGGCAGGAGAACACGAAGGTCACGCCCATGATCACCGGCGTGTCATTGGACTGGATCGCACTGATCAGCAGTGAACCGATGCCCGGCACACGGAAGATCTGCTCGGTGACAATCGCGCCACCGAACACCACCGGCATCTGCAAGGCGACCAGCGTCACCACCGGGATGAGCGCGTTGCGCACGATGTGCCTCACGATCACGCTGCGCTCCGGCAGTCCCTTCGAACGCGCGGTGGTCACGTAATCGAGGCGGATCACGTCGAGCACGGCCGAGCGCACGAAGCGCGTCCATGTCGCGCCCTGGAACAGTCCCAGGACCAGGATCGGCATTATCGATTGCCTGAGTTCCTCCCACCACCAGGCGAGGCCGCTCCCTGGCAGGTCGGCGCGAAACACGAACGGCAGCCAGTTCAACTCGATACTGAACACCAGGATGAGCACGATGCCGGTGAAGAAGGTCGGCAGCGAAAACCCCATCAGCGCGAACGTGCTGGCGATCTGGTCGAAGATCGAGTAGGGCCGCACCGCGGCCAGCACGCCGACCGGCAACGCCACCAGAAGCGCCAGCACCTGCGATGCACCGATCACCGCGAGCGTGGTCGGCAGGCGCTGTAGTATCAACGTATCGACGTTGACGCGACTGACGAAGGAGAACCCCCAGTCGCCGTGCAGCATCGCCGTGACCCAGTGCAGGTAGCGCACCAGGACGGGGTCGTTCATGCCGAATTTTTCGCGCAGCGCTGCCTGCACCTCCGGCGGGATCGCCGGATTGGTCGCCAGGTCGCTGAACGGATCGCCCGGCGCCAGCGCCAGGATGGTAAACAGCACGACGCTGATGCCGAGTAGGCTCGGGATCGCGATGAGCAGGCGGCGAATAAGGTAGCGGCTCACGTCACCAGCGCATCACACATCGCGATACCAGTCAGCCAGAGCATAGGTGTTGTTGTCCCAGCCGCTCAACGGCACGTGCAGGTTTTTGGCCACCGCGCTGACCGTCGGGCGGGTGACCACGGGGATCACCACCACATTCTTGATCACCAGGTCGTTCATTGCGATGAACAACGCCGCGCGCTTCACCGGGTCGAGTTCCTGGTCGGCCTGCTGGTACAGCTTGTCGTATTCGGCGCTCCGCCAACGCGTGATGTTCCTGCCCTGGAACTTGTTGGCCTTGCTGGCAACCTCCTCGGACAGGAACTGCCGCATGAACACCCCGGGATCGGGCTGGCCCATCGTCGTCGTGTACATCTGCAGATCGGCGACGAAGTGCGGATAGGTATCCGGATTGGCCACATCCGAGGAAAAGAACACCGATGCGGTCACCGACTTGATCTCGACCGAGATGCCCGCCTTCTGGCAGGCCTGCTTGACGATCTCCTGCGTCTTCTGCCGCGGCGCGTTGATCGAGGTCTGGTACACCGCGTGCAGTTTCACGCCGTTCTTTTCCCGCACGCCATCGGCGCCGGGCTTCCACCCGGCCTCGTCCAGCAGCTTGACCGCCTTGTCGATGTTGAACTCGTAGTGGGTGTTCTTCGAGACGAACTTGTCCGGCGCATTGAGGAAGTTGGCGGTGTCGTCCCCGGTGCGGCCGTAAATGAACTTGTGCACCGAGGCACGATCCGCCAGCAGGTTGAGCGCCTCGCGCACCGCCGGGTCGGTGAGATACGGATGCTTCGTCTTGATGCTGGATCGTTCGCCGTCCACCTCGTGCCAGGGGTCGGTGTTGTTGAGCTGGATGTGCTCGATGCTGCCGCCGGCCGTGACCAGCACCCGGCCCTTGCCGCTCGCCTCCAGCCGCTTGAGGATTTCGTCCTCGACCTGCATGTTCCAGCCGAAGTCGTATTCGCCGGTCTGCAGCACCGCGCGCGCGGCCGAAACCGCGTCGCCGCCGCCCTTCATTTCAATCGTGTCGAAATACGGCCGGTTCTCCCTGTGGTAGTTCGGGTTGTTCTTGCCATGCACCACGTCGCCCGGCTTGAAGTCGACGAAGGTGTAAGGACCGGTGCCCACCGGTGCCAGGTTGGCCGGCGCCTCGCGCGACTTGGCACCGGTAAACGGCTCGAACAGGTGCTTCGGGATGATCATGCCGAAGTAGCCGACGAACGCGTCGGCCCAGAATGGCGTCGGTTTCGGAAATTCCACCCGGATCGTGTAGTCGTCCTGCTTGACGACCTTGACGTCCTTGTAGCTGCCGATGGTCACGGCCGCGGTCGCCGGGTCGGATGCGTATTGCCAGTTGAACACGCAGTCGTCTGCGGTGAACGGATGGCCATCGTGCCACTTCACCCCCTGCTTCAGCTTCCAGACGACCGAGGTGCCCTCCTCGGAAAGTCCCCCGTTCTCGGTCGTCGGAATTTCCGCCGCCAGCACAGGTACCAGGTTCCCCTCCGCGTCCCAAGCGGCGAGCGGCTCATAGAAGATGCGCGAGGCGTCCTGATCCTTGGTGCCGGTGGCGAAGTGCGGGTTCAACAGCGTCGGCGCCTGCCACCACAGCACCTTCAGGGGTCCGCCGCCACCACGCTTCGTCGGTTTATAGACCGGCTGTTCCGCCGCGACAGCGACGCCGGAGAAGGCCAGCATCTGGGTCGCCATCGGCGCCGTCAGACCGAGACCGACCATCATACGGGTGAAGCCCCGGCGCGAAAGTTTGCCTCGCCGCACGTCCTCGATCAGGCCGCGCAGATCCTGTTCGTTCATGTTGGTCGCTCTCCCAGACGCTGCCGCGCCAATGCTAATGCAATCTGCCGCGTAGGCAAACCAACGCGTCAGTAGCGGTACAGATCGTGCTTGAACGGCC
Organism: Acetobacteraceae bacterium; assembly: GCA_036555825.1. Classification (GTDB taxonomy): domain Bacteria; phylum Pseudomonadota; class Alphaproteobacteria; order Acetobacterales; family Acetobacteraceae; genus JAMXLO01. Next base: position 317 of record DATBKQ010000539.1, on the reverse strand, counting down.
CGGCCGGGGGCACGCCGATGTAGTCGGCCTGCTTTGGCGTCAGCCTGGTCAGCTTGGCCCCCACCTTGGCCAGGTGCAGCGCCGCAACCTTTTCATCCAATGCCTTGGGCAGGGTATAGACCTTGCGCTGGTATTTTCCCGCCGGCGCAGTGAACAGCTCGATCTGCGCCAGCACCTGGTTGCTGAAGCTGGCGCTCATCACGAAGCTCGGATGCCCGGTCGCATTCCCCAGGTTCACCAGCCGGCCCTCGCTCAGCACGATCAGCCGCTTGCCGTCCGGGAACACCACTTCGTCGACCTGCGGCTTGACGTTCTCC
>DATBKQ010000538.1:0-11294 GCA_036555825.1 Acetobacteraceae bacterium | reverse complement strand
CCCGTGAAAGAAGGCGTTGTGCTTGACATCCATGCGCTGAGACGGCGTGCCACGCAGCTTCAGCGCGAGCCCGTCGCTGTACCAGACGGTGTTGAACTCGACATCCTCGTACTCGCCGCCCTGACCGCACTCGAAGGCGCTGCAGTCGCCGCCGAAGCCGTGCATGTCGATCTGGTGGGTGTACGCGTAGCGGCTGTGGACCCCGCCGCCGTCGGTGATGAGGTTGCCCTGGAAGAAGTAGCCGGTACCGGGCCGGCCGTCACCGGCTATCGCATGCCGGTTCCCCGTGAACACGTTATGGGTGACCATGGCATACGCACCGTGGATGGTCTGCACGCCGTAGCCGCCGGCATGGCCGCAGCAGATGTCGCCGGCGGGGTGCTGGTTGTGATGGATATAGTTGTCGTGGATCGACACCGTCGACGCGTTGGACTTGTTGATCAGGTCGCGCTCGCTGTCGCCGTCCATCACCGTGATGCCGGAACCGCGCCAGCGGTAAATTTCGTTATGGTCGACCTCGACGTCGGCCTTCTGCACGCGGATGCCGTCGGCATCCTCGTCGCCCAGGTTGTCAAACGGGTCGCCCGGCTCGCCACCGTCGAGCCGCAGCCCGCTGATCCGTTCGTGCGATCCGGAAGCAGGTGGGATGACGAACAGCGCATGCGGGAACGTGGTGGTGTACAGCCGCGGCCCTTTCGGGTGAACACGCCGGTCGCCCAGGATCTTCACCCCCGGTGCGAGGGGAAGCTCATCGAGGCCGCTGAGGTTCAACTCGGCATCACCGGCGATCCGTATGGTGGCGCCGGGCGTCTGCACGGCATGGGCGAATGTACGCAGGTCCGCGACGGTGTTGTTGCTGATGGTCACATCGCGCTGGCCATCCGGCAAGGGCCCTTGCGGCTGGTTCACCGTGATATCGGCGCACGCGATGTCCCGGTTGGTGTTCACACCGGTCAGCCGTAGCGCCCACCTCGTTGTTCGCATCGGCAGCACACCGATACTGCCGATGAAGTTGGTTCCCAGGACGAAGGTCTGCGGCCGGTCGTTGAGCTGCGGAGTGTATTCGACGATCGATAGGGTGCAGTTGAGACAGTTCGAGACGATGTTCACGTGGTAGCTCAGCAACACACCGTCCAGCCAGTCCACCGACGGCTGCGCGAACGACAGCATTGCGTTCGCATCGTTCACGCATGGACCGCTGAGCTGGGCGAAGGCCGACGGCGGTGCACCGAAAACCGACAAAGCCGCCGCGAGGATGACAGGCCACGTTCGTCCTCGACGCCAGTACCCGAACATGGCTGAGAATTGGCTTTGCAAAGCACGTTCCCCGTTTGCCGATAGCCGGTTCTGCAGGTCAATGTGGTGAGTCGAGGAAGGGTGTTCTGTGACCTGGATCACCGGACCCGCGACAAATCGGGGTTTTGCCAGCGAGGAGCCGGTCTCCCTCAGGCACGTGGTCGCATCGCCATCGACAGCGCCGCCTGGCCGAGCAGCGCCGAGCCGAGCAGCACGACCGCGACGGTGAACACCGATCCCGGCCGCCAGACCTCCACCACCACGGTGCACAGCGCGCCGTAAGCCATCTGCGTGAAGCCATACAGCCCGGAGGCGGCGCCGATCGCGTGCGGATTGACGCTGACGGCGCCGCTCAGCGCGAACGGGCTCGCCATGCCGGCACCGACCATGAATACGACGACCGGCGCGACCACCGACACCACGTTCAGCCATCCCGCCAGGGCCGCCGCCATGAAGCAGGCGGACCCGGCAATGGCGATCGAGTTGGCGACCCTGAGCGCCACCGGCGTCCTGATCCTGCCTGCCAGGCGGTTGGCCGACAGACTTCCCGCCGCCACCCCGGCCATCAGCAGGAGGTAATAGAGCCCGACGCGCTCCGCCGGCTGATGCAGCAGGTTGACCAGGATGAACGGCGAAGCCGCCATGAAGGCGTAGAACGAGGTCGTCGTGCACGCGCCACCGAGGACGAAGCCGCAGAACGCGCGCGAACGGAACAGGCGGAGCGAGCCCAACAGCAGCGATGCCCGGGAGCTCGCCTGAAGCGCACCGGTCTCGGGCAGCAGCGGCACGGCGAACGCGAGCGTCACCGCGCCCGCGATCGCCAGGAGCGCGAACGCGGCGCGCCAGCCGAACCAGGCGGTGGCGTAGCCGCCCAGCACCGGCGCGATCGCCGGGGCGGCCGACATGACCATGGTCAGCAGGGCGAGCCGGGCCGCCGCCCGGTCGGCCGTGGCGGAATCGCGTACCATGGCCCGGCCCAGCACCAGCCCGCTGCACGCGCCGATCGACTGAAGGATGCGGGCGATGACCAGCGTCCAGGCATTCGGCGCCGCCGTCGTGGCCGCGCCGGCCAGCGTGAACAGCGCCAGCCCGACCAGCAGCACCGGGCGCCGCCCGAACCGATCCGACACCGGCCCGTAGAGCAACTGCCCGATCGCCAGGCCGATCAGATAGAGGGTGATGGTGAGCTGCACGGTCCCGGCCGACACGCCCAGCGCGCTTGCCGTGGCCGGGAGCGCCGGGATGATCAGGTGCATCCCCAGCGTGCCGCAGGCCGTCACCGCGACAATCAACGGAAAGGGCGCCCTGCCCCGGCTGCCGGAAAGCAGCGATCTGTGCCACTCCATGCCGCGTCTTTCTGTCAGGACCGTTCAGGGGCGATGCCAAGCACGTATGCAAGCAGGCGGCCAGAGGCCGAACGCCAACGTTACTGGAGCCTGGCCGCGGCGATCGCCTCGGTCACCGTGTTCGGCCTCAGCGTCGGCCAGGCCGGGCCACTCTTGTCGCTGCTGCTGGAACAGAAGGGCACCGACGCCACGCTGAACGGCATCAACGCCGGCGCGACGTTCATTGGTGTTCTCATCGGGCCCCTGGTCGCGCCGCGACTGGTGCGGCGTTACGGCATCCGGGACTTCCTGCTGGTCGGCTTCGGCCTCGACATCGTGCTGTTCCTGGCGATGAAGCCGTTCGACAGCCTCGCCGATTGGTTCGTTCTGCGCCCGCTTGGAGCCGCGGTCGGCTCGAGCATCTTCACCGCCGGCGAGGCCTGGATCAATCAGCTAGCCGGCGACCGCGGCCGGGGGCGGATCATCGGGCTGTACGCGGCGGCACTCTCGGCCGGCTTCGGGCTTGGCCCGCTGATCTTGTCGCTGACCGGCACCGCGGGCTGGCCGCCGTTCGTGGCCAACGCCGCCATCACCGCGGTCGCCGCCGTTCCCCTGTTCGGGGTGCGCCGGTCCAGCGGCAGCTTCGGCCAGGACGCCGCCACGCCGCTGCGCATGTTCGCGCGCGCGCCGGGGATCATGGCCGCCGTCGCCGTGTTCGGCCTGTACGAAGCGGCGCTGATGAACCTGCTGCCGATCTGGGGCGTGCGCAATGCGCTGAGCGAGCGGGTGGCGGCGGCAACGCTGTCGGCGGTGTATTTCGGCTCGATCGTGCTGCAGATCCTGATCGGCTGGCTGTCGGACGGCGTCTCGCGCCTGGCGGCACTGCGGCTGTGTGGCGCGATGGGATTGGCGGGAGCCGTGCTGCTGGCGGGCGTCTCCATGCCGCCCGCGGCGTTGTTCATCCTGCTGTTCGTCTGGGGCGGCATGGCGTCGGGGATCTATCCCGTCGCGCTCAGCATGGCGGGCGACCGGTTCCGGGGCGGCGAAGTGATCAGCGTCAACGCCGCGATCATCATCGCCTACGGTCTCGGCGCCCTGGTGGGCCCGCCGCTGGGCGGTGCCGCGATGGACCTCGACAACCCGCGGGGCCTGATCTGGCTGTTCGTTGCCCTGTTCGGCGCCCTGCTGGCCTGTCTGCTGCTTCCGCTGGCACGCCGCCGCCGGACGGCCGATTGACAGCGCCCGCGCCGGGCGATGTTCTCGCCGGATGCGCAAATTCCAGGGCCCGATGGGCACCATCAGCCGGATGAGCATCGAGAGTCAGGCGCTCAAGGCGAACATACTCGGCGATCCGACGGAGCGAGTGGCGGATGTCTACGTCCCGGCAAACCACAGCGGTGAAGGGCTGCCGTTGCTGGTGTGCCTGGCCGGCTTCACCGGCAGCGGGCTTTCGCATACCAACTGGGTCGGGTTTCGCGAGAACCTGCCGGAACGGCTGGATCGCCTGATCGGCGAAGGCCGGATGGCGCCGGTCGTGGTGGCCTTCCCGGACTGCTTCACCCGCGTCGGCGGCAACCAGTACATCAATTCCGCCGCCATCGGCCCCTGGGAGGACTACCTGCTGCACGAACTGGTTCCGGCGGTGGAGCAGCGGTTCCGCTGCGGCGGCAGCGGTCGCCGCGGCGTATTCGGCAAGAGCTCGGGCGGCTACGGTGCGATCATGCACGGGCTGCGCCATTCGGACCTCTGGTCCGCCGTCGCCTGCCACTCGGGCGATATGGCGTTCGAGCTGTGCTATCTCCCCGACATGCCGGCGACGCTTCGCGCGCTTGCCGGGTGCGAGAACTCGATCGAACGCTGGTGGCAGCAACTCGAGGCGGCGAACAAGCATCCGGACGGTTCGTTCAAGGTGTTCAACGTCCTGGCGATGGCGGCCAGCTACGACCCGGACCCGGCGCAGTTCCTGGGCATGCGGCTGCCGGTGACCTTCGATACCTGCGAGGTGATCGAGGACCGCTGGGCGAACTGGCTGCGGCATGACCCTGCCGTTGTCGTCGAGACCGAGGCCGGCAATCTGCGCCGGCTGAAGGCGCTCTATATCGACTGCGGCGAGCGGGATCAGTTCAACCTGCTGTACGGGGCACGGCGGTTCGTGCGCCGGCTCAGGCAACTCGGCATCGAGCATCGTTACGAGGAGTTCGCCGACAACCACACCGGCGTCGACTACCGCATGGACGAGAGCCTGCCGTTTCTGGCCAAGGCGTTGACATCAGCCTGAACGGCACAGGCTGGTGGGACGTAGCCTCGCCCCAGTGTCATTGCGAGGAGCAGAGCGACGAAGCAATCCCGGTCGGGATTGTTTCGCTACGCTCGCAATGACACCAGATTCTTACACAGAAGGCACAAATATCATGAAATAAAACGATCCTACCGGTACCACGCCGGCTTGCGCTTCTCGCCGAACGCCGTGGTCCCCTCGCGGCCCTCGGGCGACTGCCGCTGCATCCACCCCTCGTGCGCCAGCAGTTCCGCCTGCCGCTCATCCAGCAGCAGTCCGTTCGCGCCCAGGAACGAGAGCTTGGTCCGCGCGATCGCGCCCGGCGCGCCGAGTAGAATCGCGTCCAGCACCTCCGCCAGACGCGCCTCCATGCGATCGGCCGGAACGACCTCGTGCACCAGGCCGATGCGCGCGGCCTCCTCGGCGCCGAAGCGCTCGCCGGTCAACGCGTAGCGTCGGGTCTGCCGCAGCCCGATCGCGTTGACCATGTGCGTCGAGATCGGGGTCGGCGCGATGCCGTGGCGGACCTCACTGATGGCGAACAGCGCGTCCGGTGCGGCGAGCGCCACGTCGGCACAGCAGGCAATGCCCACACCGCCGCCGAAACAGGCGCCATGGATCACCGCGACGGTCGGCTTCGGCAGTTCGTTGAGCGTCTTGCCGAACCGCACGGTGACGACCGAGGCGCGGTGGTTCTCCTCCGGCCCCTGGCGCGACAGCCGGTTCAGCCAGTTGATGTCGGCGCCTGCCTGAAAGTGCCTGCCCGCGCCACGAACGATGAGCACGCGCACGGCTGGATCGGCGGCAAGCTTCTCCAGGGACTTGGTCATCGCCAGCAACAGGTCTTCGTCGTAGGCGTTCGCCACCTCCGGCCGGTTCAGTGTGAGGGTTGCGATCCCCCGGCCATCGGTTCCGAGCAGAAATCGGTTCGGGCTCATGGTTGGGCGGCCTTCGCGGGATCGGTGTTGGCGCCGCACACGAGCACGCCCAGCCGTGCCCCGCCGGGCGGGCGGAACGCGCCGCACAGCAATGCCGCGAGCGCGGTCGCGCCGCCCGGCTCGGCAACCAGGCGCAGCCGGTCCCAGATCAATCGCTGGGCGGCGGCAATCGCCGCATCCGGGACCAGCACCGCAGCCGCGACATACGCCTGGGCAATGGGAAACATCAGCCTGCCCACCTGTCGCGCGCCGAGGCTGTCCGCGGCCAGTCCGCCCACCGCCGCCTCGACCGGCCGGCCGGCCCGCAGCGCATCGTGCAGGGCCGGGCAGCCCTCGGGTTCGACGCTGATCACCTGCGCGCTGCCGGCATACCAGGCGGCGATGCCGCCGATCAGGCCGCCGCCACCGGTCGCCACCAGCACGTGCGTGAGGTCGGGCGCGTCGTGTTCGAATTCGCGACCCACCGTGCCCTGGCCCGCCAGCACATCGGGATGATCGTAGGCGTGCACCTCCAGCGCGCCGGTTGCCGCCTGGCGTTCGCGCGAGGCGGCGAGCGCCTCGGCATAGGTCGCGCCGGTCAGCACGACGCGGGCACCGTAACTGGCGATGCGGCCGACCTTCGTTTGTGGGGTTGGCGCCGGCACGAAGACCTCGGCGTTCGCGCCAAGCGCGCGCGCGGCATACGCCACCGCGGCGCCGTGATTGCCGCCGGACGCGGCAATGACGCCGGCGGGCGGCAGCGCAGCCGACAGCAGGCGATTGAAAGCTCCGCGCGGTTTGAAACTACCCGCGTGTTGGAGAAGTTCCAGCTTCAGCGCCACGGGAACGCCGAGGCCCAGCTCGGCGGCTTCGAGGCGAAGGAGCGGCGTGTGCCGGACAAATTCACCCACCCGGGCAGCGGCGGCAGCGATATCGCTTCGGCTGATCATCCCGGCGACGCTGGCACTTCGCCCTGCAAGGGACAAGCCGCTTCCTTTGCGGCGCATACCGGCTCAGACTGTGGCGTTATGCAGATCCATGGAAGCTGCGCCAGCCGGCAGGGAGCCGGGGTGCTGCTGACCGGACCACCGGGCGCCGGCAAGTCCGACCTGGTGCTTCGCCTGCTCGCGCGCGGCTTTGAACTGGTGGCCGACGACCGGACGGAGGTCGTGGACGGAATCGCACGCCCGGTCGCGGCTCTCGCCGGGCTGCTGGAAGTGCGTGGTCTGGGGATCTTCCGCCTGCCGTATGTGTCCTCGGCACGGCTGGCCCTGGTGGTCCAGCTCGGGCAGGCCGCCTTCCGCATGCCCTTGCCGGCGCGTCATCACGGGCTTGGCCTGCCCCTGGTGGTGGTCGACGCCCACGCCTCCTCGGCGCCGGATCGCGTCGCACTGGCGCTCGACTGCGCGCTGGGACAGGTCGCGCAGATGGCCGGAGCGTTCGCGGCATGAGCGGTCAGCGCCTCCGCCTGGTGCTGGTGACCGGGCTCTCCGGCAGCGGCAAGAGCTCGATCATGCACGAGCTGGAGGATTTGGGTTACGAGACAGTGGACAACCCGCCGCTGTCGATGCTGGAGGAGATGGTGACACGCGGCGAGCGCCGGCTCGCGATCGGCGTGGACGCGCGCACGCGCGGTTTCGATGCAGGCGCCGTGCTTCAGGCGCTGCAGCGCCTGCGCGCCAACCCGGCGGTGCGGCCTGAACTGGTCTTTGCCTGGGCGGACGAGACCACGCTGCTGCGCCGCTACACGGAAACGCGGCGCAGGCACCCGCTGGCGCCGCAAGGTCGCGTCGCCGACGGCATCGCCCGGGAGGAAGCACTCATCGCGCGTCTGCGCGAGGCCGCCGACCTGGTGATCGATACATCGGATCTGCCGCTGGCCTCGCTGCGCCGGCTGATCGACCGCCATCTCGGCACCGGCAGCGACGGCCAGGAAAGCCGGATGGTCGTCTCACTGATCTCGTTCGCCTATAAGTTCGGTCTGCCGCGGGAAGCAGATCTGGTATTCGATTCCCGCTTTTTGCGTAATCCGCACTACGACCCTACCTTACGGCCGCATACGGGGCTGGACGCCGGGGTCGGTGCGTTCATCGAACAAGACCCCGACTTCCCTGCCTTCTTCGCCAAAATGGCTGATCTGGTCGACTTGCTCTTGCCGAGGTTTGTCCAGGAGGGCAAGAAGTATGCGGCGATCACGATCGGGTGTACAGGAGGGCGGCATCGATCGGTCTATCTGATCGAAAAGCTGGCCCGACACTTGGCGGACAGGATCGCTGTGGCAGAGGAATCCGGGGGTGGGGGGCTTGGCTGGCGGCTGCATGTGACGCACCGTGAGCTGGCCCGCGAAGGGCATGAGGCTGCGTACCCTGCCGATCGGCTGGCGGCGGGGCCGGCAAGCGTCTCGGGGTTGCAGGGCGGGGCTGACGCAGCCGCGCCGGTTCAGGCACAGGAGGCCTGACATGAGGTCATGAGTAAGCGAACGCCATCTTTCGCCAGGGACGCCTGTCTTCGCCAATGATCGGCATGATCCTGGTGACCCACGGCCGCCTGGCCGAGGAACTGCGGTCCGCCATGGAGCACGTGGTGGGCTCGCAACGGAACGTCGACACCGTCTGCATCGGTCCCGACGACGATATAGAGAACCGGCGCACCGAGATCGAGCAGTGCATCAGCCGGTGCGACACTGGCGACGGCGTGGTGCTGCTGACCGACATGTTCGGCGGCACGCCATCGAACCTCGCGATCTCCATGATGCAGCGGCAAGGGGTCGAGGTGATCGCCGGCGTGAACCTGCCGATGCTGGTGAAGCTGGCAAAGGTGCGTTCGAAGCAACCGCTGGCGGATGCCGTGAATTGCGCCGAGGAGGCGGGGCGGAAGTATATCGCCGCGGCCTCGCACGTGCTGCATGGATGCCGGCCGAACGGTAACGGTACCTGTCGCGGATGACGCCGCAGGACGGCGATCCACCAACCTCCGAGCCGCCGCTGTCCACACCGGTCCTGACGCGCAGCGTGACGGTGCTCAACAAGCGGGGCCTGCATGCCCGGGCGGCGGCGAAATTCGTCATGCTGGCCGAGAAGTTCGACGCCTCGGTGGACGTGATCCGCGATGGCCAGTCGGTGCCGGCGCGTTCGATCATGGGGCTGATGATGCTGGGGGCCGGCAAGGGCGCGGTGCTGGAACTGCGTGCCGAGGGGTGGGATGCCAAGGAAGCGCTCGACGCGCTGGCCGCCCTGGTCGAATCCGGTTTCGATGAGCAGGACTAGCCCGCCGCTGCCGCAGCACAAGCGGCTTCGCCGCCTGCGCTCGGAACACGGACGGCCAGAAACCCGCTTCGCCGGCATTCCGGTTTCCGCGGGGGTGGCGATCGGCCCGGTCTTTCGCGCAACCGAACCCGTGCCGGAAATCACTCGACAAAGGATTGCCGCGGCCGACTGTGCCGCCGAGGGCGCCCGGTTCGACGCCGCCGTGGCGCAATCGCGCAACCAACTTGCCAAGCTGCGCAGACGGCTAAGCGTGCTGCCGGAGGAGAGCCAGGTGGAGCTCGCGCCGTTGATCGAGGCCTATATTCGGATGCTGGGATCGACGCGGATGATCCGCTCGGTGCGGCAACGGATCGAAGAACGGCTGGTGTCGGCGGAACGCGCGGTGGTGGACGAGGCCGAGGCGATCGCCGCGGCGATCCTGGCCCAGGCGGAGCCGGGCATGCCGGCCGAAGACCGCGCCAGTCTGCTGCGGCGGGCCGAGGAGGTGCGTGAGATCGGCCGGCGCCTGGTGCGGAACCTGACGCGCGCGCCGTTTCGCAGCTTCGCCGGGCTGCCCGAAGGCGCCATCCTGGTCAGCGAATCGTTGCGCCCGTCCGACGCGGCGCTGCTGGACCCGGCGCGGCTCGCGGGGGTGGCGACAGAAGAGGGCGGCGCCGAGGGCCATACCTCGGTCATGCTCCGGGCGCTGGGTGTCCCCGCGGTGCTCGGGACGCCGGGGATTGCGCACGCCATCGCGCCCGGCGACCTCGCCGTGGTCGATGGCTCGACCGGTAGCATTGTTCTCAATCCCGCGTCTGAGACGTTGGCGTCGGCGCGCCGGGCGGTCACCGCCTATGCGCGGGAGCGGCAGCGCTTCGCCAAGCTGCGCCGCCTGCCAGCCGAGACACTGGACGGCGAAACGGTCGAGCTGCAGGCGAACCTGGAACTGCCGCTGGAGCTGCCGCTGATCGCGCAGTCGGGCGCGCTGGGCATCGGCCTGCTGCGCACCGAATTCCTGTTCATGAACCGCGAGACGATTCCGGACGAGGATACCCAGGCCGAAACCTATCGCGGCATCGTCGAAGCGATGGGTGGCGATCCGGTGGTCGTCAGGGTGCTCGACTGGGGTGGCGAGAAAGACATCGAGGCGCTGTCCACCGCGGGCGTGGTGCCGGAGGTCGCCGATCCCAATCCGGCGCTCGGGCTGCGCGGCATTCGGCTGCTGCTGCGCCAGCATGAACTGTTGGAGACGCAGTTCGCCGCGATCCTGCGCGCGGCTGTTGCCGGGCCAGTGCGGGTCATGCTGCCGATGGTGACCGCGGTCGGGGAAGTCCGGGCGGCACGCGAAATCTACGAGCGGGTGGGACGACGGCTGCGACGACGCGGCGAGCGCATTCCGGAAAAGCTGCCGCCGCTCGGCATCATGATCGAGACCCCGGGCGCGGCGCTGTCGGCCGATGCGCTGGCGTTGGAGGCGGACTTCTTCGCGATCGGTACCAACGACCTGACTGCCTACACCCTGGCGGTGGATCGGGGCGAAACCGAAGTGGCCGAACTCTACGATCCGCTGCACCCGGCGGTGCTGCGGCTGGTGCAGTTCGCCACCGAGGCGGCGCTGCGCATGCGGATGCCTGTATCGGTCTGCGGCGAGATGGCGGCAAACCCGCGCCTGACGCCATTGCTGCTCGGGCTCGGGCTGCGGAGCTTCTCGATGACCGCCTCGGCGGTGCCGCGTGTGAAGCAGGCGGTGCGGTCCGTCGCGATCGACGCCTGCGCCCGCTTCGCGCGCCACATCATGGATCAGTCGGACTCGGCGAAGATCGAAGAGCTGCTCTCTGGGTTTACCCAGTCAGGGCCGCACGGGTGAGGTGCGGCGCAACCGACGCTCGACATAGTCCTGGACGTCCTGCAACAGCAGGTCGCGTGCCTCGCCTGCCGCGTCGTACGCCTGCTGGGCGCCGTCGAGAACGCCGGTTCGGTCGAGCACCACAGTGACGCCTCGCCCATACGAGGGCACCGCATGCGCCGCCCATAACAGGGATGGCACCACCAGGAGGGAGGTCAGCAGATATCCGAGGAGGAACCCCAGGAGAGCGGTCCGCATCGCAATGCTTCAGGATTGCACTTTCGCGTCATTATTTATCCGGACCGAGTTGCGGGGAGAATTAGCAAATAAGGATGACGGTATCACGAAGCGAGATGGCCCACGCTTCGCAGGAAGGCCAGGAGCGGC
>DATBKQ010000537.1:0-7508 GCA_036555825.1 Acetobacteraceae bacterium | reverse complement strand
CCAGCCGATGGAGGAGCCGCAGCCGCGCGAGCACGTGCTGGATGCGATCGGATGGATCGGCTGGGACCGGCTGCTCTTCGCCACCGACTATCCGCACTGGGACTACGACGATCCCACCCAGGTGCTGCCGATGCCGCTGCCGGAACAGCAACGGCGCGACTTCTTCTTCAACAACGCGATGCAGCTGTACCGCCAGATCTGACCCGAGCGGCAGCCGCCTGGCCGCCTGCTTACCCTGCCGCGTTGACACCCGCGAGCACCACGCCGATCGCCACGTCGAGCGCGACCAGCCCCACGGCGGGCAGCGTGCCGATCCCCAATGTCAGACGGAAGGCGAACCACTCGAGCCATAGCGCCCAGCCCAGGCCGACGAGCTGCGCCACCTGGTCCAGCAGCGCGGGAGCGCCCAGCAGACCGGGGATGCTGAACACCACCAGCAGCATGTACTGGATGACATTGCACCAGTTCCACAGCGCGATGCAGCGCGGCCAGCGCTCGGCCAGGCCCATGGCGCCGACCAGCCGGTGCGACAGCACCGCGAAGGCGCACCAGCCGATCGCGTAGGACAGCAGATCGAGCGCCAGCAGATGCGCGGCGTGCGGCGGCGTGCCTGTTTCGGTCCAGGCCAGCAGGCGCAGGCAGACGAACGCCGGCAGGCAGATCGCCGCGGCCCAGAAGCTCCGCGCCGCCCCTGCCATGTCCGACTCCACATAGCGCAGGCCATCGGCGCGGCCGCGCGCCAGCAGCCAGGCGGCCTGCAATCCGGACGACACGGCGGCGGCAACGCTCATGTGCCGGGTGCACCCAGCGAGACCAGGCGAGGCCCCGCCACCAGCAGCACGGTTGCGAGATTCACCACGAACACCATCAGCAAGGCGCGCACGCGCGACAGAGCGAGGCCATGGCGTGCCAGGAACCAATGCAGCCACAGTCCGTAGGAGACCAGCGCCAATATCACGCCGCCGCGCGCCACCACGCGTGGCAGACCAAGCGCCGCAAGCATGGCGAACGTCAACAGCAGCGCGAAGCCGACCACCGGGATGATCCACTGACACCAGTTGAACGCGGTGGCGAAGCGCAGCCAGAATTGTTGCCGGCGCCACAGTCGCGCGACCTCGAACGACAGCACCAGGGGCGCGATCAGGGCGCACAATGTCGCCAGCAGGTCGGACAGCACGGCCAGCCCGCCGCCAGCCAACAGCATCAGCACGCCGCCCACCAGCGGGAAGGCGATCAGCGGCGCCAGGCTCGCCAGGAACGCCTCGCGCGTGGCGCCGAACTGCTGCATGCCGTCGACGCGGCCGCGCGCCAGCCGCACGATGCCGATCACGATGCTGCCCGGACGCGGACGCGGGCCGCGCAACCCCGCGCGCGTCATGCCCGGAAGGCCGCGAGAATGCCGCGGTAGATGCGTGTCAGGTCGCGCAGCTCCGCGACCGGCACGCGTTCGTCCACTTGGTGCATCGTCGCGCCGACCAGGCCGAATTCCGCCACCGGGCAATAGCGGGCGATGAAGCGAGCGTCCGATGTGCCGCCGCCGGTGTCCAGCTTCGGCTCCACGCCGGCCGCATCGACGATCGCCTGGCGCAGCAGGTTCACCTGTGGGCCCGGCTCGGTCAGGAACGCTTCGCCGCTGATCGCGATGTCGAGGTCGAAGCGTTCGGCATGCTGCTCGATCACCGCGCGCAGCCAGGCGGACAGCGCGGCTCCGGTGTGGTCGCTGTTGAAGCGGATGTTCAGGCTCGCACTCGCCTCGGCCGGGATCACGTTGGTCACCGGATTGCCGACGTCGATGCTGGTGAACTGCAGGCTCGATGGCTGGAACCAGTCATTGCCGGCGTCCAGCGGCGCCGCGGTCAACGCATCGGCGATGCGGATCAGCCGGTGCACCGGATTGTCGGCGCGCTGCGGATAGGCCACGTGCCCCTGGGTGCCATGCACGGTGATCCGGGCGTTCAGGCTGCCGCGGCGGCCGATCTTGACCATGTCGCCCAGCGTCACCGGGCAGGTCGGCTCGCCGACGATGCAGAAGTCCGGGATCTGGCCGTGCGCCTGCATCCACTCCAGCACGCGGACGGTGCCATCCACAGCCGGGCCTTCCTCGTCGCCGGTGATCAGCACGCTGATGGAGCCGCCTGGCGGGCCATCGGCGAGGTGCTGCGCCGCGGCCGCGACGAACGCGGCGATGGCGCCCTTCATATCGCACGCGCCGCGGCCGTAGAGGATGCCGTCGCGGACTTCTCCGCCGAACGGATCCGACCGCCAGTTCGCGGCGCCAACCGGGACCACGTCGGTATGCCCTGCGAAGCAGATATGCGGCGCGCCGTTACCGATGCGGGCGAACAGGTTGTCGATCTCGCCATAGCGCAGCGTCGTCACGCCGAAGCCCAGCTCCCGCAGCGCATCTGCCAGCACGGATTGCGCACCGGCATCCGCCGGCGTCACCGAAGCGCAGCGTATCAGCGCCTGCGCGAGCGGCAGCGGATCGCAAAGACCCCCCCTCCCCTTGCGGGAGGGGGTTGGGGGGAGGGGGCCCATCCCTAGTCCCGCAGCAGTTCGTTGATCGAGGTCTTCGCCCGGGTCTGCTCGTCCACCGTCTTCACGATCACCGCGCAATAGAGCGACGGCCCGGGCGAACCATCGGGCAAAGGCCGCCCCGGCAGCGATCCCGGCACCACCACCGAATAGGACGGCACGCGACCGATATGCACCTCGCCCGTCGCGCGATCGATCACCTTGGTCGAGGCGCCGATGAACACGCCCATTGACAGCACGCTGCCGCGCTCGACCACCACGCCCTCCGCCACCTCGGAGCGTGCGCCGACGAAGCAGTCGTCCTCGATGATCACCGGATTGGCCTGCAGCGGCTCCAGCACGCCGCCGATGCCTACACCGCCCGAGAGATGGCAGTTGGCGCCGACCTGCGCGCAGCTTCCCACGGTGGCCCAGGTATCCACCATGGTGTTGCGCCCGACATAGGCCCCTACATTGACGAAGCTGGGCATCAGCACCGCGCCGGGCGCGACAAAGGCCGAGCGCCGCACCACCGCCCCGGGCACCGCGCGAAAGCCTGCCTCGCGGAACCGATTCTCGCCCCAGCCGGCGAATTTCAGCGGCACCTTGTCCCACACCGGGGTTCCACCCGGCCCTTGCATCGCTGTCGAGTCCGTCAGGCGGAACGACAGCAGCACCGCCTGCTTCAGCCACTGGTTGACCCGCCAGCCGCCGGCAACCGGTTCCGCGACGCGCGCCGCGCCGGAATCGAGCAGCTCGAGCGCCGCATCCACCGCCTCGCGCGCTGCCCCCTTGGTGGCCGGCGACAGCTCCTCGCGCCGCTCCCAAAGCTCCTCGATCGGCTGTTGCAGCGCGTGCTGGCTCATACGGAAATCCCTGGTCGAGCGAAGCGCGGACCATGCGCAGCGGCCCAGAACCTGTCAACGCGGCGCGGCAACGCTTCGTTAGGCCGGATCGCATTTAATGGGCAATCGGCACAGGACCCACCGGCCATGAACGACACTGTCATCATCAGCCCAAGCTCACGGGGCCCGGAGGATGCGAGCCTGCGGCATGCGCTGCTCGACAGCCGGCAGCGCTGGCGCGACCTGGTCATGACAGCGGCCGACCTGGTCTACGAAACGGATGCCTGGGGTCGCTTTGTCCTGCTGGCACCCGAACCTGTCCTCGGCTGGCCAACGGCCACCCTCATCGGCCAGCCGGCCGAACTGCTGCTGGCACCCAGCACCGGGCCAAACAACTTCAATCCGTTCCGCCTCACCGCTCGGGTGCGCCGGCGGCGGGTCTGGCTGAAGCGTATCGATGGCACCCCCGTCATGCTGGCGTTCTCCGGTTCGCCACTGCTGGACGCCGAGGGGCGTGTGGTCGGCGCCCGCGGCCTGGGGATCGACTGGACGGAGTCCGACGAACAGGCCGCTCGCATCGCCGCGTCGCTGCGTCGTGGCGAGGTGCTGGACCATATCCTCTGGCGCATGGGTCAGGAGGTGCTGGCGCCACGGATGATGCAGGCCGCGCTGGATGGGCTGATGAATGCCGTCGGCGCCGAAGGCGCGGCGGTGATCGATATCGGAGGCGACGTCGGTCCCAAGCTGATCCACCGCGCCGGGGGCGGCGCCGACGATGTCAGGACAGAGGCCGCCGCACTGCTCGCCGCGGCGACCGGTGCGATCGACGCCACCACCAAGCAGGGGCGGCCAATCGCGGTTGCCACCTGCCGCACGCGGTTCGGCGCCAATGCGGGCATCGCCTTGTGGCGCTCGCCCGGCTCACGCCGGTGGGATCAGGAGGATCAGGCGCTGCTTTGCGCGGCGGCCAGCCTGATCTGCATGGTGCTGGAGCATGAGGCGATCCAACAGGAGATGGCGCGCCAGGCACGCACCGATCCGCTCACCGGGCTGCTCAACCGGCGCGCCTTCCTCGAAGAGATGGAGCGCCATATCGACCGCCTCGATCGCGAGGACCAGCCGGGCACGCTGATGTTCGCCGACCTCGACGATTTCAAGCCGGTCAATGACCGGCTGGGGCACGAAGCAGGCGACGAGGTGCTGCGACGCACGGCCGACATGCTGCGCAATGCCGTGCGTCCCAGCGACATCGTGGCCCGACTGGGCGGCGACGAATTCGCCTTGTGGATGAACGGCGCGGATCACATGACAGCAGCCGAACGCGCCGAGGATCTCTGCACCGCCGTGCCGGAGACACTGCGCGAGATTGCCGGCGAAGCACCGTTGCCGACACTGTCGATCGGCATCGCAACACGGGAGGCCGGGAGCGGCGAGCCGGTGGACAGCCTGCTGCACCGCGCGGACCAGGCGATGTACCACGTCAAGCGGCAAGGCCGCGGCCATTGGCACGTCGCCAGGGCGGACGAGCCGTGAGCGGCGAGCGAAAGAGGCCCGTCGAGCCCGACGAGACGGCGCGCGTCAGGCTGGGCGCTGGCGCCGAGACCAGCTCGGAGGTGTTGGTCGGTCTGGCGCAGGATGCGTCGGTCACCGTCCGCGCCGCGTTGGCACTCAATGGGGCGGCCCCTGGGCGCGTCAACGAACTGCTGGCGAAGGATCGTGACGAGCGGGTGCGTATCCTGTTGGCCCGCAAGCTGGCAGCGCTGGCTCCCGGGCTTTCGCCGGTCCAGCAGGCGCGGCTGTATCAGGAGACCTGGGCCGCGCTGAACACGCTGGTTTCCGACGAGGCATCGCGGGTGCGGGCGGTAATCGCCGATGCGGTCAAGGAGTTGCCCGGTGCACCGCGCGAACTGATCCGGCGGTTGGCCCAGGACCCCGACCTGTCGGTGTACGAGCCGGTCATCCGCCTGTCGCCGCTGCTGACCACCGAGGACCTGGTGGCATTGGTGACACGGCCACCGGCTGCGGGAACCGTGCTGGCGGTCGCCCGGCGGGCGCGGCTCGAGGCGGCGGTGTCGGACGCGATCGCGGACACCGCCAACACGGAGGCGATCCGCGCCCTGCTCGACAACCCGCTGGCGCAGATACGCGAGGCGACGCTCGATGCGCTGGTGGCTCGGTCGGTCGATCATCCCGACTGGCATGCGCCATTGGTCCGGCGGCCGTCGCTGCCGCCGCGCGCCGCGAGGATGCTGTCCGAGATCGTCGCCACACATCTGCTGGCGGAACTCGCCACGCGCGCCGACCTGGCGCCGTCGCTGGCAGAGGCGTTGCGGCAACGCATTGTCGCGCGGCTCGCCCTCAGCGATGGGGAACAGCCGGCGCCGACGCGGGATGCAAGCGCGGATGCGGCCATGGCGGAGGCGCGCAGGCTGGCCGGACATGGCGATCTGGACGAGGCGGCATTGCTCGAGGCCGCGCGGCAGGGCGAGGCGCGTTACGCGGCCGCGCTGCTCGCCGTGGCGGCGGGCCTGCCGGTTTCGGTGGTGGACCGCGCGGCATCGCTGCGCAGCGCGAAGGGAATGGTAAGCCTGGTGTGGAAGGCGGGCTTCACCATGCGTGCCGCGGTGGCGCTCCAGGTGCTGCTCGCCCGGCTGGCACCCGACGATGTGCTGCACCCTGGACCGGCGGACAACTTCCCGCTGGCAATCGAAGAGATGCGCTGGCAAGTGGATTTCCTGGCCCGCATGGGACGCTAGTGTCCGATCGCAGAGGAGCGTGAGTCGCTTGCGGCCACGCTCCGTCGCGTGAATCGGATACTTAGACAAAGGGGCAACGTATCGACTTTCATCGAAAGTCGATACTAGCGAGGCCTGAAAGCGCTGCGGTCGCCCGTTCGGGGTTCTGATGGACCGGGTCGGTCTATCGGCCCTCCTCGCCTCCGCGGGTCTATACCTTGCCGCACTCGCGGCGTTGATGCGCTTGCGCGCATCTGGGGGGCATGGAGCCCTGAACCCGCAAGCAAGAGACTGCCGGCTGGAGCCGACGCTTGCCCCGGCCGAATTTGCTGCCACAGTTGGCGCAGACCGGAGGGACGCATACGCCATGGGCATCACCGCTGAGCTCGCGCGGTTCACCGCCGACATTCGTCTCGATCGTTTGCCCCCCGAGGTGGTGCAGCGCGCCCGTTTCCTGGTGCTCGACCTGGTCGGCAACATCGTGCGCGCGCGGCACGATGCGGAGAGCACAGCGTCATTTCTCGGCGCGGCCCGCGCCATGGGGATGGCCGCCGGAAACTCCGGCGTGTTCGGTGACGCGGGGCGCTATACGCCGGCGGGCGCGGCGTTCCTGAACGGCGCGCTGGCGCACTCGCTGGATTTCGACGACACGCACGCGGCGGGATCGCTGCATCCCGGCGCGCCGGTCGTTCCGGCGGCGCTGGCAGCCGGCGAGATGACGGGGGCGACCGGCGCCGATGTGCTGGCCGCGATTGTCGCGGGCTACGAGGTCACCTGCCGGGTCGCGCTGGCGCTGCCCGCGGGCGAGCACTACGACCGCGGCTACCATCCCACCGCGACCTGCGGCGCGTTCGGCGCGGCGGCGGCCGCGGCCCGGGTGTTCGGACTGGACGCCACGGGTGTCGAGGGCGCGCTGGGGACCGTGCTGAGCCAGTGCGCCGGCAGCCTGCAGTTCCTGGTCAACGGCGCCTGGACCAAGCGCTTCCAGGTCGGCTGGGCGGCGTGCAACGGGCTGATGGCGGCCACACTGGTGCGCGAGGGCTTCAAGGGCGCCGTCGAGGCGCTCGAAGGCCGACACGGCTTCCTGCACGCCTATGCGCCGAACCCGCGACCCGAGCGCGCCGTACAGGACCTGGCCACGGTGTTCGAGCTGATGAAGACAGCGGTGAAGCCATACCCGTCCTGCCGCTACGGGCACGCCGGCATCGATGCGGCGATCGCGTTGCGGGCGGCAAACGACATCAGGCCGGCGGACATCGGGCAGGTGACACTCGGCCTGCCGCGCGCCGGGATGATGCTGATCGGCGAACCCGCGGACAAGAAGGCGGACCCGCAGAACGTGGTGGATGGCCAGTTCAGCGGGCCGTTCGTGATTTCCGCAGCACTGGCGACCGGCGCGATGGGCTGGGACAGC
>DATBKQ010000536.1:0-5976 GCA_036555825.1 Acetobacteraceae bacterium | reverse complement strand
ATCCTGAGCGAGCAGCACGGCCGCAAATACGCGGTGGTGATCAACGAGTTCGGCGAACTCGGGGTGGACAATGACCTGGTCGTGGATACCGACGAGGAAGTGTTCGAGATGAACAACGGCTGCATCTGCTGCACGGTGCGCGGCGACCTGATCCGCATCGTCGGCGGGCTGATGAAGCGGCGCGACAGGTTCGACGGGATCATCATCGAGACCACCGGGCTGGCGAACCCCGCCCCGGTCGCGCAGACCTTCTTCGTCGATGAGAACGTGCGCACCAAGGCGAAGCTCGACGCGATCGTCACCGTGGTGGACGCCAAGCACCTGCCGCAGCGGCTGGAGGACAGCCACGAGGCGGCGGACCAGATCGCCTTCGCCGATGTGATCATCCTGAACAAGACCGACCTGGTGACGCCGGAGGAGCTGGCGGCGGTGGAGCAGAAGATCCGCGCGATCAACCGCTTCGCGGTGATCCATCGCACGCACCGTGCGTCGCTGCCGATCGAGCAGGTGCTCGATCGCCGCGCGTTCGACCTGAACCGTGTGCTGGCGATGGCGCCGGATTTCCTGGACAACGACGAGCACGAGCACAACGACGATGTGACGTCGGTCAGCTTCGAGGCGGACAAGCCGATCGATCCGGAGAAGTTCAACGCCTGGATCGGTGCGCTGCTGCAGGAAGAAGGGCCGAACCTGCTGCGCACCAAGGGCATCCTGTCCTATGCCAACGATGACCGGCGGTTCGCCTTCCAGGCGGTGCACATGATTGCCGACGGCGACTTCATCGGCCCCTGGCGGGAGGGCGAGCCGCGGGTCAGCCGGATCGTGTTCATCGGCCGCAACCTGAACCGCCCGCGGCTGCGGCGCGGGTTTGAGGGCTGCGCGGTTGAGTGAATCGGTGATTGGCGCGGCCCCCTTTCCCCGCAAGCACGAACACCCCCCCTCCCCTTGCGGGAGGGGGTTGGGGGGAGGGGGCGCCTCTTGAGTCAGTCCGCCGCCCGATACCTGCTCGAGTCCCGGGGCGCACACCGCACGCTGGATGCGTTCGTCGTCGCGGCATGTTTCGATCGCGCGGGCGCGACGGCGGCCTTCGCCCTCGGCGACGGCACGTTGCGCTTGGTCGCGCTGGCCGAACGCGAGACCTGGAACGCGGTCGAAGCGCATGACGGCGCGGTGCTGTCGCTTGCCGCTGACACCACGCCCAGCGGATTCATCTCGGGCGGCGACGATGGAAGGTTCCGCCGGATCGACCGGGAGATCGCCGATTTCCGCGGCAAATGGGTGGAGCACGTGGCGAGCCACCCCGGCGAGAAGGGCAAAGGCGCGCTGCTGGCCTGCGCCGTCGCCAAGGCGATTCACCTGTTCTCGGAGAACGGCGAGAAACTCAAGGAACTGCCGCATCCCTCCACGGTCACCGGCCTGACATTCGATGCGCGCGGCAAGCGGGTGGCCGCATCGCATTACAACGGCGCGACGTTGTGGTTCGTGAATGCGAGGGAGGACAGCCCACGCAGGCTGGAATGGAAGGGGAGCCACACGGCGATCGCGATCCATCCCGATGGGGACGCGGTGGTGACCGCGATGCAGGAGAATGCGCTGCACGGCTGGCGCCTGTCGGACAACCAGCACATGCGGATGAGCGGCTATCCGGCGAAGACCGAGGCGCTGTCGTTCACCCGCAACGGCAAGTGGCTGGCGACCAGCGGCGCCGATTCCATGGTGCTGTGGCCGTTCTTCGGCGGCGGCCCGATGGGCAAGGCGCCGATCGAACTGGCCGGCGGCGACGGCATCACCTGCGCCCGCGTCGCCGCGCACCCGCAGCAGGAGATGGTGGCGGGCGGGTTCGCCGACGGCTTGGTGGTGCTGGCCGAGGTGAACTCGTCCCGGGTGCTGCCGATTGCCCCGCCGGGACAGGGCCGTATCTCGGCACTGGCCTGGAGCCCGGACGGCAGCCAGCTTGCATTCGGCACGGAAAAGGGCTTCGCAGCGATCATCGACCTGTCGAAGCGGTAACTTTATCTTATCGCTTGATTCAGACCTTCGGCGATTCCGCCTCCGGTCATCAAGCTCTGAGGGGAAACGCCATGAAACGCCGCACACTGCTCAGCGGGGCAGCCGCCACGCTTGCCGCCACTCCGCTCGCGCGCCCGCATGCGCAGAAACCGGTGACGGTCCGCTGGTGGTACCACTTCGACGACCCGAAGGCGACGCCGGACGAGCTGGTGTCGGCGTTCCAGAAGCAGCATCCGGACATCCGGATCGAGCCGGAGAACATCCCCTGGGGCGGCGGCGGCGACTACGACAACCGCTTGTACACCTCGATCATCGCCGGCAACGGACCGGACACCGCGATGGTGAAGTTCAACAACCTGGCGCGGCTGATCGAGATGGACGCGATCCGCCCGCTCGACAAGTGGATCGATGCCTGGCCCGCCAAGGGTGACATCTCCGCCGATCTGTGGCGGCTGCACACGGCGCCCGACGGCAAGCGCTACTACATGCCGCTGCAGTACGTGGTGCTGTACCTCTATGTGCGGCTCGACCTGCTGGCGAAGCAGAACCTTCAGCCACCGGCGAACTTCGACGAGTTCCTGGCCGCGGCGAAGGCGCTGACCGGCGGCGATCTCTGGGGCTTCGGCATGCGCGGCGGCTCGGGCGGGCACGATTCCTGGATGCCGTTCGCGTTCGGCACCGGTGCCAAGCCGGTGAAGGGCGGCTTCGTCTCGCCGCAGGCGCTGGCGCAGAACCGCTACTTCATCGATCTCTACCGCGTGCACAAGGTGTGCCCGCCGTCGGCGCCGACCGACGCGTTCCTGCAGATCGTCAACAACCTGAAGTCGGGCCGCGTGGCGATGACGGTGCACCACATCAGCACCGCCAACACGATGGTCGAGACGTTCGGCGACGCGATCACCGCGGTGCCGGTGCCGCGCGGCCCGAACGGCACCGGCTTCGCCACGTTCGGCGACGGCTCCAACGCCGCGTTCAGCGCCAGCAAGAACCCCGAGGCCGCGTGGACCTGGATATCCTGGCTCTCCACCGGGCCCAACAACGTGCTGTACAACAAGGCGGCCGGACAGATGACCGTCACCACTTCCGGCGCGGCCAACTGGACGCTGCATCCGAGGCGCTTCGTCGAGGCGACGGTGAACTCGCTGCCGATCGCCGGCGTGCTGCCGAACCTGCCGCAGACCGCCGACTTCACCCGCGTGGTGTGGCCGCAGAACACGCAGAAGGCGCTGCTCGGTCAGATTCAGCCGGATGAGATGATGCAGACGTTCGAGAAACTGTTCTTCGGTTGAGCACCCTCACCCCAACCCTCTCCCGCGCGGCGGGAGAGGGAGTGTTGCGGTTGCGCCGGCGGCTTTCGAAGGATGCGACGCCGTGGCTGATGCTGGCGCCGGCGCTGGGGGCAGCCGCCGTCCTGGTGCTGCTGCCGGTGCTCGATACGCTGTGGCTGTCGCTGCACGACGTCATCCTGTATCGGCCGCGCACGCGCCCGTTCGTCGGGCTGGCCAACTATGCGCACGCGCTCGCCGATCCGGTGTTCTGGGAGAGCCTCGGCAATTCGCTGGTCTGGGTGATCTGCGCGGTGTCGCTGCAGTTCGCCCTGGGTTTTGCCACCGCCCTGCTGCTGAACCGCAGCTTCGCCTGGCGCGGGCTGGCGCGGGCGCTGGTCGTGGTGCCGTGGGCGCTGCCGTCGGTGATCATCGGGCTGATCTGGACCTGGATGCTCGACTTCAATCTCGGCGTGCTCAACGACATCGGCGTGCGGCTCGGCATCCTGCCGCATTCGGTGCCGTGGCTGGCACAGCCGAGCACCGCGATGGCCGGGGTGATCCTGGCGGTGATGTGGCAGGGGTTTCCGTTCTTCGCCGTCACCCTGCTGGCGGGGCTGCAGGCCATACCAGGCGAACTCTACGAGGCGGCGTCGATCGATGGCGCCGGCGGCTGGGGCAGGTTCCGCCACATCACCCTGCCTGGGCTGGCGGGCGTTATCGCCACCGCGCTGTTGCTGCGTATGATCTGGGTGGCGAACTCGCTCGATCTCATCCTGGTGATGACGGGCGGCGGTCCGGGCACAGCAACCCAGACGCTGCCGCTGCACGCGTTCCTGACCGCCTGGTCGGGCGGCAATTACGGCCAGGGGTCCGCGCTGGCGGTGTTGCTCACGCTGCTGCTGCTGGGCGTGGTGGTGACATATGTCTGGCGGAGCCGCGGAGAATGAGGCGCTCTGTCGGGCCGAGATTGCTTCGTCGCTTTGCTCCTCGCAATGACAGCGGGCGGCTCCGCCGGCTGCTTGGTACTGAACTTCCCGTCCTGCTGATCCTCGGTTTCGCGCTGTTGCCCTGGGTCTGGATGATGCTGTCGTCTGTCCGGCCGGACTCGGAGCTGACCCATTCGCCGATCGCGCTGTGGCCGCATCAGCTCACGCTGATCCACCACATCGAGCTGCTGCGTCGCACCAGCTTCGCGCAGAACCTGCGCGACAGCCTGATCGTCGCCTGTGGCGCGGTGACGCTTGGCCTGGCGCTCGCGCTGCCGGCCGCCTATGCGTTCTCGCGCTTCCGCTTCCGTGGGCGCGACCTGCTCCGCACGCAGTTCCTGGTGATCAACATGTTCCCGGTGGTCATGCTGATCCTGCCGCTGTTCGTGCTGATGCGCGACCTCGGCCTGCTCGACACCTACTTCGCGCTGATCGCCGGCCACGCCACCTTCACCCTGCCGTTCGCGATCTGGCTGCTGACCAGCTACGTCGACGGTATTCCGCAGGAGCTGGACCAGGCGGCGATGATCGACGGCGCGACCCGCATGCAGGCGATGCTGTTCGTGGTGTTGCCGCTGGCCATGCCCGGCGTCGTCGCGGTCGGCATCTACCTGTTCATCACCTCTTGGAACGAGTACCTGTTCGCGCTGATGATGACCGGGCGGAACGTGCGCACGGTGACGGTCGCGCTGCAGCTATTCATCGGCGAGAACCAGATCCAGTGGGGGCTGCTGATGGCCGGCGGCACGCTGGTGGCGCTGCCTGCCACCATCCTGTTCCTGTTCGCGCAACGCCGCCTGGTCGGCGGGCTGACCGGCGGCGCGGTGAAAGGGTGATCGCCCGCGCCGCATTCGCCATTCCCGCCCGGATCAGCTATCACCCGCGCATGACGTCCGAGACACCAAGACCGAGCGAGGCGCGCGCGCTCTGGCTGATCTCCGCCGCCCATCTCGTCAGCCACTTCCACTACCTGGTGCTGCCGCCGCTGTTCTACGTGCTGCGCCAGCGCATGGGCGTCGGCTTCGTCGAACTCGGCCTGGTCATCACCATCTCCAACGTCACCTCGGCGCTGGTGCAGGCGCCGATGGGCTACGCGGTGGATCGCATCGGTCCGCGCCGCATGCTGATCTTCGGGCTGTGCCTGTCGGGCATCGCCTTCGGCTCGCTGGGCCTGTTCCCGCTCTACACCTGGATGATCGGCGCCGCGGTGCTGTTCGGCGTCGCCAATTCCGTCTATCACCCGGCGGACTACTCGATCCTGGGCTCGGTGATCGACCCGGCGCGCGTCGGACGCTCCTTCTCGATCCATACCTTCGCCGGCTTCCTGGGCGGCGCGATCGCGCCGACCGTGATGGTGCTGCTCGCCGGCAATTTCGGCTTCCGCACCGCGCTGATCTGCGCCGGCGCGCTGGGCCCGATCGCCGCCGTTCCGCTGCTGCTGACCCCGGCGCTGGACCGGGTGGCCACCCCCCGCCCCGCCACCCGGCGCGAGGAAAGGCCGGCCCGCGTCCTGCTCTCTCCGGCTGTCATCAGCCTCACCGGGCTCTTCGCCCTGCTCAGCCTATCCTCCGGCGCGATCACCACCTTCTCGGTGGTGGCGCTGGTTGCGCTGTACGGTGTGCAGGCTTCCGCCGCCAACGCCGCGCTCTCGGCCTACCTCGCCGCCACCGCGGTCGGCGTACTGGCCGGCGGCTTCATCGCCGATGCGACGC
>DATBKQ010000535.1:0-6705 GCA_036555825.1 Acetobacteraceae bacterium | reverse complement strand
GTTGAGAACCGCTGCTTCGACCTGGCTGGGCTCGATCATGCCGGGCCACAAATCATCGCCCAGCCTGGTCTCGATACGGATGCGCCGCCCCTGGGTGGACGTGCGAAGCAGTGGTACCAGGTCAGAGATCAGCTTGTTGACATCGGTCGCCTCCACAGCCAGGCGCTGCCGGCGGGAGAACGCCAAGAGCCGTCCGCTGAGTTGCGATCCCCGTTGTACGGCACCGGCGGCGCGCTCGATCCAACGATGCTGCCGCTCCTGCTCGGGCGGTACGGTCCGTTCCAGCAGGTCGAGATTGCCCTGGATCGTTGCCAGCAAGTTATTGAAATCGTGCGCAATTCCGCCGGTGAGTTGACCGACTGCCTGCAGCTTCTGCGATTGCACGAGCGCTGCCTCGGTATTCTGCCGTTCGGCGACCTCCACCTGCAGTCGGTTATTGGTGACCAGCAGCTCCTGCGTGCGCTCGGCGACCCTGGCTTCCAGTGCATCCGCATGTTCGCGCAACTCCTCTTCGCGCCGGGCGAGGGTCGCCGCCATATCGTTGAACGCAGCGGCGATCTGCCCGAATTCCGAGAGCTGGTCTTCGCTATGCACCCGCGCGCTGAGGTTCCCCTCGCGCCAGCGGCGCGCCGTCGCCACCAGTTCCCGGGTCGGACGACCGATGAAACGGCGTGCAACGAACAACGTGAGCACGAATGCGATGATCGCCACGACCGCGATCAGCGCAGCGCCATGGAGGGCCGTGCGGTTGATCTCCGCCATCATGGCCGGCTCAGAGAACCCGACGGCGACAAACAGTCCCCTTGGGGTCCGTGCAACGGGGACGAACCCCACGACGCGATAAGTGCCGTCGATACTCTTCAGCCGCTGGACCCCAGCTTCCGCCAGGTTCACCAAGGCCATGGCTTGCGGCGGAAACGGCTTGCCGGCGAAATTGGCGTGCTGAGGGCTTCGCGCCAGCACGATTCCGTCGCGGTCCGCGACAGTCAGCACGCTGCCGGCCAGGAAGCTCGATCCGGTCTCCCTGAGCTGTTCCAGGTGGTCCGCCAGGCCCTTCAGCCCGAGCCCGGCCACCAGTGCGCCGCCGCCCGCAGTGCCGCTGGCCAAAGGCAGCACAAGGGGGAGGAAGCCACCAACACCGGGCATGGAGGCGAACTGACCGATGGTGAATTCGCCGACCCCAAGCGCTTCGTTTACCCAACCCGGCTGTGCGCTGTCCGTGAGTTGTGGTGATGGTGCCGAGCTGCAGCGAATTGCGCCGGTCTCGTCGATGCGCACAACGAACGCAAACATCGGAAGGCCGTGCATCATTGCGTTCAACTTCTCGCCACAACTTGAGGTGGCATCTTGCACATCGTCCAGTTGAGCAACCGCGCTCAGCAGCGTGCGGCCACCGTCCATGATGCTGCCGATGTCGCCGTTCAGCATCTGCGCCTGCTGCAGTGCGAGATCGCCGAACTGGGCGCGTCGCTCGACCCAGTGGTTGTACTCGCTCCAGGCCACCAGAACGATGACTGGCAGGAGGCAGGTCAGGACAACGAGTAGCAGCCGAGTCGAGAACCGAATGTTGCGCCAGTTCCGCCCCATTCCCGCACCGTCCCGCAAGCCGGCTACCGATGCCACCCGTTCTCGGGGTAGCGATTGTGGGACCACGGAGGACGCTCGCCGCCGCCTGGGTCGAGGCGTCGATGGCAACCTCCGGTAAGTCGTGGGGAAGGATCTGCAGTCCTCACGGGGAGCAGCACAGGTGCACAGAGCGAACCTGCCGCGGTGGTGCGAATTCTCATTGATCGCTCCCTATTGAGTGAGGCCGTTCACAATAGGGGGATATTCGACGATCACCAAAAAGTTTTAAGTGCCTACACCTCCAGCCATTCGCGACGAATGTCGGCGCGGGACGCAATGTCCGCGGGCGTACCATCAAAAACAATACGGCCATGACCCATAACGTACAACCTGCACGATATTTTGAGCGCAATCGCCAATTTCTGTTCGACCATCAGAATGGAAACGCCTCTCCGGGCGATTTCCTCGAGCAATCGTCCCACCTGCTCGACCAACATCGGCGCCAGCCCTTCCGTCGGCTCATCGATCAGAATGAGGTCTGGGTCGCCCATGAGCGTGCGGCACATTGTGAGCATCTGCTGCTCGCCACCTGAAAGCACGCCGGCCGCGTTGTTCTGCCGCTCGGCCAGATTCGGGAACAACCCGAACACATCCTCGAAATTCCACCGACCGAACCTGCCGGAACGCTTGAGACCAAGCATCAGGTTCTGGCGCACGCTCAACGTTGGGAAGATCTGGCGATCCTCGGGCACATATCCGATCCCCGCCCTGGCCACCAGATTGGCACGCAGGCCGGCGATATCGCGTCCGCGATAGCGGATCACCCCTACGGGTTCGACCAACCCCATAATCGCCTTGCAGGTGGTGGAGCGGCCGACGCCATTGCGCCCAAGCAGCGAAACGATCTCGCCTTCACCGACGGCAAGATTTACGCCCTGCAGGATATGGCTCTTGCCGTAGAAAGCGTGCAGGTCATGCACTTCCAGCATCATGCGGCGAGGGCTCCCAGGTACGCCTCCTGCACCGCACGGTCGGCGCGGATCGTTGCCGGGGCGCCGGACGCAATTACACGACCGTAAACCAGCACACTGATGGTGTCGGCAAGATCGAACACCACGCGCATGTCGTGCTCCACCATCACCAGGGTCTTGCCTTGCGTCACCCTGCGGATCAGCGCCACGGCGTATTCCGTCTCGCTGTGGCTCATGCCGGCGGTGGGTTCATCGAGCAGGATCATGCCGGCACCGCCGGCGATGGTCATGCCGATCTCGAGCGCGCGCTGCTCTGCGTAGGATAGCAACCCGGCGGGCACATCGCGTCGCTCCGCCAGGTGCAGCTCTTCCAGCAACCGGTCCGTCTCCTGGTTCAAAGCGCGCTGCCGCCCGAGCGGATGCCAGAAGGAATAGCGGTAACCGCGGTTCCATAGCAGGCTGCAACGAATATTCTCGCGGACGCTGAGCCGGTGAAAGATCGAGGTGATCTGAAAGCTGCGCGAGAGGCCCAGCCGGTTGATCCGGTGTGGTGGCAGGCGATCGAGGCGGGTCGCGTCGAGCCGTATTTCGCCGGAGGTGATCGGGAACCGGCCGCTGATCAGGTTGAACAGGGTGGTCTTGCCGGCGCCATTGGGTCCGATCAGCGCGTGACGCTCGCCGGCGGCGACGGTCATGCTGACTCCGCGGATGATCTCGGTTGCACCGAAGTTCTTGGTGACATCGACCAGAGTGAGCGAGGGCGCGCTCATCACCGAGCCGCGATTGCCATGAGGCCGTCCCAGATGCGCTTGAAGTGCCGCGCTTCGATGGCCAGCCAAACGCAGCCGCCGCTCAGGCATAGCAGCGAGACGAGCCAGGGCGTCGCGCTGAATATATCGATGCTGCGGCCGAGCAAGGCGAGTTGCTTGCCTTCGGCCATCCCGATGGTGAGGAACGACAGCAGCTCGACCATCCCGACAAAGCCCAGCACCATGACCAGGCCGGGGAGCAGAATGCGCAGATAAGGGAGCAGCAGCCGGTGCAGCAGACCGGCACGTGCAATCGGCGCGTGTTCCAGCATGATGCCGGTGAGCCCGGCCGGTGCGAACGTCACCATGGCGATGAACAGTACGCCGACATAGACCAGCCAGGAGTTCGACATCAGGCTGACGCCGCTCTGCAGCAGCGTGATCAGGATGGCGCCGAGTACCGGGCCGAAGAAGGTGGTGGCGCCGCCGATATACGCCATCAGCAGCGCATTCGCCGCAAGCGGTGCTGCCACGGCATCGAAGGTGACGATTTCGTAGGTAATGGCGAACAGCCCACCGGCGATACCCGAATAGAAACCGGACAGGGCGAATTGCAGGAAGCGGACGATACGCGGATCGTAGCCGACGAACTGTGCGCGTTCATGGTTGTCGCGGCACGCATTGGCCATGCGCCCCAGCGGCGTGACGGTATGGAAATACATACCGATCGCCGAGAGCATCATCCAGGCGACGATCAGGTAATAGACCTGGATCGCCTGGCCATATTCCAGGCCGAGCAGGCTGATGCCGATCTCACGGTCGGTCTTCACCCCACCTTCGCCACCGAAGAAGTGGTGAAACATCGTCGCCGCGGTGGTCACCAACTGGACGATGCCGAGGGTGATCATGGCAAACGCGGTGGAGCGCTGCCTGGTTGCGATGTAGCCGAACACGGCTGCGAAGCCGAAGCCGCTCAAGCCGGCAAGCAGCGGCATCAGCTCCATGGGGATCAGCAGCTCGCCTTCCCCGGCGGCGTTCAGAAAGTGCACTGTCGAATAGCCGGCCAGGCCGAACACCACGGAATGGCAGAATGACAGCAGGCCGGCCTGGCCCATCAACATGTTGAACGACAGGGCGAAGATGATCATCATCCCCGTCTGGCTGAACATCGACAGCATGAAGCCGGAGTGGCGGTGATGCTGCCAGTCGTAGAACAGCCAGGGCAATACCACGGCAATCAGCAACGCGAGGACCCACGGCCACAGGCGGATAGCCAGAGCAACAGGCCGTCGCGCCGGCAAGGCGCGGACCGCGGCGTCACTCATGTTTCGCGCGTGCCCATCAGGCCACGCGGACGGAACAGCAGGATGAGAATGAGCAGCGCATACGGCACCAGCGGGCCGATGCGGGAGACCGGAATGGCGAGGATCTCGCCCAACAGATCGTCGAACGCCAGATCGATGCCAAATGGCCTGACCAGATCGGCAAATGACCAGTCCATTGCCACCGAGAAGGTCTGTACCATGCCCATCAGGATGGAGGCGATGAAGCAGCCGCCGAGCGAACCGAGACCGCCGAAGATCACCACCACGAAGACGATCGGACCCATCGCGTCGGCCATACCCGATTCGGTGGTAAAGTAATTGCCCGCAATCACCCCGGCGAGGCCGGCCAGCAGCGAGCCGCCGGCGAACACCAGCGTGAACACGCGCGGCACGTCGTGGCCAAGCGCGCTGACCATACTGGGATGGGTCAGCGCCGCCTGGATGATAAGGCCGATGCGCGTCTTCTTCAGCAGCAGCCAGGTGGTCAGCAGCATGCCGGCCGAGACCAGCAGCATGAAGCCACGGTAGGCCGGGAAATTCTCGCCATAGAGCGAGAACAGCGGAAAATCGAGCGAAGGCGGCACCCGATACGGCATCGGCAGCATGCCCCATGCCATCTGCACCGCGCGGCCGATGATGAACACCAGGCCGAAGGTGAACAGCAGTTCGGCGATGTGGCCATTGTGGTGCACGCGGCGAAGCCCCCAGACCTCGATCGCCGCACCGATCGCGCCGCACAGCAGCGGCGCGATCAGCAGCGCCGGCCAGAAGCCGACCCAGCGGCTGATCTGGTAGGCGAAGTAGGCGCCCAGCATGTAGATGCTCGCATGCGCGAAGTTCAGCACCCCCATCATGCTTAGGATCAGCGTCAGTCCGCTGGCCAGCATGAACAGCAGCATGCCGTAAACCAGGCCATCGAGCAGAGAGATCAGGCCGATCTGCATCGTCACAGTGTCATTGCGAGCGAAGCGAAGCAATCTCGATCGAAATTGCTTCGTCGCTGCGCTCCTCGCACTGACACAGAGTCACGATGAAGGACGTTTCATCTTGCAGGTGGTCGGCAGCGTTTCGTCCGCCACGGTGGTCTTGTACTGGGTTTTCCAGCCGAGCCCGGTCTTTTCCGCGTCGTACTTCACGTCTTTGGTGAAAACGCCTTCGTAGTATGGATACAGAAGCTGGTGGTCCTCCTTGCGCATGACATTGGTGACGCCGAACAGATCCTTCTGCTCCATTCCTTCCAGCGCCACAGCGACCTTCACAGCATCGGTGGAGCCGGCCTGGTTGATCGCCCTTGCCAGCATCTCGAACTGGACCACGCTTGGCACGGCGATGAACATGAAGTCGTGGGTCGCGCGCCACTTCTTGAAGAACTCCTCGGCTTCCGCATTGTGCTCCTCGACGGCGATGTTGTCGTGGTCGTCCAGCACCGATGTGACCCGACCTTCGCCGGTGGTGCCCATGGCGGTGGCTGCGCCGATCACGTGGGCGAGATAGGTATCGAAGCGGACATCGAGCCCGGAATCGACCGCGGCCTTGAGCAGCAGGTTCAGGTCCGGACCGTAATTGCCGGTGAGCACCGACTGCGCGCCTGATGCCCTGATCTTACTGACATAGGGCGAGAAGTCCTTGAT
Organism: Acetobacteraceae bacterium; assembly: GCA_036555825.1. Classification (GTDB taxonomy): domain Bacteria; phylum Pseudomonadota; class Alphaproteobacteria; order Acetobacterales; family Acetobacteraceae; genus JAMXLO01. The sequence goes on along the minus strand of DATBKQ010000535.1, from coordinate 463 downwards.
CTGCATCAGCGGTATGAACTCGTCCGCGACGATCTTGATGTCCGGCCGGTACTGCGCCAGGAAACGCTTGGTATCCTTTTCGATCGACTGACCGAACAGGTAGTCCTGGTTCAACAGATACACCGATTTGACCGACTGCGGCAGCGACTTGACCCGCGCCACCGCGCGCATCTCCACGCTGCCGGCGAAGCGGAAATGCCAGAAGCTGCACTGTTCGTTGGTGAGCTCGGTGGCAAGCTGGCCGCAATTGAGCTGCAGTATGCGGTTGTCGGGATTGCGGGCATTGTGCTTGTTCACCCCATCGATCAGTGCCGAGCCGACATTGGAGGCGACGCACGACATGACGAACGGCAGGTTCTGATCGGTGACGCTCTTCAGTGCAATCAGCGCTTCGGCCGGCTGCATCTTGTCGTCGAACGTCACCAGCTCGAACTTCTTGCCCAGGGCGCCGCCCTTTGCGTTG
>DATBKQ010000534.1:0-13780 GCA_036555825.1 Acetobacteraceae bacterium | reverse complement strand
GCGGCGGCGATCCTCCTTGGATACCGTGCCGTCGTTGCCCCAGATGCCCATGATGCCGGGACGCGTCTGCTCGATCAGGCTCTTCAGCCGCTCGGTCACCTGTTTCGGCGTGCCGCAGATGATCATCGTGTCGTGCACCTGCTCCTCGAAGGTCGGCTGGCCGCGCGGGTTCTTCGCGCGCCCCACCGCGAACTCGACGAAGTTGCGCCGGCCGGACGGCGAGAAGTAACCCGACGGGTTCGCCCATACCGGATGCGCCAGCCCGGTGAACTCGCCCTGCATCCACATGAACTGCCGCGCGTTCTGGATCGCCTTTTCTTCGCTGTCCTGCACATGCACCCGGATCAGGTATCCGAAATTCTCCGGCCCCGCCTCGTAGCCGACCTCCTTCGCCGCCTTCGAGTAGGTGTCCCAGATCGTCCTGGTGGCATCGATCGCGGTGTTCAGCGCGATGTACGGGTAGCGCTGCTGCGCCGTCCAGATCACCGTCTCGCGCGACAGCACGCCGGGTATCCACACCCGTGGGTACGGCTTCTGCAACGGCACCGCCCAGGGATTGACCACGCGCTGCTGGTAATGCGTGCCTTCCCAGCGGAACGGGCCGGGCGTGGTCCAGGTCTTGGTCACCAGATCGTGTGCCTCGACGAAGCGTTCGCGGTTGTAGGCGGGGTTCACGCCGTTGGCCAACTGCTCCTGGCCGCCACCGCGCACGAAGCCGGACACCACCCGTCCTTTCGAGATCATGTCGATCATCGCGATCTCTTCGGCGAGCTGCACCGGATTGTCCGACAGCGGCAGCGGATTGCCGAGAAACACGATCTTCGTCTGCTTCGTCACCGCGGCGAGGATCGCGCCGAACATGTTGGTCCGGGCCTGCATGCAGAACGGCGCGTTGTGGTGCTCGTTCAGCATGATGCCGTCGACGCCCCACTCGTCGGCCATGATGTATTCTTCGAGGTACTCGTTGTACAGCCGGCTGCCTTCCACCGGGTCGTAGTGACTGTTGGAGAAGGTCAGCGCGGTCGCGCCGTATTTCAGCCCCTCTTTCGCGTCGTAGGCGGCCATCGGCTGCTCGGTGAAATACATCAGGTGCATGGCGTCGTTTCCTTCAGTTCGCGTTGACGAACGTCGTGACGAGCCTGGTCAGCTCGTCCGGTTTTTCCATGTCCACATAGTGTCCGCAGGCGGCGACGGTTTCCAGCCGCGCGTTGCGCAGCGCCTTGACATAGGCGTCGCCCGCGCTCTTCGGCACGTGGCGGTCGTCGTCGCCCCATACCACCAGCGCCGGTGCCCGCACGCCGCCCAGCAGGTGCGGCAAGGTCTGCGAGTACATGTACGGTTTCCACGCGGTGCGGAACACCATCTCGCGGCAGATGTCCCACTGCTCGAGCTGGTCCGTCGTCACATCGCCATAGACGCGGGCGAACGCGGCCTGATCGTGGAAGCCGGCTTTCGGATAGTCGATATACGACACGACCGCCTGGTCGGCGATGAACCCGCCTGGCGGATTGATGCCCATGGCACCGACCAGCACCAGCTTGCGATACGCGGCGGGCGACTGGCTGGCCATTTCCGCGGCGATCCACCCGCCGAAGCCCAGCCCCACCAGCGACACATCGCTCAGACCCAGCTCCGCCAACGTCCAGGCATGCATCGCCGCGATGTCGCGCACGCTGCGCAGCCACTGCGGCCGCTCAGACTTGCCCCAGCCGGGATGATGCGGCACCAGCACGTCGAAGCTCCGCGCCAGCGCGTCGTAGAACGGCAGCCGGTCCGGCGTGCCGATGTCGTGATGCAGCACCAGCACCGGCCGGCCGCCGCCGGCGCGCATCAGGTGCAGCCTGGTCCCTGCAATGGGCATCGAACTCTCGTTCCAGGTCGCGCTGCTCGGCATTCACATCCCCTATGGTGCTTGCTTGGCGTGGAGGATACTCACCGGTAGCCTGAGTGTCCAATGCGGGAGGAGAAGCAACGATGGCGGAGCTGGCGGGAAAGGTTGCAATCGTAACGGGTGCCAGTCGCGGCATCGGCGCCGCGGCGGCAAGCGCGCTCGCCGAGGCAGGCGCGTCCGTCATGCTGGCCGCCCGCGGCCACGCCCAGGCCGATGCGAACGCGCGAACGATCGGCGCGGCCGGCGGCAGGGCATTCGCGCTCGAGTGCGATGTGTCCGATTATGCCGCCTGTCAGCGGCTGGTGGACGAGACCGCACGCCGTCTCGGCGAACCCGACATCCTGGTCAACAATGCCGGCGTCATCGAGCCGATCGGCATGGTCGCCGACGCCGATCCGCGCGCATGGGCGCGCAGTATCGAGATCAACCTGATCGGCGCCTATTACGCCATCCGCGCGGTGCTGCCCGCCATGCTGCGACGCGGCTCCGGCGACATCGTCAATGTGTCGTCCGGCGCCGCCATCCGCCCGCAGGAGGGCTGGAGCGCGTATTGTTCCGGCAAGGCGGGGCTGGCGATGCTCACCCGTGCCATCGACCTGGAACATCGTGCCGGTGGCATTCGCGTCTTCGGCTTCCAGCCGGGCACCACCGACACCGACATGCAGGTGACGATCCGCGCCTCCGGCATCAACATGATCAGCCGGATCCCGCGCGAACAGCTCACCCCGGTGGAGCATCCGGCGCGCGGCATCGTGTATCTGTGCGGCAAGGATGCCGACGACCTGGCCGGGCAGGAGGTCGCGCTGCGCGACGAGGACTTCCGCCGCCGCATCGGTCTCGGCTGATCAGTCACCGCGTTCTTCGCACGCGCGGCCCCCACTCGGCGCGGTCGCCTGGTGCATCGATGATTTGGACTCAATCCTCCAAGACGAAGGTTACCTCCATGGTTACCCGGTATTCGTCGATCTTTCCGTTCTTCACACTCGCCTTCTCCTCGATGACGTGAAGACCGGTGATACCGCGTAATGTCTTGTTCGCGCGGGAGAGTCCTTCTCTGACTGCGTCATCGAAGCTGGTGGGCGATGCTGCGGTGATCTTTGACACACTTGCAACTGCCATCCCTGCCTCCCTGAAGATTGGCGGCCAACGCCGCCGCCAGTGAGTATGACAGTTCGGCCAATTGATCGCCAGCGGCTGACAATTGCGGGAAGTCAACACGCGGCGACCTGAAGAATGCCGTTCCTGCCTGGCCGTTCCAGGAAAGCCGCGCCAAGTTGCGGCGCCGGCCCCGCAAAGCCTTCGCACATCAAGCCAATGTATGCACAATAACCGGCCCGGCTACCGCCGTTGCGGGTCCGGTAAGCAGCGGCGCCAGGTTCTGCTCGGTCCACGCCAGACCGCGCCGGTTCGATTCCTGGGCGCCGGCATGATCGTCGAAGATGCTGATCGCTGTCACCGTGTCGTCCGGCGCGTAGATCACATAGTATGCTCTGAAGCCAGGAACATCGCTGATGATCGGGATCGCGCCTTCCTTGATTCGGCGCGCGAGCTCTTCTGCCACGCCGGCCTTTGCCTTGCCCTGACGAATGGCTGCATACATGACACCCTCCTCTGCCGTCTGCGCCGATCCGGCGGCCTCGCCGGTCCGCGCCTGCCCGTCCGAAGGCACGCATGGCACCTTTATCGACTGTGACGCAGAGGTTGCGAGGTGTCCCGCGCCGAAATTCAGTCTTCTTCGAGCGTAAATCCGACCTTCAGCGTCACCTGATATTCCCGAACCTGACCGCTCTCGATGCTGCCGCGTATCTGCACCACTTCGAACCAGCCCAGGTGACGTAGGGTGGATCCCGCTTTGCCGATCGCTCGGCCGATCGCCTTCGAGATGCTCTCATTTGACGTGCCCACGACTTCGACGACCTTGTAGACCGAATCTGCCATCGTCGCCTCCAATGTTGATCACGCCGCCACCGCAATCCTAAGGCAGGATGGCATGTTGTCGAGGGTACCTCCTCGGCGCAACGGCGTTGTCGCCGCGCTGTTCATGGCGTACCGCCTCTATGCGTCGAACCTGAGCACCGTATCGCCGCGCAGAACGCGCCGCCCAGTCGCACCTACACCATCGTCAGCCCGCCCGACACGCTGATCGTCTGCCCGGTGATGTAGCCGGCATCGTCCGACAGCAGGAACGCGATCATCCCGGCATAGTCGTCCGGCCGGCCCAGCCGCCGCAGCGGGATCGCCCGCGCCAGTGCATCGCCGATCGACGGCGATGCCGCGCGGAAGTTGTCGAACAGCGGCGTATCGGTCGGACCCGGGCACACCACGTTCAGCGTGACACCCTTGCGCGCCAGTTCGCGTGCCAGCGTCTTCGTGAACGCGATCATCCCGCCTTTGCACGCCGCGTACACCGCCTCGCCCGACGAACCCACGCGCCCGGCATCCGAGGCCACATTGACCACCCGGCCGAAGCCGCGCTCCGCCATGCCGCGCGCCACCACGTGGTGCATGTTCAGCGGCCCGTACAGGTTGATCTGGATAATCTTGTCCCATAGCGCCCGGTCGGTCTCGAGGAAATCCACCGGCGTGTCCCACCCGGCGATGTTCGCCAGCCCCTCGATCGGTCCGCACTCCGCCTCGAATGCGGCAACGGCCGCGGCGATCTGCGTGCGATCGGCGATATCGACGCGGTACGCCCGCGCCTCGCCGCATTGCGCCGCCGTCGCCTGCGCGCCTGCCTCGTGCAGGTCGAAAATGCCCAGCACGCAGCCTTCCTGCGCCAGCCGCAACGCCGCGGCGCGCCCGATCCCGCTCGCACCACCGGTCAGGATCACCCGCCTGCCCTTCAGCGCATGCATGCCCATGATCCTTTCTCCGCAATGCCGCAGGCCGCGACCATACAGGAGAGCAGGAGCTGCACCCCCCCGGTCAGCAGCTCGGGATAACCTTGAAATCCACCCGCCGGTCCAGCGCGTCCGACAGATCGTCGGCGCCGGTGCCGACCAGGTTGTTCTTCGAGCCGACACCGGTCGCGATCAGATGTCCCTGCAGGCTCGGGGCATGCTCCTCCAGCCGCTGCTTCACATACTCGGCCCGCAGTTGCGACAACTGGTCGTTGAGCGCCACAGACCCGGACGGGCTGGTATTGCCTGTCACCTGCAGGCAGGCACGGCGGTTCGCGCTGTGGGTCGCGATCTGCCGCAGCCACATGTCGTATGGCCCAATGGTCTGCTGCGTGGTGTCGAAGGATGTCGAGCCCGGACGAAACAGAATCTTCACGCCGAGGGCATTGGTGTCCAGCCCGTAATCGACCACGCGCCCGAAGGCATCCTCGGCCTCCTCGCGCCGGTTCAGCTTCCAGTTGGTGAGGTAAAGACCGTTATAGACGCGAAGCTGATTGCCCGCGGCGGTGTTCTGCGCCGTGGTGTAGAGATCGAGTGCATCGCGATAGCGGCTCGCATCGTACGCCTCGATCGCATCGCTGATGATCGCCGCGGTCAGGATGCCGTTCAGGTAGGTTTGGCTGATCGGATCGCCGACCTTGGTTGCCTGGCAGGTATCGATATAGCTCTTGATGCTGGCGTCGCTGGCCCAGCTCGGACTGTCGCGAAAGAAGCCTGTCGGCGTTGCATCGACCCCGTCCAGCCGCGCCCGCGCCACCGACTTGGCCACCGTCCTGCCGGCCTTCAGATCGACCATGACCAGGCAGAAGCGATATCCCTCGCGCGTCCCCGCGGTCTGGCCTTGCGCATTCACCGGCGTGAATGTGCCGACCATGACATCCGGACCCTGCGCCACCGCCGCCGCGGTGAACGGCTGAATGTCGAACTGCGGATACTTCTCTCGGGCCAGCGCGACGATCCGGTCCTGGATCTGCTGCGTGGCGGCGGTCTGCTCGCCGGTGACGCCGTTCACCAGCGGATCGATCACCACGAGCCGCGGCTGACCTCCGGTCGGGGCGGTGGAAAACACCCCATTGGCGGCATTCAGCACCGCCTGCGGGAACGGCACCGGCTGGACCGCGGGCGCGGCTGGTGGCGCGGTCGCCGCCGCGTGTGGCGGGGCCTGGCCGGTCTGCGCGCAACTTGCGAGCAGCGCCATGACGCCGGACGCCAGCAGGACACGCCGCCCCGGCAATTTGTCAGGACCGGCATTCGTTCTGCAGTGCCGCGATTTCGGCATTGGACAGTGTCTCCCCCAGTTGTGCCCGGCTGACGATATTGGCGCATTTTTCCGAGCGGCCATTGTTTTGCCGAGACGGTGGTTTGGCCGCCACCGGTTCGGCTGCCCGCACCATCACCATTACGAGATCGACCCGCGCGGACGAGGAGGATGCATCGGCCAACTGCGCGCGCAGTGCGTCGAGATAGTCGCGGGTCCCCTCGGTTTCCGCGCGCGGTCCAAGGCCCAGCGCCCGGCCGGCGCTGATCGCGACAACCAGGCGCTGGCCGACCGGCGATGCCGCGGTCCATTCCGTCGCCTTGCGGGCCGTCGCACCGGATTGCGCCGGGCGCAGCAGGTGCCGCACTTGGCCGTCCGGCTGATACAGATCCACATACAGGGCAGGCTGAGTGTCGGCCACGCTGATGCCAAGCCGTCCGCCGACCGGCACGCTGCCTCGTTCGAGCCGAAGCGCCGGACCGGACGACACGGCGTCCCAGTTGCGCCGGACCAGCGGTGCGAGGGCCTCGAGCGGAACGCATGCGAAGCGATCGATGCGCGAGACCGCATCGACGAGGCGGCCTGCGTCCCGCGCCTTCGTCAGCAGCCGATCGAGCTCCTGCCCGGTGCCCGCGATAAAGCCGGACACGCGCAACAGGTCGCCGTCGGCGGCCACGCCGAGGGCGGCGCAGGGCAGCGACGCCGCCAAGGCGCGCACCTGCTCGAGTGGCGAGGCCGGCGGAGCCGGCGCGGCAGGCGGCGACACCGCTGCCTCGCGCTGGGGCTCCGGCGGAGCAGCCGCCGGCGGCGGAGCCGGTTCCAACACCGGTTCTGATCCGGCTGGGGCGACGGTCCGCGGCTCTGGCGCGGCCGGCACCTGGACTGCCGGCGGTGGCACGGCCGGCCCAGGCACCAGCAGATATGCCCCGCCTGCCACGGCGACGCCGCATGCCGCCGCGGCCGCCAGCCAGGCAAGTCGTCCGGACCGGCCCTTCGCGATCGGCGGCGCGGTCGCGGCTGGCGGCGCTTCGTCCGGATCAAGCAGCGCCAGCATCGCATCCGCGTTCGGCGGCCGCCGGGCAGGATCGACCGCCAGCGCCGCGTCGATCGCGCTCAACAGCGAGCGCGGATACCGCCCGGCACCAACCGTCGCCGCGGGCGCCAGCGGGTCCTGGTACCCCGCCGCCAGCGAATTCTGCCGCGCCAGCGAGTTCACCACGCTGCCCCCGATCGCGCGATAGCACACCGCGCCGATCGCGTAGATGTCGGAAAACTCCGCCTGCCGCAGACCCAGCATCTGCTCCGGCGGCGCATATCCGCCGGAGTAGATCTGCGTGTAACTCGTCGTCTCGCCGGGCGTCGCATGACGGGTGGCGCCGAAATCGATCAGCACCAGCCGTTCGTTCGCGCGCATGATGATGTTCGCCGGCTTGATGTCGCGATGCACCAGGCCGGCCTGGTGCACGGTGCGCGTGCTCGCCAGCAGTTGCATCAGTAACGATCGGACGCGCTCCGGCGACAACCCGCCCGGCTCGCGCTGCAGCACGGCCGCGAGGCTCTCGCCCGCCACGTAGTCCATCACCAGGAAGCCGGTGCCGAACGCTTCGAAATAGGTTTGCACCCGCACGATCCCGTCGGCCGCGCCGGCGATCCGGCCCAGCCTGACCAGCGCGTGCGCCTCGCGCAGGAACCGCTCCTTGCACTCGTCGAACAGCGGCTGATCCTCCGCCGTGTTCGGCTGCACCGTCATGTCGCGCCGGATGGCGAACTGCCGCGGATAGTATTCCTTGACCGCGAACTGCTGGCCCAGCAGGTCGGCGGCGAGATAGGTGATACCGAACCCGCCGCTGCCCAGGATGCGCTCGATCCGGTAGCCATTGACCGTGGTACCGCGCGGCAGCGCGAAGCCCGGCCACGGCTCCTCCGCTACGACCCGATCGGCTCCTCTGGTATCTTCGGCCATTGCCTGACCTTGCGACAGGCGCCGTCGCGGCGCCACAGCAAACACCGGAGCATGGCCCGATGACGCGAAGCCGGATGTTGCTGACAACCTCCCTGGCCAGCCTGCTCTATTTCGGCCTCGCCATCCTGGGCTGGGGCGGGTTCCGCCCCTTCTTCTCCCATCCGCCGCTGACCGCGCTCGTCATCGTCCATCTCGTGTTGTTCGCCGCCGCGATGTTCACCAGCGGCAACCTGAGCCCGGGCGAGCGCGAGGATCGCGCCAACCGTTGGGTGCTGCCCGCCTTCGCCGTGATCGGCTTCCTCTCCGCCTACCTGCCCGCCTACACCGACCGCATCGACCTCTGGACGATCGACGGCGAGGGCCTCCGTTGGTTTGGTGTGCTGCTGGCCGCGGCCGGCGGTGCCCTGCGGCTCTGGCCGGTCTTCGTGCTGGGCAACCGCTTCAGCGGCCTGGTCGCGATCCAGCCAGGTCACACGCTGGTCACCAACGGCCCCTACCGCATTGTTCGCCACCCCAGCTACCTGGGGCTGCTGATCAACGTATTCGGTTGGGCACTGGCGTTCCGCTCCGGCATCGGCGTGCTGTTGGCCGCGCTCAACGTGATACCGCTGGTCGCGCGCATCCGCGCCGAGGAGACGCTCCTGGCCTCGCAGTTCGGCGCCACCTACGAAAGCTATCGGCGCAACACGTATCGCCTGATTCCTGGCCTCTACTGAAGCAACGGGACAGCCTTCGGCCGAGCGGAACGAAGGCCTGCAGCGTGCGCCAGGACATCAGCCAAGGGGGTCGCCCTCGCGTCAGCATCGGCAGCGCCGACCAGACAAGCGACGGCAACAGCGCGACCGCCAGCGCGTTCAACGCAAAGGGCGCCAAGGACGCAAAGGTCACGAAGGGATTTATTGCGCTTCGCGCATCGTGCGGTGCACCGGAACCGGCCGAAGGCCGAAAATCCATCTTGGCGATCTTTGCGCCCTTCGGGAGCTTTGCGTTGAATCTCACTAACGAAGCGACGCAAGCGATGCCGATAGCGCCCTCGATGCGGGCAGTGGTGACCCAACAACGGATCATCCGTCACTCAGCGGTCCGCGTACGGGTTCCGCGTCCCACGCAATTGCAGGCGGATAGGCGTGCCCGGCAGATCGAAGGTCTCGCGCAGGCTGTTGACAAGATAGCGCTGATAGGCTTCCGGCAGCCGCTCCGCCCGGGTGCCGAACGCGACAAAGGTGGGCGGACGCGCCTTCGCCTGGGTAACATAGCGCAGCTTCAGCCGCCGCCCTTGCACCAGCGGCGGCGGATGTCGCGCCAACGCGAGCTCGAACCATCGGTTCAACTCGGCAGTCGGCACCCTGGTGTTCCAGATCGCGTGCGCGCGCCGCACCGCCGGCAGCAGCCGGTCCATGCCCGCCCCGGTCAGCGCCGACAGCGGCACCACCGGCACTCCGCGCGACTGCGCCAGGCTGACCTCCAGCCGCGCGGACACGGCGCGGCGTGCGGCAGCCCGCTCGGCCACCGCATCCCACTTGTTCAGCGCCAGCACGCACGCACGCCCCTCGCGCTCGATCAGTTGCGCGATCTGCAGATCCTGGTCGTGCAGGCCCTCGGTCGCGTCCACCACCAGCACCACCACCTCGGCCAGCTTGAGGGCCCCGATCGCCGCCCCCACGGCCAATCGCTCCAGAGGCGCATCGATCCGTGCCTTGCGCCGCAGGCCGGCGGTGTCGACCAGTTCGATCGGACCCGCCGCGTCGCGCAGTACCGCCGAGACCGCGTCCCGCGTCAGCCCCGGCTCGGGCCCGGTCAGCATCCGCTCCTCGCCCAGCAAACGGTTCAGCAAGGTTGACTTGCCGGCATTCGGCCGCCCGACAACGGCCAGCTTCAGCGGCCGGTGCTCCTCCTCCTCGCGCGCAGTCTCCTCCGGCAAGCGGGCGGCGATCTCCGTCATGAGCTCCGGAATGCCTTCGCCATGTTCGGCGGAGACCGCCACCGGTTCCCCGAGGCCCAGTTCGAACGCCTCCAGCACCGACGACCGCGTGGACGTTCCTTCCGCCTTGTTCGACACCAGCAGCACCGGCCGTCCGTACCGGCGCAGCCTGCGGGCGAAATGTCGGTCGGCGGGGGTGATCCCCTCGCGCGCATCGACCACGAGCAGCACGAGGTCGGCCGCTGCGGCCGCCGCGCCGGCGCCTTCCGCCATGCGCCGTGCCAGCGACTCTGGCGCAGCCTCCTCGAGGCCCGCGGTATCTGCCAGCCGTACGCGCCGGCCGCGCAGCAGCGCCTCGGCCTCCTTGCGGTCCCGCGTCACCCCCGGCGTGTCCGCGACCAGCGCGAGGCGCCGCCCGACCAGGCGGTTGAACAACGTGCTCTTGCCCACATTCGGCCGGCCGGCGATCACCACCAAGGGCAGCATCGCCTCGGCTCAGCTTGTGGTCGGGCGATGCAGATCTCCGGCGCTTCCGCCTCCGATCATCGCGCTCACCGCAGTGCCAGCAGCCTGCCGTCGTCAGTCACCACGAAGACGGTGCCGTCCGCCACGATCGGCCCCATCGAGGCTGCCCCTGACAGCTCCTGCTGTCCCATGATCTCGCCGGTGTAAGGGCTGACCGCCAGAGCTCGGCGATTGGTCCCGGCGACCACCAGCCGGTCGCTCACCAGCACCGGGCCGTACCAGAAGATGGCGTCCTCCTGCTTGTCCGGGTTCCTCCAGCGCGGCAATTCGGTCACCCAGGACACGCGCCCGTCCTCGCGGTTGACCGCCGCCATCTTCTGTTCGAGCGAGATGATGAACAGCCACGGCCCGGCCGCCCATGGACTGTCCTCGCCGGCCGCCGCGCGTTCCCACAGGCGCCGGCCGGTGGGCAGGTCCACCGCCACCGTCAGGCCCCCCATGCTCATGGCGTACACCTTGCCATCGCCGATCACCGGCAGGCCGCGGATCGCGGCGAAGTCCGCCAGGCTGCCGCTGCGGACCGCGGTGGCCAGCGTATCCGTCCAGACCACGGTGCCGCTGTCGGCGCGCAGCGTGGCCAGTTCCCCGGAGCCGAAGCCTCCTACGACCAAACCGGCGGAGGAGGCCGGCGCCGGACGCCCCAGGATGCTTGTGGTCGGATTGGCGGCCTGGTGCGACCACAGTTGCCGGCCATCATCGGCGGCCATCGCGAGCAGCCGGTCCTCGATGGTGGTTACGAACAGCCGGCCCTCCACCACCGTCGGCGCCGACCGCGTGGGCGCGCCGAACCTGTTGCGCCACCGCACGCTGCCCTTGGCCGCGTCCAGCGCCACCAGTTCCGCCAGCCCGTTGACCGCGTAGAGCGTCCCCTGGTCCAGTGTCAGCCCGCCGCCCACATTGGTGCTGTCGTCGTCCTCCTCCTTGGTATCGAACCGCCACACCCGACGGCCCCGCGCCGTGTCGAACGCCGAGACCACGGCGTCGGAGTCCATCACATAGACAATTCCGTCCGCCGCCACGGGCTGCGCCATGATCTTGCGCCGGTACCCGCCGCCCGCGCCGATATTCGCGCTCCAGGCCTCGGTCAGACGCTCCGCCGCGGCCAGATGGCCCATGAAATGCGCGGGGTTGCCCCCTGCCTGCGGCCACGCGGCGTTCCTTACCTCGGGTGGCAGTTGGACCTTCGGCGCGCCCTCATCCACCTCCAGGGTTCGCCGGCCACCCAGAATCGGCTCGCGCTTGCCGGGCAGCGGCGTCTTGCGGGTGCCGAACCAACTGTCCCACAGCCCGCAGCCGGTCAGTCCGAGCGGCGCGAGTACAGCGAAGCGGCGAGTCATGCCGCGCACCCGGGACATCGCGGGCTACCCGCCCAGCCGGGTCAGCAACCCGCTTGCCCGGCCACGAACCCCACTCGGCGCCGTCGTGTCCGCTGCCAGGCGCTGCAACGTGGTCCTTGCCTGATCCCGCTTGCCCAGCCGCATGTCGAGCAGCGCGAGCTGTTCCTCGGCCAGCGTGTGCCAGGGATTGCCGGGCGCGGCGAGTGGCTTCAGCCGCGCCTCGAGCAGCGCCGGGTCGCCCTGATCGAGCTGGTGCTGGGCCCACAGCAGGCTCGCAAGGTCGCGCAGCAACGGATCGGCCGACCCATCGCCGGCCACCCGATCCCACAGCGCGGTGGCGCCGCGCAGGTCGCCCGCATCCGCCTTCAGCGCCGCCTCGTGCAGCCGGGCCAGGGTCGCGTACCCCTCCGGGCTGTTCGCGGCAACGTTGGCGAAAGCTGCCGCGGCAGCCGCGCGGCTGGTCTCGTTGCCGCCGGTCGGCGATGCATCCGCGAGCGTCATCGCAGTCAGATACTCGGCGGCGGCCTTCTGGTCCTGCCGCGCCTCGTACCAGCGCCAGCCCTGCCAGCCCGCCGCCGCGCCGACGATCAGCACCGCAGCGGCCAGGATCAGCCCGGCATAGCGCTTGAGCAGTTGTTGCGCCCGCTCGGCGCGTAGTTCCTCATCGACCTCGTCGAAAATGTCGACCACGTGGGCTCCCGTTCCCCGCTGCTGCTGCCGACGCCGCGGCGCGGCGGACCATAGCCGGGGATCGCCCGGGGCGGAACCGCCCGAGGGCGTGAATTACCGGCTCGGATCGAGCGGCGCCATTGCGCAGCGGCAAACGCCCGGCAGCAAACGCTTGCAAACCAGCAATTTACCCACCGCGCGCATAATGGCGCCGATGCGATCTCTGCCGCTCTTTCTCGTTCTCCTCGCTGGCTGCGGCATCACTCCCGAACAGGCGGCGACCGTCGGGGTCGGGGTGACGGTGGGCAGCTTTCCGGTGCTCCAGCGCAGCCCGGTGGACGCCGTCTATTCCGCCGTGACCGGCAAGGACTGCTCGATCGTGCGCATGGAGCAGGGCAAGAGCTATTGCCGCCCGGTCGAGCCGCCGCCCGAATCGCCGCCCTACTGCACTCGCAGTCTCGGCGTGGTCGATTGCTGGCGCGATCCCGCGAGCCTGCCGAACCGGCCGCCCGAGGTCGCCGATGGCCCGCACGTGCTGACGCCCGAGCAGGAGGCGAATCGCACCCGGCGCTGGCCGGATTTCTGATCGCTTCTTCTTCTGTCGCGCGATTCTGATTCCGCCTTCGGTCATCGCGCTCTTTCTTCTGTCGTGCGATTCAGACCTCCGGCGATTCCGCCCTCAGTCATCGCGCTCTATCTTCCGTCGTGCGATTCAGACCTCCGGCGATTCCGCCTTCGGTCATCGCGCTCTATCTTCTGTCGCGCGATTCAGACCTCCGGCGATTCCGCCTTCGGTCATCGCGCTCTAATTGTAGAACTCCCACCTTGGCACCGGCCGCACCATCTCGCTGAGGTTGGGCAGCCGGTAGAACGAACTGGCAAAGCCGCCCACGTCCCAGTAGGGCTCGATCCCTCGCTTGTCCGGCTCCGAGAACCAGTGCGGCATCGAGGTCGCGGGGCAGTAGTGTGTGACGCAGGACAGCCGCGGCGTGCCCTGCGGCAGCGACATCGGATGGCTGCGGTGCACCAGATCCGCTGCCCAGAAGAATACGTCGCCCTTCTGCGCCAGCAGGCGACGATGCGCGAGCCGGCGCATCTCGCACGCCTGCTCGATCTCGTGCGAATAGTCAGGCGTGTCACCGTCGAAGTGCTTGCTGCCGTTGCTGAAGATGTAATGCGGCAGGCGATGGCTGCGGTCGTAGTAGGCAAGCTCGCCGGAGCCTTCCTCGATGTCCTGCAGCGCGATCCAGGTCGCCGCCAGGAAGGTCGGCGTATCGACAACCACATAGGCGGGATCCTGGTGCCACTGATGCCCG
>DATBKQ010000533.1:0-2336 GCA_036555825.1 Acetobacteraceae bacterium | reverse complement strand
GCTCGTGTCGCGCGACCTGATCGCCGACAGCGTCGAGCTGACCGTGCGCGGCCATGCCTACGATGCGCTGGTGGGGCTGGCGGGCTGCGACAAGTCGCTGCCCGGGATGATGATGGCGATGCTGCGGCTGAACGTGCCCAGTGTGTTCATGTACGGTGGCTCCATCCTGCCGGGCAGGTTCCAGGGCCGCGATGTCACCGTGGTCGATGTGTTCGAGGCAGTGGGCCGGCACGCCGCAGGCACCATGTCGGACGCGGAGCTGCACGAGCTGGAATGCGTCGCCTGTCCTTCGGCCGGTGCCTGCGGCGGGCAGTTCACCGCCAACACCATGGCAATGGTCAGCGAGGCGATCGGCCTGGCGCTGCCCGGCTCGGCTGGCTCGCCGGCGCCCTATGAGGAGCGCGATCGCTTCGCCGTCGCGTCAGGCCACGCCGTGATGGCGCTGATCGAAACCCGCCTGCGTCCGCGCGACATCGTTACCCGCGAGGCTCTGGAGAACGCCGCCGTCGTGGTAGGGGCGACTGGCGGCTCGACCAACGCTGGCCTGCATCTGCCGGCGATCGCGCATGAAGCGGGCATCCGCTTCACCATGGACGATGTGGTGGAGATCATGCGGCGCACGCCGTACATCGCCGACCTGAAGCCGAGTGGCAAATACGTGGCGCTGGACGTGCATCGGGCCGGTGGCGTGCCGGTGGTGCTGAAGGCGCTGCTGGATGCTGGCCTGCTGCACGGCGACTGCATGACCGCCACCGGCAAGAGCATGGCGGAAAACCTGAAGGACGTGGTGTTCCCAACGGACCAGGATGTGATCTATCCGGTCTCGCGGGCTATTTCACCGACCGGAGGCGTGGTCGGCCTGAAGGGCAATCTCGCCCCTGACGGAGCGATCGTGAAGATCGCCGGCATGCACAAGTTGCGGTTCGAAGGCTCCGCGCTGTGCTTCGATTCCGAAGAGGAGGCGTTCGCCGCGATTCAGAACCGCGCGTACAAGGCGGGCGACGTGATCGTGGTCCGCTACGAGGGACCGAAAGGCGGGCCCGGCATGCGCGAGATGCTGTCCACCACCGCGGCGATCTATGGCCAGGGCATGGGCGAGCAGGTCGCGCTGATCACCGACGGCCGGTTTTCCGGTGCGACGCGCGGTTTGTGCATCGGCCATGTCGGGCCAGAGGCGGCGGTGGGTGGTCCAATCGGATTGCTGCGCAACGGCGATCGGATCGTGATCGACGCCGAGAAGGGCACGATCGATGTGACGCTGCCGGATGCCGAACTGGCGGCCCGCCGCGCGGCATGGCAGCCGCGCCGCACCGACTACAATGCCGGCGCAATCTGGAAATACGCGCAACTGGTGGGGCCGGCACATCTCGGCGCGGTGACACACCCTGGCGCCGAATCGGAAACCCATTGTTACGCTGATATCTGAGTTGCAGGAGCTTGTATGATGCGACGAGTGATCATCGCCGGGGCCGCCGCGGTTCTGCTGGGTCTCGCCGCTGGTCCGGCCGCTGCGCAGCCGCCGGTGCCGTATGGCCCGGTGCCGCCGCCGCGCTACGAGCCGATGCCCCCGCCGCGCCACGGCTACTACTGGGAACCAGGTCACTGGCATTGGAACGGCTATCGCTACGTCTGGATCGGCGGCCGCTGGATCGGCGGGCCGCCGCGCACGGGCCAATACATTCCGGGTCACTGGCGCTGGAACGGCTACCGCTACATCTGGGTGCCGTCGCACTGGGGTTGATGCAACCGGTTCAGTGCAGCTCCACCACGACCGGGACATGATCCGACGGCTGCGGCTTGCCCCGTTCCTCGCGATCGGGCGCCGCCGCGACCAGTCGCTCGGCCAGCGTAGGTGACAGCAGGGCGTGATCGATGCGCAGCCCGAGGTCGCGCTGCCAGGCACCGGCCTGATAGTCCCAGAACGTGTAGACCGGCCCGTGCGGGTGGACGGCGCGGACTGCGTCCGTCATGCCGTCCCACAGCAGCCGGCGGAACCTGGCGCGGCTCTCCGGGCGCACCAGTGCGTCGGTCGGCGACAGCGTGCCGGGTGCCCAGTCATCGTCGCCGGGACAGACGTTGAAGTCGCCCGCCATCACGAACGGCGTATCGGCCTCGAGCAACGTCTCGGCGCGTTCGGCCAGGCGTTCGAGCCAGGCCAGCTTGTAGGCGAAGCCCGCCTCGCCGCCGGAGTTGCCGTTCGGCAGATAGATGCCGGCGATCACCATGCCGTCGGTCTCGATCTCGATGTAGCGCGACTGGGCGTCCTCGGGCGGCAGTCCCGGCAAGGCGCGGTGGTGCACCGTGAATGGCTTGCGCGAAAGTACCGCCACGCCGTT
>DATBKQ010000532.1:0-8548 GCA_036555825.1 Acetobacteraceae bacterium | reverse complement strand
GGTGCGGCGCGCGCCCGGCGCGGTAGAGGAGGGGGCATGATGGCCGGCACAAGGCCGGCCATGACGATGGAGGACCGGGCTGGCGCCCGGAACCACGCATGACAGAAGAGGAAGCGGTCCGGCTGGCCGAGGCGCTGGTGTTTGCCAGCGCCGGACCGGTGGGTGGGCGCGCGCTGTCGCAGCTCCTGCCCGAGGACGTCGATGCCGATGCGGTGCTGGCCGCGCTGCGCGAGCGCTATGCCGGCCGTGGCGTGGAGCTGGTGGAGATCGGTGGCGGCGTGCAGTTCCGCACCGCCCCCGACCTGGCTCCGCTGCTGCGCAAGGTGGTGGAGATCCCGCGCCGGTTGCCGCGCGTGGCGATGGAGACGCTGGCGATCATCGCGTACCACCAGCCGGTCACACGGCCGGAGATCGAGGAGATCCGCGGCACCAGCCTGTCGCAGCAGACGCTGGACTCGCTGCTCGAGGCGGATTTGATCGCGCCCAGGGGCCGGCGCGAGAGCCCGGGGCGGCCGACGCTGTGGGGGACGACGCCGCACTTCCTGGCGCAGTTCGGGCTTGCCGACCTGCGCGAACTGCCGCGCCGGGAGGACCTGCTGGTGGAACCCATGGAGCACGCACCCCCTCCCCAACCCTCCCCCGCTTCGCGGGAGAGGGAGGTCTAAATCATCACGCTCCAGGCCACTGGCACCCGACCGCTGACCGCTGCTAACTGTCGCCATGTTTGATTTCGCCTGGTCGGAGATTGCCCTGATCGCCGTGGTCGCGTTGATCGCGATCGGGCCGAAGGACATGCCGGTTGCCATCCGCACGTTCACCGGCTGGATCAAGAAGGCGCGGCGCATGGCCGCGGAATTCCAGACCCATGTCGATGAAATGGTGCGCGAGGCGGACCTGAGCGAAATCCGCTCCTCGATCAACGAGATCCGCAACTTCGACATTCGCGGCGAGATCGAGCGGACGGTCGATGCGGACGGGTCGATCCGCGCCACGTTCGCCTCCAATCCGCTGGAACCGGCGGCGCCCGCCGCGGCGGTGACCTCGGTGGAAGAGGTCGCGGTGGCCGAGCCCGTGACCGAGCCGGAACCATCGCCGGCGGAGGAACCCGAGGCCGCGCCGGCCCCTTGCGTGCCGGACACGCCGGCTTTCGTGCCGCCCAACTTCGTGTTGCCGGCGCGCACCGAGACCGGCCAGGCGGAACCGCCGGCATTCATTCCTCCCGAGATCGCGCGGCAGCGCCATGGCTGACATCGAAGACGACCCCATCGACGACAAGCCGATGCCGCTGCTCGATCACCTGAAGGAGCTGCGCACGCGGCTCATCTGGTCGATCGTCGCGTTCGTGGTGTGCTTCATCGGCTCGTACTACTTCTCGAACCGGATCTATTTCTTCCTGGCCGAGCCGTTGGCGGCGGTACTGCGCGAACAGGGCAACCCCGATCCGCATCTGATCTATACGCAGCTCTACGAGGCGTTCTTCACGCGTATCAAGGTGGCGTTCTTTGCCGGGGCATTCATCGCGTTCCCGATCATGGCCAACCAGATCTGGCTGTTCGTGGCACCCGGGCTGTACCGCAGCGAGAAGCGCGCGCTGCTGCCGTTCCTGATCGCGACGCCGGTGCTGTTCCTATTGGGCGCGGCACTGGCGTACTACTTCGTGTTCCCGTTTGCCTGGCGCTTCTTCGCCAGCTTCCAGAGCCCGACCGGGGGCGGCGGCGTACCGATCGAACTGCTGCCGCGCGTGTCGGAGTATCTCGACCTGGTGATGAAGCTGATCTTCGCGTTCGGGCTGACGTTCGAATTGCCGGTACTGCTGACCTTGCTGGCGAAGGTCGGGATCGTGTCGTCGAAGGGCCTGAGGCGGTTCCGCCGCTATGCCTATGTCGGCATGTTCGTAATTGCCGCGATTCTGGCGCCGCCGGACGTGATTACGCAGACCGGGCTCGCGCTGCCGCTGATCGCGCTGTACGAGATTTCCATCTATGCCGCGAGGATGGTGGAGCCGAAACCGGTGGAGGTATGAACTGATGCATGACATCCGTTCCATCCGAGCCGACCCGGCCGGCTTCGATGCCGCGTTGGCGCGGCGTGGATTGCCGCCGGCATCGGCGGAGTTGCTGGCGCGGGACGGGGAGCGGCGCGCGGCACTGACGGTGCTGCAGGAGAAGCAGGCGCGGCGCAATGCGTTGGCGCGCGAGATCGGCCAGGGCAGGCGGGCGGGCGCGGACACATCGGTGATGGAGACAGAGGCGACCGCGCTGCGCGACGAAACCGAGGCGTTGGAAAAGCAGGCGGCAGCGCTGGACGAGGCGATCCGGCGCGTGCTGGAGGGGCTGCCGAACGTACTCGATCCCGACGTGCCGGACGGCCCGGACGAGGCCGCCAACGTGGTGCTGAAGCAGCACGGCGAGCCGCGCGACCTCGGGTTTCAGCCGAGGCAGCATTTCGAGCTGGGCGAGGCGCTGGGGATGATGGACTTTGCCGCCGCGGCCAAGATCGCCGGCGCGCGTTTCGTGGTGCTGCGCGGGGCGCTGGCGCGGCTGGAGCGGGCGCTCGGGCAGTTCATGATCGACCTGCATACGCGCGAGCACGGCTACACCGAGTACGTGGTGCCGTCGCTGGTGAATGACGCGGCTGCCTATGGTACCGACAAGCTGCCGAAGTTCGCCGATACGCTGTTCCGGACGACTGACGGGCGTTGGCTGATTCCGACCGCGGAGGTGCCGCTGACGGCGCTGGTAATGGGCGACATCGTGGCGGAGAAGGCGCTGCCGATGCGGGTGACCGCGCTGACCGACTGCTTTCGCTCGGAAGCCGGTGCGGCGGGGCGCGACACGCGCGGCATGCTGCGGCAGCACCAGTTCCGCAAGGTGGAGCTGGTGTCGATCGTGCATCCCGACCGCAGCGCGGAGGAACACGAGCGGATGACGCAGTGCGCGGAGAAGGTACTGACGCTGCTGGAGGTGCCGTTCCGGCGGGTGGTTCTGTCGTCGGGCGATACCGGGTTCGGCGCGGCGAAGACGTACGATCTGGAAGCCTGGCTGCCGGGGCAGCAGGCGTGGCGGGAGATCAGTTCCTGCTCCAACTGCCACGATTTCCAGGCGCGCCGGATGAACGCGCGGTTCCGTGCTGCTGATGGCAAGGGCATCGGTTATCTGCATACGCTGAACGGCTCCGGCGTCGCGCTGGGGCGCGCGCTGATCGCGGTGATGGAGAACCATCAGCAGGCGGATGGCTCGGTCTTGGTGCCCGAGGTGCTGTGGCCGTACATGGGCGGCGTCGAACGGATCGGGCGAGAGTAGGATGCGCATCGCATCAATCGAGACCGGGCTGTACCGCATCGAGCTGCCGGTCGCGCTGTCCGATTCGACGCATGGCACGATCACGCATTTCGAGCTGATCACCGTTCGGCTGCGCGACAGCGATGGCGCGGAAGGCGTCGGCTACACTTACACGGTGGGCGCCGGTGGTGTGGCGGTGCATGCGTTGATCGATCAGGGCTTGCGGCCGGTGCTGATCGGTGCCGATGCCGATGGCATCGAGGCGCTGTGGCAGAGGATGTGGTGGCATCTGCACTACGGTGGGCGCGGGGGGTCGGTGAGCCTTGCGGTCTCGGCGTGCGACATCGCGTTGTGGGATCTGAAGGCGTGTCGCTTCGGCACGCCGCTGTGGCGGCTGCTGGGCGGCTTCGATCCGGCGGTGCCGTGCTATGCCGGCGGCATCGATCTGGATTTCCCGCTGGATGCGCTGTTGCGGCAGACCGAGGAGAATCTCGGGAAGGGTTTCCGGGCGATCAAGATGAAGGTCGGGCGTCCGCGCCTGTCGGAGGACGTGGAGCGGGTGCGGGCGATGCGGGCGCATCTGGGTGCCGACTTCCCGCTGATGGCGGATGCCAACATGCGCTGGACGGTGGACGAGGCAATCCGCGCGGCGCGCGCGATGCAGGACTGCGCCCTGGTGTGGCTGGAGGAGCCGACCATTCCGGACGATGTCGCGGGCCACGCTCGCATTGTGCGCGACGGCGGGATGCCGATCGCCACGGGTGAGAACCTGCACACGCTGCACGAGTTCAAGGCGATGATCGAGGCCGGCGGTGTCACGTATCCCGAGCCGGATGTCACCAACTGCGGCGGGGTCACGGTGTTCATGAAGGTGGCGCATCTGGCGGAGGCGTACAACCTGCCGCTGACCTCGCACGGCGTGCACGACCTGACGGTGCATCTGCTGGCAGCGGCGCCGAACCGGTCGTATCTGGAGGTGCACGGTTTCGGGCTCGACCGCTACATCGCCGAACCGCTGACGATCCGCGAGGGGAAGGCGATCGCGCCGGAGCGGCCCGGGCATGGCGTGCGGTTCGACTGGCAGGCATTGGCGAAACTGTCATGAGCCAGACGACCGCGATTCTGGCTGACATCGGTGGAACCAATGCGCGATTCAGTCTGCTGGTCGATGGCGAGATCGCGCCGATCACGACCTATCGCGTGGCGGATTACCTCTCGCCGGTGGAGGCGGCGCGGGCGTTCCTCGCGGGGCCTGCTGCGGGCCACCGGCCGCAGATCGCGGTGATGGCGGCGGCTGGGCCGGTGGTGAATGGCCGCGTCAGCATGACGAATGCCGCGTGGATCGTCGACGCCGAGCTTATCCGCGAAGGGCTGGAGTTGCAGACGGCGCGCGTGATCAACGACTTCGAGGCGCTTGGCTGGGCGTTGCCGGGGTTCGGGGCGGCGGACCTGGTGGCGATCGGTGCGGGTGTGCAGGGTCAGCCCGGACCGATGGTGGTGATGGGGCCGGGCACCGGGTTCGGATTGGCGGCGCTGGCGTCGGACGGCGGTGCGGAGGTGGTACTGGTCACCGAAGGCGGTCATGCGACGCTGCCAGCCGAGAACCCGCGCGAGGACGCGATCATCGCGGCGCTGCGTGCGCGCCATCCGCATGTGTCGATCGAGCGGGCGTTGTCCGGGCCCGGGCTGGTGGAGCTCTATGAGGCGATCGCCGCGCTCGACGGTGCGGCAGTGCCGCGGCGCGACAGTGCGGAGATCGTCGCGCACGGGCTGGCGGGCGACTGCGCGACGAGCCGCGCGACACTGGAGGCATTCTGCGGCTTCCTGGGCAGCGTGGCGGGCAATGCCGCGCTGACGCTTGGCTCACTTGGGGGGTTGTTTGTTGCCGGCGGCATCGTTCCGCGTTTCACCGACTTCCTGCGGCAGTCGGCGTTTCGCGCGCGGTTCGAGGCGAAGGGGCGGCTCGCGCCGTACCTGGCGCGCATACCGACCGCGGTGATCGTGCATCCGGAGCCGGCGTTTGTCGGGCTCGCCCGGCTGGCGCGCAGGCTTGGCGGATGAAGCCGCGGGTCGGCGAGTGTCGCAGCACCCTCTCCAGCGTTGCGCCCTCGGGTCAAGCCCGAGTGCAGGCGCCTGCCTCTCCCGCAAGCGGGTGAGGCGAATTTTGCCTGACCCCAAGCCTGCCGGCGAGGTCCTGGATGAACTGCCAGGCGACGCGACCTGAGCGCGCGCCGCGGGTCATCGACCATTCGATGGCTGCGGCGTGCAGCGCCTCGGTCGCGATCGGCAATTGCATGCTCGTGGCGTAGCCATCGACCATGGCGAAGAACGTGTCCTGATCGCAGTTGTGGAAGCCGAGCCAAAGACCGAAGCGGTCGGACAGCGACACCTTCTCCTCGGTCGATTCGGACGGGTTGATCGCGGTCGATCGTTCGTTCTCGATCATGTCGCGCGGCATCAGGTGACGGCGGTTGGAGGTGGCGTAGAACAACACGTTGTCGGGCCGGCCCTCGATGCCGCCTTCCAGGATCGACTTCAGCGCCTTGTAGTCGGAGTCCTCCCGCTCGAACGACAGGTCGTCGCACAGGATCAGGCAGCGGCGCGAGCGGACACGCAGCACGTTCAGCAGATCGGGCAAGGAGCGGACGTCCTCGCGATGGATCTCCACCAGAACCAGACTGCCGGGAAGCCGTCCATTGACGACGGCGTGCACCGCCTTGACCAGCGATGACTTGCCCATGCCGCGGGCGCCCCACAACATCGCATTGTTGGCGGGCAGGCCGCGGGCGAAGCGCAGCGTGTTGTCCAGCAGGATCTGCTTCTGCCGCTCCACCCCTTGCAGCAGGCCGATGGCGACGCGGGATACTTTCGGCACGGGCACCAGGCGGGGTGGCGAGGGATGCCAGACGAAGGCATCGGCGACGGTGAGGTCCAGGGTTGCGGCCGGTGGCGGAGCCAGGCGTTCCAGCGCCTCGGCGACGCGGACGAGAAGTTCGGTGAGGCGCGGGTCCATCGACAGCGGTCCGTGAAGCTCGAGGGGGCGGACTATGGCCGTGCCTCTTGCGGAGGACAATGCCATTGCTGCTACCGTGTCGATGGGTGCCTGCGCCGATCGATCGGTGAGGCACGGCGGGGAAACGGCATGTCATTGGAATATGTCACTGGCGCGGAGTTCGTGCTCGCGAACGACAATGTCGGCATCACGGTGTTGAATTCAGGCGGACTGACGGTCTCGGCGCGCATCATCGTGTTCGAGAGCACGGGCGGTGGCGCGGTCGCGCTTGCCGACAGCGGGGTGCTGGCTGTCGCGCCGGGGTCCACTGTCGGACTTGGCGTCTCGTTGATGGCCAGCGGCTTTTATTGGATCACGATTCACGCGCAGTCGGACGAGTTGGTGCCGAACGTACATTTTGGCCGGCTGCAGGGCGGCCTGCCGGTGACGTTCGCCAGCTACTCGCCTGGCGATTTCGCGGTGTTTCAGCGCACACGCAGCGATTGACCGAGCGCGCGATTCACGCTTTCCGACAGTTCCGCCTCAAGCGATCGCGCGCTATGGTCCCGCCCGATCGACGCAACCCAGGATCCCATGCCGATGCTCATCTCCCCCGCCTATGCGCAGGACGCGGCCGGCATGTTCGGCAGTGCCACGCAATTCCTGCCGTTGGTGCTGATCTTCGTGGTGTTCTATTTCCTGCTCATCCGCCCGAACCAGCAGAAGCAGAAAGAGATGCGGCAGATGATCTCGGCGCTGAAGCGGGGCGACCGCGTGGTGACGGGCGGTGGCATCATCGGCACGGTGCAGCGCGTGCCGATGGTGCAGGACAAGGACGGCAAACAGGTGCCGTCAGCCGAGATCGAGGTGGAGATCGCTCAGGGGATTCGCGTCACGGTGGTGCGCGACACGATTTCGAGCGTGATCAAGCCGACCGCCGCCAACGATCCGAGGCCGGTGAAGGACAAGGCCTCGTAATTGCCATGCGCGGCGAACCCCGCGGGGGGTCTGGTGGCGAGGCCCTCACAGGCGCTTGCCCTCGGGTCAGGCCCGAGGGCAAGCCTGCCTCTCCCGCAAGCGGGAGAGGCGAGTTTGGTTTCATGCCTTCTTGAGCTGCGCCTCGGCGAATTCGTAGTTCGCCAGCTTGTCCACCCAGTTCTGCAGGTAGTCGGGACGGCGGTTGCGGAAGTCGAGATAGTAGCTGTGCTCCCACACATCGCAGCCGAGCAGCGCCTTGCCTTCGCCGGTTGCCAGCGGGTTGGAACCATTCGGGGTCTTGGTGACCTTCAGCTTGCCGTCGCTGCCGAGCACCAGCCAGCACCAGCCTGATCCGAACTGCGTTGCGCCGGCGGTCTTGAACGCATCCTTGAACTGCGTCACGCCGCCGAAGTCCTCGGCGATCTTCTTCTCGAGCGCACCGGGAATACCGCCGCCGCTCGGGCTCATGCACTGCCAGAACAGGATGTGATTCCAGTGCTGGCCGGCATTGTTGAACACCGACGCCATATCGGGCTTGTTGTGCGACAGCTTGACGATGTCGTCGAGCGACTTGCCTTGCAGGTTCCGGTCCTTTTCGACGAAACCGTTCAGCGCGGTGACGTAGGCCTGGTGATGCTTGCCGTGATGCAGGTCGAGGGTTTCCTCGCACATCCCTTTTGCGCCTAGGGCGGATTTGGAATAGGGGAGCGAGGGCAATTCGAATGCCATGGAGCGTCCTCCGCTGGGTTGCAGTGAAGCGAAACCGGCCGATGGGAGTGACTTCTAGCTATGACCCGCCCAGGAACGCGTCAAGCCTTGCCGAGTTCGTGCGCCGCCACGATCCGGATCGCTTCCTGACGGCATTGTTCGCACCGCCGGAGAAGCGCGAGCCGCTGTTCGCGCTGTATGCGTTCAATCATGAACTGGCGCGGGCGCGGGAAGCGGTATCGGAGGCGCCGCTGGCATTGATCCGGCTGCAATGGTGGCGCGAGGTGGTCGAAGGGGCGCACCGCCAGCACGAGGTCGCTGAGCCGCTGAGCGCGGCGATCGATGCCGGGGCGTTGGATCGCGGCGATCTGCTCGGCATCATCGAAGCGCGGGAGGTGGAGGCGGAACCGGCGATCGAGACCTCACGCGAATGGCATGACTATTTGCGCGGCGGTGCCGGCGGGTTGGCGGTGGCGGCGGCGCGTCTGCTGGGCGCGGTGGAACCCGAGCAACTCCGACCGTTGGGTGCCGCGTTCGGAGTTGCCGGGCTGCTGCGCAGTGTGACGGCGCATGCACGGCAGGGGCGGTG
>DATBKQ010000531.1:0-3433 GCA_036555825.1 Acetobacteraceae bacterium | reverse complement strand
GGCGGATTCTTCAGGCAAACGCCAGAATGACCACACCGCCGCAGATCAAGGCAATGGCAGTGACGTGTGTCGCACCCATCGGCTCTCCGAAGCCATAGTGCCCGATCAGCGCTGCCGCCACATAGGAGATCGCCGTGCAGGGCAGGGCGCGCGACATGGGGATGCGGCGCAGCGCGACGATGTACAGGATTGCGGCGCCGCCGTACAGGAACAATCCGAACAGCGTGCGCCAGTCCAGCAGTTGCGCGGCGAATTCCGCCGCCCCGGCGCCGGCCTTGAGCAGCGTCTGGCCGGCCATGCTCGCCGCGATGGCGGCGAGCAGCGTCGCCCAGTAGATTGTCACGCCGCGATCCGCGCCGCCGCCGCGTTGCGCTCGACCGAGCGCACGGTGCCCTGCGGTTTGCCATTGGCCGACAGGAACGTGCGCCCGACATATTCGCCGAGAACGCCCAGAATCATCGACTGCACCCCGGCAACCAGCAGGATCACCGTCATCGTCGATGCCCAGCCGGACGGTGTGTCGCGCAAGATCAGCGCCTCGGCAATGGTCGCGACCGCGCCAGCCGCGCCGAGCAAGGCCATGAACGCGCCCGCGTAGATCGCCAGCCGCAACGGCGCCAGCGAAAAGCTGGTGGCGAGGTTCAGCCATAGCCGTACCAGGCGGGTCAGGTTGTAGTTGGAGCGGCCCTCGATCCGCGGCAGGTGTCGCACCTCGATGCTGTCGATCCGCCGGGTCACCTGCATGATCAGACCATCGACATACGGGTATGGTCCCTGGTAGCGCGTGACCGACCGCACCACCAGCGCGGACATGCAGCGGAACGATGAGAGATACAGCCCTTTCGGCTTGTCCAGCAGCCGATCCGCCACGGCGTTGGCAAACCGACTGCCCAGGTTGCGCCAGCCCGCGTGCTGCTTGACGGCGTAGCGTGTATAGACAACGTCCCAGTTGCCGAGCCGGGCGTGATCATAGAGGCGGACAACTTCCTCGGGAGGGTTCTGCAGGTCGTCGTCCATGGTGATGACGTAGGCGCCGCGGACATGGCGCAGCCCGGTCATGACCGCATTGTGCTCGCCGAAATTGCGTGCATGCTCGACATACGTAATGGGCATCGCCGAACGCCCGGCCAGGTTCTGGCAGATTTCGCCGGAATTGTCGGGACTGCCGTCGTTGACCAGCACGATTTCCATGCCGCCGGCAGGCTGCAGCGCCGAGAGCGCCCCGACCAGACGCTCGATCGTCGCCGCACCTCGATAGACCGGAATGACGATCGACAGGCCGACGGCAGGCCGCTCTGGCGTGCTCGCAAGCTGGTACGGAAGATCGGTCTCGTAATTCATGGTCGCTCCGCAATCGCCAGCACGGAACCGCCGGCCGGAAGGCCGAAGGGCAGTCGACGTTCGATCTCAGTCATGCCATGAAGCGTGGCATCGAGCCATGGCGGAAACGAGGCGGTATCCGACACTGCCGAGCGGCGTGCCAGCAGTTTGCGCTGCACCACCATCAGCGGCAGCAGCAGGCCGTTCCAGTAGCCCGCGCGAACGCCGGCGAAGCCGGCCTGGCGCAACAGCGCGGCAAGTTGCCGGACGGTGCAGCGGCGTGCATTGTGCACCAGCCGGTCATGGCCGGACAGCAGCCAGTCGTAGGACGGCATGTTGACGATCAACCGGCCAGCCGGCCGCAGCACCCGCCGCAGCTCGGCGAGTGCTCGCGGCGGATCGACCGCGCGGTGACACAGGATGTCGGCCGCGATCGCGGCATCGAAGCTGGCATCGGCAAATGGCAGCGTGTTGACGCTGCCGCGGACCACCGGCGCGCCGGACTTCGCCGCCGCGCGGCGCGATGCGACCTCGGCCCATTCCAGGCCGGTCAGCCGGAGGTCCGGCCGTTCGAGCCGCAGGCGCGCGAGCAGCCCGCCGGTACCGCAACCTGCGTCCAGCACCGCGCCGCGTACATCGGCGAGTGCATCCAGCAGCCGCCGGTGCAACGCCCGGTACCACCACATGCGGTCCTCCACCGCGTCCATCAGCGCGTATTCCGCCGGCTCCATGCGGTGTGCTTGCCTTGCCGCCGCGGGGATCGCAAGGCAAGCATCGCAAACAGAACGGAGGAACCTGCCGGTGGCTGACGTCGTGGCGGCGCCTGTGCCGCGAACGCTCACCGACAATGCCGCCGATGCGGTGCGCGGGATCGCGCTGGCGGTGCTGGCCTACCTGATCTGGACCCTGGGCGATGCGGCGGCGAAATGGGTGCTGCCCAGTGTCGGGGTGGCGGGCGCTATGATGTGGCGCGGCGTGTTTGGCATCGCCACCGTGGCCGCGGTCACCATCCGTCCGGGCACCACCGGCTGGCACAGGCTGGTGCCGCGGCGCTGGGGCCTCGTGCTCGCGCGCAGCGTCCTCTCGTCGTTCGTTTCGGTGTGTTGGTACATCTCCTGGCTGTCGATGGGCCTGGCCGATACCTACGCGGTCGGCTTCACCGCGCCGCTGATAATGACGGTGCTGGCGGTGCCGCTGCTGGGCGAGAGAATCCGCTGGCGCCGCGCGCTGTCCACGCTGGTCGGTTTCGGCGGCGTGCTGATCATGCTGCGTCCGGGCGGCGATCTGTGGACGCCGGTTGTGCTGCTGCTGCTCGCCGGCACGCTGGTCATGGCGCTGACGCGGATCATGACGCGCCAGTTGACCTTGACCGAGACGCCGGAATGCCAGGCCTTCTGGCTGCTGGTCTGCCACACCGCGACCGGCTTCGCGCTGCTGTGGAGCTTTCCCGGCTCCGGCGTGGTCGATGCCGTGGGCTGGCTGCTGCTCGCCTTCCTGGGCCTTTCCAGCGGCCTGGCGCACTGCGTGTTCGCGCGCAGCTACGCCCTGGCCCCGGTGTCGGCGCTGGCGCCCTACGAGTACACCATGCTGCCATGGGGCGTGCTGGCGGGGTTCCTGATCTTTGGCGAGGTGCCATCCTGGAATACGCTGGTCGGGGCCGTCGTGGTGGCGGCGTCCGGCACCTACAACGTCTATCGCGAGCGGGTGCGCCGGCAGGAGGAACGGGAGGGACTAGTATGAGGATCGACGATGTATCGCTGACCATCTTCACCTGGGACAATATCCCCGCGACCCGCTATCACCTGGGTTCGCTCGCATCCTCCACCAGCAATCTGGGCCTGCTGCGCATCCACACCGATGAGGGGCTGGAAGGCCACGCCTTCCTGGGAGCCGCGACCAATCCGGCGTCGATGGATGGTCCGCAGCTCATCCGTTCGCTGAAGCCGCTACTGATGGGTCAGAACCCGCTGGAGCGCGAGCGCATCCATGGCGCCATGCGGCTGGTGTCGCGCATCGTCAGCTACCGCACGATCGGTGCGGTCGATACCGCGCTGTGGGATCTCGCCGGCAAGATCGCCGGGCTGCCGGTGCACGCGCTGATGGGCACCTGCCG
>DATBKQ010000530.1:0-9065 GCA_036555825.1 Acetobacteraceae bacterium | reverse complement strand
CTAGGTTAGTTGAGCGCGTGATTCAGACCTCCGACGATTCCGCCTCCGGTCATCACGCGCTAGCCATGTCGTTCGCCGAACTTCAGGTGGCGAGCGCGTTTTCCTTTTTGCGTGGTGCATCATCGCCGGAAGAGCTTGCTGCCACGGCGTCGGTGCTGGGACTTTCGGCGATCGGCATCACCGACCTCAACAGCGTCGCCGGGGTGGTGCGGATGTGGGATGCGGCGAAGGAGGTCGGCATCCGCCTGGTGGTCGGTGCGCGCCTGTCGTTCTGCGACGCCACACCTGACCTGCTCTGCTATCCTCGGGATCGTGCCGCCTGGGGGCGGCTGACGCGACTGCTGACGCTCGGCAAGGATCGCGTGCCGCATGGCGACACCGGCAATGTGGCAAAGGCCACCAACCGCTGCTTTCTGTATTACAACGATCTGCTGGAGCATGGCGAGGGACAGATACTGCTCGCCGTTGCACCGGATCGTGTGGATGCCGGCGTGCGGAAGAATCTCCAGCGGTTGCATGAAGATTTTCGCGACCGGGCGTATCTTGCCGCCAGCCGCCGTTATCGCGCGGACGATGCGCGGCGCCTGCGCGCGATGGCCGGATTGCCGTTGCCGATGGTGGCGACCAACGACGTTCTCTATCACCTGGCCGGTCGGCGGAATTTGCAGGACGCGATGACCTGTATCCGCCTTGGCTGCCGCATCGACCAGGCGGGGCTCGCGCTGCAACCGAACGCGGAGCGGTACCTGAAATCACCGGGGGAAATGGCCCGCCTGTTTCGTGACCATCCGGACGCGATCCTGCGCACGCGGGAGATTGTCGAACGATGCAGCTTTTCGCTGGAAGAGCTGGCTTACGAATATCCGGACGAACCGATCCCGGCCGGTCTGACGCCCGATGAGCATCTGGCCAACCTGACCTGGCAGGGTGCCGCGGGGCGTTATCCGAACGGCGTCCCGCCCCAGGTGCGCGACACCATCGGGAAGGAACTGCGCATCATCGCGCAGCTCAACTACGCGCGGTATTTCCTGACGGTGCACGACATCGTGCGCTACGCGGTGGAGAACGGCATTCTCTGCCAGGGACGTGGGTCCGCGGCCAATTCGGCTGTGTGCTACTGCCTGCATATCACGGCGGTCGATCCGGCGCAGATCAATCTGCTGTTCGAGCGGTTCGTCTCCACCGAGCGTCGCGAGCCACCGGATATCGACGTGGATTTCGAGCACGAGCGGCGTGAGGAGGTCATCCAATACATCTACCGGCGCTATGGCCGCGAGCGCGCCGGCATCGCGGCGACGGTGATCCACTATCGGCCGAAGCGGGCGATCCGCGAGGTGGGCAAGGTGATGGGGCTGTCGGAGGACGCCACCGCGGCGTTGTCCGCGCAGTCATGGCACGCGGGGGAAGGGTTGTGGTCGGATGAATGCGTGCGGGAGATCGGCCTCGATCCGGGCAGTTTCGTGGTTCGCCGCTCGATCGAGCTGGCACGCCAGCTTATCGGACTGCCGCGCCATCTGTCGCAGCATGTCGGTGGTTTTGTGCTGACGCGCGGCCGGCTGGACGAAACCGTGCCGATCGGCCGTGCGGCGATGGACCGGCGCACCTTCATCGAATGGGACAAGGACGATATCGACCGGCTGGGGATCATGAAGGTCGATGTGCTGGCGCTGGGGATGCTGACCTGCATCCGCAAGGCGTTCGAACTGCTGGGGCTGAGCAACCTGGCACAGGTACCGACGGAAGATCCCGCCGTCTATGACATGCTGTGTCGGGGTGATTCGATCGGCGTGTTCCAGGTGGAGTCACGCGCGCAGATCAACATGCTGCCGCGGCTCAGGCCGTGCAAGTTCTATGACCTGGTAATCGAGGTGGCGATCGTGCGCCCAGGGCCGATCCAGGGCGATATGGTGCATCCCTATCTGCGCCGCCGGCAGAACTTGGAGCCAGTGGACCTGCCGTCCCCTTTGCATGGTCCGGTTGACGAGTTGGAGCAGGTGCTCGGCAGAACGCTGGGCGTGCCACTGTTCCAGGAGCAAGCGATGCAGATCGCCATCGTGGCGGCGCAATTCACGCCGGAGGAAGCCAACCAGCTTCGGCGATCCATGGCGACGTTCCGTAACGCGGGGACGATCCATCGTTTTTTCGAGAAGATGGTCGAGGGCATGGTGGCGCGGGGCTATACGCGGGATTTCGCCGAACGCTGCTTCCATCAGATCGAAGGGTTCGGCACGTATGGGTTCCCGGAGAGTCACGCCGCCAGTTTCGCTTTGCTGGTGTACGTCTCGGCCTGGCTGAAGTGCCACCATCCGGCGGCGTTTGCCTGTGCGCTGCTGAACTCGCAGCCGATGGGGTTTTATGCGCCGGCGCAGATTGTGCGCGATGCGCGCGAGCATGGGGTGGAGGTGCGGCCGATCGATATCTCCGCCAGTGACTGGGACTGCACGCTGGAAGAAGGAGCGCTGCGGCTGGGGTTCCGGCTGATTGCCGGGTTTTCACGGGAGTGGGCGGAGAGAGTGGTGGTGGGACGTCGTAGCGGTGACGCGGCTCCCTCCCCCTATCCCCCTCCCGCGAGGGGAGGGGGGGTCTTGTTTGCTACTTTCCCATTCGCTGGGCTGGTCCGCATGGGTTTGCCACGTGCCGCACTGGTGTTACTGGCGGAGGCGGATGCACTGCGCAGCATGAAGCTCGATCGCCGTGCGGCGTTGTGGCAGGTGCGGGGGTTGTCGGATGTCGCGGAGTTGCCGCTGTTTGCCGGTCAACCGATGGCAATCGCGCATGTTCCGCTGCCGGCGATGACCAAGGGCGAGCATGTCATCACCGATTACCAGACCGCCGGCCTGTCGCTGAAGTCGCATCCGATGCGTTTCCTGCGCGGGCTGTTCACCGCCGAAGGGGTGCTGAGCTGCGTGCAGGCCGCGGTGCTGGCGGATGGCGCGCGGCTGTCGGTGGCCGGCGTCGTGCTGGTACGGCAGCGTCCGGGGAATGGCAATGTCGTGTTCTGCACCATCGAGGACGAGACCGGCATCGCCAACATCGTGGTATGGTCCAGCCTGCTGGACCGGTTCCGCCGCGCCATTCTCGGCAGCAGTCTGATGCAGGTGACCGGGCGGTTGCAGCGCAGCCCGGAAGGCATCATCCATGTGATCGCCGAACGGCTGCAAGATCGCAGTGCCTTGATGGCGCGCGTGAGCGAGGTGTCGGTCCAGAAGCCCTCATTGCGAAGCCCGGGCCATCCTCGGCAGGAGCGGGTGGTTCCCCGCTCGCGCGACTTTCGCTAACCCGGGGTGTCGCTCAGCACGATCGGCGTTGTTGTCGCCGCCAAAGGAAAGTTCAGGCGCCAGGCAGCGCCAAGGTCGCCGGCGATGTCCCATCCGGCCGGCGGCTGCAGGGTGGCGAAATTGTCGGTCACCGCGTTGCCGCGACCAATGGTGACGTTGCCATATGGATAATACAGATTGCACCAGGCACTGGGGTTTTGCAGGGGTTGCGCCAAGATGATTGCCAGGTGCGTCGCATCGATGCGCGCACAACTGACGGCGGGCACGACGGTGCCAGGACTGGCCGCCGAACCGCCGTCCATCACGCAGAAGCCCGATCCGGTGGCCGCCTGCAGCGGAACGATCAGGTCACTGCCGGCATCATGTTGGATGGTCAGCAGCAGGGTCTTGTCTGTCTGGCGGTACACGTGGGTAATCCTGGGCCCGCCACTGACCGGCAGACCGGATGGTATCGCGTTGAGCGAGTCTCCCCCGCTGCTCGCGAGTATGGCTCGCGCGGCGACTGGAGCGGCAAGGCGGGCAAAGCGCTGATTGTCCGCGCTGTCGCGGTGCGCGGAGTCACCTCCAGAGGCCACTCCTGTTGTCGGATCCCAGGATGAGCCCCGTGCATTGCTGTCGCTGGTCTGGGGATTGCCGACAATTACGTTCTGGGTCGCGTCGGCGGCCATTGCCGCCACCACCTCGCGATGCATCTGCATTCCGCCGGCGATGCCGTATGGAATTGCATTCCACCAGATCAGCGGCAAGCTCTCGGCAGGGTGCCCGAGCATGCCACGTTCAAGGGACAGGAAACGCTGGGCGGCGGCAAGGAATATCGGCTTCTCGCTGTAGTCCCGCAGGCTGTCGGTCTCGTTCCACGGCCAGAGCAGCGCGCAGATATCCTGCTGGTCCGCCTGTGTCAGTTCGTTGACAGCAGACTGGGTGGCGAGTCCGTCCGTTCCGAGTTGCCAGATGGAGGGATTCGATCCGTCGTTCGGGTCATTGACGAAGCTGCCGGGATAGATGCCGTTGACCGCAGTATACAGGCCATGTCCTGCCGCCATGGTGTAGTCGCTCGAACCGGCGCGTGCCACGACGTTGTAGGCCAGTGCCCCGAGATACCAGGCGATGCCCTGTGCCAGGAGTTGGGCTGCGCCGTCATTGAGCGTGTAGTTGATGGCGTTCGACTGACCATTGACCAGCAATGTGACCCCCCGGCGCGGTCCGCGCACCCAGCGAGATGCCGCTTGCAGCAGGATGCCGATTTCGGCATCTGCGAGAGCCCGTTCCCAGCTCGCCGCTTCGTGCAACCAGCACTGTGCGCCGCCCAATAGGGTGGTGTCGTGCAGCAGCACCATTGGTCCTGACAGACCCGACGGCAATGGGTTGTTGACCTCGGTTGCGACCAGGGTACCGTCCAGCCAGGCGTCAACGCCCAGACCGGAGCGGTTGCGCAGGACGACCGAATGGGTGTGCCGCCGTGTCAGTGCCGTGCTCAGCACAGTCTGAGCGATTCCGGGAAACAGCAGCAGGCGGTTCGAACCGGATGCGCTGTCTGCCTGCAGCACGGTGTGACCGGCGAAGTTCACCAGCGCGATCGGGTCCGCATCGCGACCGGAGTTCTGCCGCCAGTTGGGACGTGACCAGACGAGGTAGCGTGTCCACGCGGTATTCGCCTGGAAGCCGACATTGCCGAGTTGGAAACCGATATCGGGATCGAGTGCCGGCGCAAGGGTCGCTTCGCCGCCGGCGACGCGGCCCACTCCGCCGAGCAGGCCGGACAGCCTGGGTGTGGCTGTCGGCATACCGCTTGGCGTGGCGAAGGAATAGGGCGTCAGCGCAGACCCGTTGCCGGACTTGTCCCGCATGCCGGCGATGGGACTGTTCCAGGCGGCGACCTGGTTTCCGGTCACATCCACAGCTGCCGATAAGTCGCTGGCGTCCCACCAACCGGACATTCCATCGATCGCGCTGGGCAGAATGCCGCCCGGACCGCCGCCGGAAGATGAGTCGGTGCGGAGGGCTCGCCACAGCGCCACTCGGCCGGGGCTGACGCGCATCGGGCTGCCTGGCGCAGCGAATGCGACACTCATTTCAGGTCACCGTGAACGGAGTCGGACGAACAACAGGTCGCCATCAGGCACCGGATGCGAAGACAGCCATCCCGCCCGAATAAGCGACGACGCGGATGGAGGCCATTTGGCCGGTCGGCAGTGACATGGAGCCAGAGGAACTGAGGATTCCCGAGCCGAACGTGACGTTGCCGCTGCTCAGATTGAGCACGTCGCAATAGAAGCCGCTGCCCATGTTGAGAGCCGCCGGTGTCAATGTGACCGGCTGGCTGCAGATCAGCATCCGGCCATTGTGGATCGTGCCATCCAGGATGGTATTGCTGGTGATTTCGATGACGGGAAGTTTGTAGGAGGCTAATTTCGAGGTGAGCCAGGCCCAGATCGCGGCGAAGGTCTGCCTTAGCAGCGTGCTGCTGCCCTGGGCGACCCAGAACGTGTCGGTATCGGCCGCGGGAACGGCCGGCTGTGCCACATCGATCGTGAGGCCATCGAGCAAGTTCGCATAGCTGATTGCGTGATCCGTGCCATTCTGGCTGATCGCCACCAGATCGCTGCCTGCGATGGTGCTGACTGGCGTGAGTTGCGCGATGCCGAAGCTGCCCGCGCTGGCGGAAATCGTACCATTGGCGTCAATATCGATATCCGTGCCCGCCGAGAACAGGCCGCGCAGCGATGACAGTGGCAGCAGAGCGAGCACTCCACCGCTGTTTACGACGGCGTGATCACTGATCGATAACGTGGTCTGCTGTATTAGGCTCGCGACATCCAGCGCCGATGCGGTCAAGGTTCCTTCGTTCAGCGCCAGACCCTCGCCCACAGCGATCGGCTCTGGACCGCCGGCGCCGAGGCTGATCCGTCCAAGCAGGGTACCGGTCTCGGCGATGATTGCGGGCTGCGTGCCGGAGAGCAATGTACCGACGCTGACCGAATGCGTGGTTCCTCCCTGGCTGACTGGTAGTTCATCGGCGGAAGTGACGGAGGTAGCGGCTGGCAACTGGGAAATTGTCGGCATTGGCAAATCCTGAGCGGCGACTGAACGGCAGTGTGGTCAGGCGGTCGCCGGCAGCCCGCCGCTGGAAACCGATATCCAGTTCCTGCCGTCGTAGAACACCTGAACGCCGGTTCCGGACCCTGCCGCCTCGCCTGGCTTACGGCCATTGCTCGCAAAGGCGATGGCGCCCGCCGCTGCCGATGTCGGCAATGCCGCAACTGTGTAGGCGGGCAAGACTACGGGGCCGGATGAGCGAGGGTTCACCGAGTTCGTCCGAAACACCTCGCGCCAGGTGGAACCGCCGTCCGATACGAGGTGATAACGGTCATTCGGATAGAGGGTAACCGGCCGGTTGTCGATGACGTCATTGCCGGTAGGGGCAATGCCGATGTTGGCGGTTCCGACGACAGCAAAGGTGAAACCGGTGCCGGCCGCCACGGTGTTCGCTGCGGGCAGGGTTATGGTGTAAGGCGCACTGCCGGAGAGAAACACCATGTTCCCGGACACGTAATTGGGCAACGTGGCGCTGGCGGAGTAAGTGGTCTGCCAGCCGACCGAGATCCCCTTGCCGACAGGATAAGACAACGTGCCCTGGTAATATCTGAGCGTGCCGGTGGTGCTGTCGTAAGCCAGTCGGTTGCTGGCGGTCGGCTCGAACGCTATCGAGTGGCCAGCGGCCATACGGATGGCCGCGGCACCCGACATCTGCTGAGCCGCGGTGGTGTCGAGCACCGATGTCGAGAAGGGCACGTTGACGTTGAAGACGGTATAGGCATAGCCATTGCTGCCAGCGGCAAGCCAGACGCCCAGTACCGTGGAGACTTCGACGGCGCTCCCGGATGTATTGTTCTGGCCGATCACCATCGACTGGATCTGCCGCTTGCGGCCATCGTCCGGTCCATTGCCGAACCAGTCCATCTCCAAGGTTATCGAAGATGCCGCGAAACTGGATGGTTGGCCGGTGGTGTCGCGATATTCCAGGCAGGCGGCCCACAGGTTTGGTTGCGGTAGCGGCCTGCCATTCGAATCAGTAGAGATCGCCTGGCGGATCGTCTGCACATATCGCCCGACATGTTCGGCGGTGGCGAAGCCTGTGGGGGTCTGGGTGCCGCACCACAACAGCCGGTCGAGGCCTCCCCAGACGAAGTTCGCGGGGCTGCTGTAGATGATGGTATCATTCCGGTTGTTCGCGATGACCGCCCCGGTTCCTCCGGAGTGATTGACGACATAGGAGGAGTGCAGGACGGCAAAGTCCGAGGATTGCGAGCCGTTTTGCGAGACTTCGGCGCTTTGCGTGCTATTTCCAACGACAATGCCTGGAAGGTAATTGCCGGTCGGGCCACCGCCACCCGGTATGGTGTTCGACAGCGGTGTCCCATCGGCAAGCGTCGTGCCGTCAACGATCCACTTGACCCGCTTGGTGACCGGGATGCCCCAATTGGAGGGCGGTTGAAGGACTGTTACTCCGTTGGGCACATATACCACGGAGCCCGCCGGCGCTGCCTGTTAGGCTGCCTTGAATGCCGCGGTATCGTCGGCGGCGCCATTGAGCATGGCATTATAGGGCGCTGACCTCACGTTGATGACGCCAGTGCCGCCACCCGTGCAGTTGTCGACGTATCTCTTGGTGGCCGCGTGCAGCGGAGTGCTCGGGTCACCTGCGAGGGTCAAGCTGCCGGTGAGCGTACCTCCGGCCACTGGCAGGGCGCCGGCAACCTGACCGTCCACGTATTGCTTGGTCGCCGCGTGCAGGTTTGCTGTCGGATTGGCCGGAAGCGTGACGGGGCCGGTCAGAGTTCCACCCGCGAGGGACAGTGAATTGGCCACCCGAGCGTCGACATAGTGCTTGGTGGCTGCGTGCAGCGACGCGGATGGGTCCCCGGCCAGTGTCAATGCGCCGGAAAGCGTACCTCCGGTGATTGGAAGTGTGGCGGCGATTTGGTTGTCGACGTACCCCTTGGTTGCTGCCTGCATGGCAGTGATGGGGTCGCCGGCCAATGCGAGTGGACCGGTGAGGGTATCGCCGGTGCGCAGCAGGCGAGCGTCGACGTATTGCTTGGTGGCGGCTTGCAGTGCGGTTGCCGGATTGGCCGCGAGCGTCAAGGCACCGGTCAGCGTGCCGCCGGTCTTTGGGACCGAGGTCGCCACCTGATTGTCAACGTACTGCTTGGTCGCGGCGTGGAGATTTGCTGTCGGGTCGACCGCGAGGGTGAGGCTGCCTGACAGAGTGCCGCCGGTCTTCGGCAGCGCCGTCGCGATCTGCGAATCCACATATCGCTTCGTCGCTGCCTGCAGCGATTGGGTCGGGTCGGCGGCGAGGGTCAATGCACCGGTCAGTGTGCCGCCGGTGGACGGAACTATGATTGCCGCCAGGTCACCTAGCTTGCGGGGTGATCTCGTCCCGGTTGGGGTTACCAGCAGCTGACTCACATCGACATTGGGGATGGCCGAAAGGCCATTCATGAACTGGCTGTAGGTGACAGCCGTGTTGCTGCCTCCTTGCCCCAGCGGCACGAGATCTCCGCTGACCGGGACAATGCCCGCGGCGAGGCCCGCGATGTTGAATGGCGTGGCGCTGGCCGACAAGGTTGCATTGACCAGCCGGAGGTTGGCGCCAAGGCTGATCTGTTCCGGGCTGCCTACCCCGGCGCTGGTACGGCCGAGCAATGTTCCCGAACCGACGGCAAGCTGGGGCTGTACGCCGGCGAGGAGTTGTGCGCGGGTAAGCTTGCGCGCGATGCCACT
>DATBKQ010000529.1:0-5957 GCA_036555825.1 Acetobacteraceae bacterium | reverse complement strand
GCAGGATGGGGTCACCTGACCACATCCTGCTTGAGCCCCCCTCCCCCGCGCAGCGGCGGAGCGTGATGACCGGAGGCGGGATCGCCGGAGGTCTGAATCACGCGCGCAAACAAAGAAGGCTGAAGCCGGATGGGGTCACCTGACCACATCATGCTTGAGCCCCCCTCCCCCGCGCAGCGGCGGAGCGTGATGACCGGAGGCGGGATCGCCGGAGGTCTCAATCACGCGCGCAAACAAAGAAGGCTGAAGCAGGATGGGGTCACCTGACCACATCATGCTTGAGCCCCCCTCCCCCGCGCAGCGGGGGAGCGTCGGGGAGGGGGGCCCGGATCAGGCTCAGCACGTACTCCGTATGCGCGCCCGCCGCCGGCCCCGGCCAGGCGACGACATCCCCGGGCCGCTCGCCGTCCATCCGGATCGCCGGTCCCGGGTGCAGTGTCCGCCCGATCAGCGGGTCCATCACCTCCTGCACCGACCCCCGCGCCAGGAAGTGCGGGTCATTGGCGCAGTCGGCGATATCGTACAGCCGCGAGCACGGAACGTCGGCCGTCTCCAGCCGCGCCTCCGCCTCCCTGGCCGGCAGCGTCCGCGTCCACGCGGCGATCGTCGCGTCCAGCGCATCCCGCCGCGCGCAGCGATCGGCATTGGTGGCATACGCCGGATCGTCGGCCAGCTCCGGCCGCCCGATCGCGCCCATCAGCCTGCGGAAGATCAGGTCCGAGTTGCCGGCAATGCACAGCCACTTGCTGTCGGCGCAGGGATAGGTGTTGGTCGGCGCCGCAGTGGCGATCGCCGCCCCGACCGGCTGGCGGATCCGTCCGTCCATCGCGTACTCCGGCAACATGCCCTCCATCAGGCTGAACACGCTGTCCACCAGGTTGACATCCACCACGCGGCCCCGCCCGCCGCCCGCGCCATCGCGCTGCCACAGCGCCGATAACAGCCCGATCGCCGCATACAGCCCGGCGAGGTCGTCGCTGATCGAGATGCCGCAGCGCGGCGGCGGCAGCTCGCTTGCCCCGGCCGGGTGCGCCGTCAGATGGCGGATCCCGCCCATCGCCTCGCCGATCGCCCCGAACGCCGGCTTGTCGCGATACGGCCCGTCCTGCCCGTAGCCGGAGATCCGCGCGATCACCAGGCGCGGATTGACCGCGTGCAGCGCATCGGGTCCCAGGCCCAGCCGCTCCAGCCCGCCGGCGCGCAGGTTCTCCACCAGCACATCGGCCCGCGCCGCCAGCCGCAACAGCGTCGCGCGATCGCGCTTCAGGTCCAGCACGATCGACAGCTTGTTGCGGCCATGCACGCTGAACCACACCGAGTTGCCATCCACGGCAGCGCCCCAGCCACGGAACGGATCGCCGCCTGGCGGCTCGACCTTGATCACCTCCGCGCCCAGGTCGGCAAGCAGGCGGGTGCAGAATGGCGCCGCGATGTAATGGCCGATCTCCAGCACCTTCAGGCCGGCCAGCGGGCCGCTCCGTTTCGGCGATTCCTGCATGCACCCGGCTCCTTTCGTGATTTTGTGATCATGACAATGACGATTTCGCGCTCAAGGCACGCTGCCGTTACCAATTGATAAGAGTTCGCGCGCCATATTAACGCCCGGAGCCGGCGCTGCCGGTGTCCTGTTTCCTCCCCGATGTCGCGCCATCCCCGGCGCGGCCCCCTTGGGCGGTGCGGCCCACGCTGCACCGCCCCTCTTTTTTCTCCTCCGCGCTTAGCGCGTAATAACCAGAGGCGGAACCGCCGGAGGTCTGATGAGGTCAACCTGACCTCATCATGCGTTAGGCGTCGGCCATCTCGTCGGCCACCCGACGCGCGAGGTCGGGATCACGATAGACGTCGAACGGCTTCAGCAAATGCCATACCTCGACGGTCAGCTTGTGCACGGCCGGATCGCGGATGGCGATCCGGCGCAGCGCGCCGGCGAACTGCAGCCGCTGCTCCAGGTCGGCCGGGCGTTCGCCGCGCGTGTCGGGATACAGAAAGTCCGGCAGCGCCGCCATCGTCCACGGTGTCTCGATCAACGGCCGGACTTCGGCCAGGAACCTCGCGCCGAGGCCAGCAAGCGGATCCCTCTCCTTCGCCCACTCGTCCAGGAGACGTTGCAGCGCCCAGGCCTCCTGCGCTGCCACGGTCATGCCCTGCCCATAGACCGGATTGAAGCGGCAGATCGCATCGCCGATCGGCAGCACGCCGTCGGGCCACTCCGCGAGCTGCTCGAAGTGCCGCCAGGTGCTGTCGGGAAACGCGTAGCGCATCACCCTGCCCAGCGGCCTCGCGTGTCTGATCGCGTCGTACAGCGTGGGCGTCGAAAGGCCGCGGGAATACTCCACAAACCCGTGCCAGTCCCCAGGCGGCACGATATCCTTGCGGCCCACCTGGGTGATCATCCAGCGATTGCCTTCGATCGGGAACATCACGCAGTGGCGGACGTCGTCCGGCGCCTTCGGATGTGTGAGCAGGCCCTTCCAGCCGGACGGAGCGTCCTGCGGGATGGCGACAATCGCCGAGGCATAGCCGAGATCGATGCCGACCAGCGATTCGCGCGGCAGCCTTCGTCCGGTCGATTGCAGCAGGCCGAGAATGAGCGAACCTCGGCCCGAGGCATCCACCACCAGATCGGCGGGGACCGTCTCGCACCAGCCGGCTCCCGCCTCCGTGCAGCGCACGCCCATGATGCGCCGGCCGTCGGGCGCGGCGACGATCTCGGCCACCCGGCACCGGTCGCGCAGTGCGACGTTGGCGTGCCGCGTCAGGCAGCGGCGGACGGTGAGCTCGAGCAATGCGCGCGACGCCGTATAGGCGAGTGAGCCGAAGTCGCGCTGGGGCAGGGCACCGAACCCTGGATACTCCTCCCGCAAGTCGGCATTGATGCGCACGGGCACCGCACCGGCCCGCCGCAGGTCCTCGGTGAAACCGGGGAACAGACACTCGAGCGCCTGCATTCCGCCGGCAAGCAGCCCATGGAGGTGCCAGGACTGCGGCGTGCCAGGGCGGGGCACGGGCACCGCGGGAAGCGCGTCGCGCTCCAACACCTGCACATGCTCGAAGTGATCGGCGAGCGCGCGCGCCGCTGCAAGACCGGCCATGCCGGCGCCGATCACCACGGCCTGTTTTCCGATGTGCATCTTCGTCACTGCGACCTCCCTGTCGGATAGTCTCCGCAGCCGGTGCGCGCCCGGTCAGTGACGTGCTTCACAGTGCACTCGTTCATGTGGGATTCCTCGCGTCTCAGACGCGAATAGGCTGGGCAGGCGGAATTACCGTGCGATGTCGCGGCGCCGGAAAACCATTGCATTTGTAATAGGCCGACAGGACCGCGTCGCCTGTTTCAATCGTAGGAAGTTCGTTGTCGGCGGAAATCGTCGGGTAATCCCCGGCCCCGACATTCCTGGGCGAAATAGAACCGAGCATCGCCAGGAGACGGAGAACATGCGGTCAACGGTGCGGAGATTTCTGAACACGGCGCGCAACGGCAGGGTTGCCCGGCGCATGGGTTTCGCGGAATGGCTGGAAATTATCGCCGGCCAACGGTCGCTGCTCGACCTCGACGATCGCCAGCTTCGCGATATCGGTCTGACGCGCGATCAGGCCACCGCGATAAATCGCGGTGAATGGCTGCCTGAGCGTACCGAGCCGTAGTCCGGATCGGAGGCGGATGCCATGCAGGTCTGGAACATTGCGGGGTTCATTGCTTCCGTGCTTGTGCTCACGGCGTTCTGCATGCGGCAAGTGACTTCGCTGCGGGCGGTCGCATTGACCAGCAACCTTGCCTTTCTGGTCTACGGCGTGGGCCTGCATCTTGCCCCCGTCTGGTTGCTGCACGCGCTGTTGCTGCCGGTGAACGGCATGCGGCTTCTGCAGGAATTGCGGTCCGTCCGCGTGGCAGGATCATCGAGCAGCCAACGTGCTGATGTCGGCAGAGCGTCCGCCCCCATCGTCATGGCCGGTGAAGGCCGGCCATCCACGTCTTTTCTTGCTGTCATCGACAAAGAGTAGCGCGCCTTTCGCGTAACGAAACAGAGTCGCGCGAACACCGCCGTCGAGCACGGGTTGCAACCACGTGCAACCTTCGCCATGGCACTGCGCGGAATGACACACCAGCCGACCTCCAGATCGACTCGCGCGGCAACCATCATGACCTCCGACACCCCTATGGCCGTTTGATCGATGCCTCCGGCTACACTACGCTCGCAAGGCTCAGGCGCGTGCACCGCACGCCCGAGGATCCGCGCGGCACAGGAGAGCGGCATGGACAACGAGCTGATCGCGCAACTCGCGCACGCGGCCGGCCTCGACAAGGCATGGGCCGAGTTCCCCCACGATGTGACCGTGGCGGCCGAGCAGGCCCTCGGCAACAAAGGCGACATCGGCTACCCGAGGGACCCCGCCGCGGAACCCTGGCCGCCGATGCGCGCGGGGACCGGACTGTGAGCGAGCCGCACTGGCTGACCGCATCGGAGGCGGTGCGGGAATACGCCGCCCATCGCCTCTCCCCGGTCGAGCTGCTGCGCGACCTGCTGGCGCGGATCGAGCGTCTGGATCCGAAGCTGCACGCCTTCATCCGGCTGGATGCGGACGCCGCGATGGACGCCGCGCGCGCCGCCGAGGCCGAGATCGCCGCGGGGCGCATGCGAGGACCGCTGCACGGCATTCCGGTCGGCATCAAGGACATCATCGACGTCGCCGGCCTGCCCACCACGTGCCATTCCAGCATCCTGCAGGACAACGTCGCCAAAGCCGATGCGGCGGTGGTCGCCAGGCTGCGCCAGGCCGGCGCCATCGTGCTGGGCAAGCTCTCCACGCACGAGTTCGCCATCGGCGGCCCGAGCTTCGACCTGCCGTTTCCTCCGGCGCGCAATCCGTGGAACCCGGACCACCACCCCGGCGGCTCCTCCTCCGGCTCCGGCGCCGGTCTGGCAGCCGGCCTGTTCCCATTGGCCCTCGGCTCCGACACCGGCGGATCGGTGCGCAACCCCGCCTCCTGCTGCGGCATCGTCGGGCTGAAGCCGACCTACGGCCTCGTGTCGCGCCGCGGCGTGTTCCCGCTGTCGTTCACGCTCGACCATGTCGGGCCGATGACCCGCACCGTCGCCGACAACGCCCTGCTGCTCGATGCCATCGCCGGCCACGATCCCGCCGATCCAGCCAGCGCGCCCGCCAACGCCCGCTGGTTCGGCCGCATGCTGGACCGTGGCGTGCGCGGCCTGCGCATCGGCTTCGTGCGGCACTTCCACGACACCGACAAGCCGGCGCATCCCGAAGTGACCGCCGCGCTGGAGGAAGCCGCGCGCGTGCTGCAGGCCGAGGGCGCCGAGTTGCGCAACGTCGCGCTTCCCTCGCTCAACGAGTTCGCCGCGGTGAACCGGGTGATCCTGTGCAGCGAGGCGTGGTCGATCCACGCGCCATGGCTGCGCGCGCGCCCCGGCGACTACGGCCAGCTCGCGCGCCAGCGTCTGCTGCCCGGCGCGTTCATGAATGCCGGCGACTATGTCGGCGCGCAGCGTCGCCGCCTGCAGATGATCGCCGCGGTCGAGGAGGCGTTCCACGATTTCGACGTGCTGATCTGCGCCAGTTCCATGGACCCCGCGAGCCGTATCGAGGATGCCGCGGAAACCGCGCGCACCTATCCGCGCCAGGCGCGCACGCCGTTCAACGTCACCGGCCATCCCGCCGTGGCGATGATGGCGGGCCTGTCGCGCGGCGGCCTGCCGCTCTCGGTGCAGTTCGTCGGTCGTTACTTCGACGATGCGACCGTGCTGCGCGTCGCCGCCGCCTACGAACGCGCCACCGAATGGCACCGCATGCATCCGCCGATTACATGAACCACGTGGCAACCAGGCCGGCACTCGCCGCGAATATCACCACCGTCGTCGCCCAGCCCAGGATATTGAGCGCCACGCCGTTCGCCTTGTCCCCCATGATGGCGCGGCTGCCGGTCATCAGCACGATCA
>DATBKQ010000528.1:0-8569 GCA_036555825.1 Acetobacteraceae bacterium | reverse complement strand
GGGCCTGATCTATGGACCGACGGCGTTCAGCAGGACGCTCACCGACATCCAGATGGGGTGGCCGGTGTTCCACGCGGTGCGGCGAATGTGACGGAGGCAACGCAATGATTGAGCAGACGCTGGACATAGCCACCAAGGCGGGCGCGATGGAGACGTTCGTCTGCCATCCGGATCGTGAGCGCCATCCCGCCGTGTTCCTGCTGATGGATGCGCCGGGTGTTCGCGAGGAGCTGCGCGACATGGCGCGCCGCCTCGGCACGGCCGGCTATTACGTTCTGTTGCCGAACCTGTATTACCGCGCCGGCCGGGATACGATCTATGGGCCGGATGTGCTGCAGCACGGCAGCGCCGAGCATCAGCGGATGCGCTCGGTACGCACGAAGATGACGATACCGCCGGCGATGGACGACATCGCCTCGATGCTGACGTTCGTCGATCGGCAGGATGCGGTGAAGCCGGGCCCGGTGGGCGCGCACGGCTACTGCATGAGCGGCCCATACGCGCTGGCCGCGGCGGCACGCTATCCCGATCGCGTAGCCGCCGCCGCGTCGTTCTACGGCACATGGCTGGTGAATAATGATGCGGAAGAGAGCCCGCATCTCAATCTCGGCAAAGTCAGGGGTGAGCTCTACATCTCCTGCGCCGAGCACGACGAGCTGGCGCCGCTGCCGATGGTGGAGGAGCTGCGCGGGCTGTTCGCGCGCGCG
Source organism: Acetobacteraceae bacterium (assembly GCA_036555825.1). Taxonomy (GTDB): domain Bacteria; phylum Pseudomonadota; class Alphaproteobacteria; order Acetobacterales; family Acetobacteraceae; genus JAMXLO01. The sequence goes on along the minus strand of DATBKQ010000528.1, from coordinate 7,862 downwards.
GGGTGCGCGGGCGAGATCGAGCTGCAGCCTGGTGTGCATCATGGCTTCGCGTTCCCGCAGCGCTGGTGCTACGACAAACCGGCGGCGGAACGGCATTGGGAGCGGCTGATCGCGCTCTACCGGCGCCGGCTGGGCTAGCGTCGATCACGCAGCCGGCTCAACCCAAGAGGGGAACAAGCGCCAGCCCGATGCCCAACACAATGAACGACACGACGGTCATTGCCAGCAAGCCGATTGTGGTTACCGGTGCCTGCTCCATGCTCCCGCGTCGAGCATCGTGTGGTGGATGAGAAGGGTCGCTGACGCCGTTGCCGGCCGCCGCGCCGGCATGGCCGTGGTCATGGTGCACCGTGCCGTTCGGGGTCCCGGTAGTGAGCCGCCGGACCGTCATCATTCCGTGCTTCAGGTGGCGCGTTACCAGCCACCAGTTCATCGGGTACGCGATGCAGAACCCAAACAGCAAAGCCATGCTCATCACAAACCAGAACTCGGGCGTCACCGCATCGCGCGCCTTGGGCAGCCACCCGCGTGCGAATGCTGCCAGAGGCACCATGCCACCCATCAGGCAGTTCATCGAGAGCAGTTCCGGCATGAACGTCCGGCGCATCGACTGGAGGAAGGACCCTCCGGCCATGTCGCGCATGAACAGTGCCTGAAAGATCGCCCAACCGAACCCGAAACCAAGTGCATACTCAAGGGCTATTGCGATCGGCGCTGGGAGCACGAACAGCCAGCCGATGACCGCACCGGCCAGGATGCCCACACCATCCCCCGCCACGCAGTGCATGGTCGATCCGAGGACCTGGCGCCAGGTCGCGGACACGAATTGCTCGTGCGTGTCGGGCAGCGGCTCACGGCAGCCCAGCACGTAGAGAAACGCGCCGATCGGCCCCGTGTACAGCGTCAACAGCACGAAGCCCCATTTCAACACCGGTGATTCCGGTGTGGACTGAATGTCGATCGCGACGAACAGCACGGATGCACCGGTGAGAATGAACCAAAGCAGCATGACCCCAGACAACATGACCCTTCCCCCGTCTGCATGTTGATGGTGGGCCGCTTTACGCCGGCTGTCTTGCGGCGCTAGGCTTACTGGCGAGTAGCCGACAGAAGAAGATCAGTTACGCCGCCTCCGAGGAGTATGGCCACAATTCCACCATCCGCGCGCCTGGCTCACGCCGGCCATCGCGTGGTTGCTACGCCCGCCGCATGAAGGAGTGGATCAAGCACTGGAGGGAGAACGACCATGACACGCGCGTACAACGTGATCGATGCCGATGGACATATCCTGGAGCCGTTGAACCTCTGGACTGACTACATCGAGCCGAAATATCGGGAGTTTGCCCCAAGACTCATCCGCGACGCCGACGGCAAGCAGCGCCTGCAGGTCGGCGAACAGGTGCTGGGCAGCAAGAAGGGTCTCGGCGCCTTGGGTGGTGTCGGTGCCCGCGACGGGACCGTGGTGGACGATGCCATGGAGTACGAGCAGGGGCGCAAGGGCGGTTTCGATCCGCACGCGCGCATTCCTGACATGGACATGGACGGGATCGACGCCGCGTTCCTGTATCCCAGCATCGGGCTGTTCGCCGGCGCGGTGAACGACGGGCCGGCCGCGGCGGCGATGTCGCGCGCCTATAACCGTTGGCTGGCGGACTACTGCAAGCCGTATCCGGACCGGCTGTTCGGCGTGGCGATGATCCCGATGCAGTCGGTCGATCTGGCGATCGAGGAGATGCGCTACGCGCGGGAGCGCTTAGGCTTCCGCGGCGTGTTCCTGCGGCCTAATCCGTACAACAACAAGATGATCCATCACCCGGACTACGAGAAGTTCTGGACCATGGCGGAAGAGCTGGACGTGTCGGTCGGCTTCCACGAAGGCGGCAACAGCGGCATGCAGCAGGTCGGCATGGATCGCTTCGAGGAACGCGGCGCCCGCCACATCATCACCCATACGATGGAAATGATGCTGGCCTGCATGGCGGTGATCTGGGGCGGCGTGTGCGAGCGGCATCCGAAGATCCGCATCGCATTTCTTGAATCGGGCGGCGGCTGGATCGCCGGCTGGCTGGATCGCATGGACCGGCACTTCGACGACAAGGGGTTTAATGACTCCGGACTGAAGACGCGGCCTTCCGAACTGTTCCAGCGCAATTGCTGGATCGCTTTCGAGCCGGTGGAGCACTGCCTGCATGCGCTGGTGGACTATGTCGGGCCGCACAAGGTGCTGTGGGCGACCGACTACCCGCATCCCGACGGCTTCTTCCCTGGCGCGCCGCGGATGGTGCGTGACCTGATCAAGGACAAGCCGGCGGAGACCATCAGCCAGGTGATGGGGGGTGGCGCCAAGGGGTTCTACGGGCTGAACTGATGCCCCCCTCCCCTGCCCCCCTCCCGCCAGGGGAGGGGGGATCGTCCATGCCGCTGGCTCGTGCGATCGCGGAACGCATTCATCGGTTGCGCTGCGAGGACCTGACGCCCGGCGCGCTGGATTGGGTACGCACCGCATTTGTCGACACGGTGGGCGTGACGCTGGCGGGGATCGTGGAGGATGGGCCGCGCATTCTGATGCGCGTGCCTGGGATCTCGGCGGCGCCCGGGCCGTCGCTGATCCTTGCCAGCACACGACGCACCAGTGCGCTGGATGCGGCACTGGTCAACGGCACGGCGTCGCACGCACTCGATTACGACGATGTGTCGGGGGTGCTGGGCGGGCATCCGTCCGTCATGCTGATCCCGCCGATGCTGGCAGTGGCCGAGTCGGTTGCTGCCAGCGGACGCGATCTGGCGCTGGCCTATGTGGTCGGGTTCGAGACCGAGTGCCGCATCGCGCGCGGTGTGCATTTCCACCATTACGACAAGGGCTGGCACCCAACCGCCACGCTTGGCATTTTCGGCGCCGTCGCCGCCGCGGCGCGACTGCTGCGATTGACACCGGAGCAGACCGCGGTGGCGATCGGGCTGGCGGCGTCGCTGGCCTCGGGGCTGAAGGCGAATTTCGGCACCATGACAAAGCCGCTGCATGTCGGCCATGCGGTGCGCAACGGGCTGTTCGCCGCTTTGATGGCGCGCGAAGGCTTCACCGCCAACCCGGCGGCGCTGGAGGCGCGGCAGGGCTTTCTGGACGTGTTCAACGGACCGGGCACGTTCAGCGTCGAGCGCATGCTGGCGGACTGGTACGCGCCGCTCGAGGTGGAGGGCGGCGGCGAACCGGGTCTGAAGCCGTATCCGTGCTGCGGGTCGGCGCATGCCTCGATCAATCGCATGGTGCATCTGGCGCGCACACACGATCTGACGCCGGAGCGGGTGGAGGCGATCGAGATCATGCCGCACCCGCGCCGGCTGCCGCACACCGACAATCCTGACCCGCGCACGCCGTTGGCGGCGAAGTTCAGCGTCCAGTACGTGGTGGCGCGCGCTTTGGCAGACCGCGCCGTACGGCTGGAGCACTTCGAGGGCGCGGCGCCTTTCGATCCCACCATCCGCGCGCTGATGGCGCGAACGACGGCACGGCCGCACCCGGGCATGGCCGACGACTCGCCTTTGCAATGGGGCGCCGAAGTGGTGGTGACGACGCGGGACGGCCAGCGCCTTGCGTCGCGGCTCGATGACTTCGAGCGCCGCGGGCCTGGCGGACAGCCAATGACCGGGGAGGAGCTGTGGGACAAGTTCTCCGACTGCGCCGGGCGGTCGTTGGCGCGGGCGAATATCGCGCCGCTGTTCGAGCGGTTGAGCCGCATCGACACACTCACGAGCATTGGCGAGCTGATGGGTCTGCTGGAAGGGAACAAGCAATGAGCGCCGATCAACGCCTGGCCGATCTCGGCCTTACCCTGCCCTCGGTGCCGAAGCCGATCGGCAACTATGTGCCGTTCCGGCTTGCCGGCAACCTGCTGTTCTTGTCCGGCGTGGGGCCGCGGCGGGCGGACGAGACGATGATCACCGGCAAGGTCGGCGCCGATCTGACGGTGGAGCAGGGCTACGAGGCGGCCAGGCTCTGCGGGCTGAACCTGCTGGTGAACATGATCGCCGCGGTCGGCACGCTGGAGCGTGTTGATACGGTGCTGAAGGTGCTGGGCATGGTGAACGCGGCGCCCGACTTCGGCCAGCAGCCGGAGGTGATCAACGGCTGCACCGACCTGTTCGTGCAGGTGCTGGGCGAGGCGGGGCGGCCGGCGCGCTCGGCGGTGGGGATGGGCAGCCTGCCGCGCGGGATCGCCGTGGAGGTGGAGGCGATCGTGCTGGTGAAGGGGAATTAACCGGATCTTTACGCATCCGGATGCAGTATGGCGGATGTCCCGGGCGCCAGAAGGGCGCAACGTTCCGCGGGCAATTTCCGCTATGCCGAACGACATTTCCCTTCCGGCGATCACCGCGGTTCGTGCGGGTGGTGCCTCCGCCGCCGAGCAGAGGCTCCCGGCTGCGGACCCGGCGCAGGCGACGCCCTCGCCGCCCGTTGTCAACCCGAGCCTGCGGCTGGATGCCGGGCTTGGGCTGGTGGTGATCGAGTTCCGCAACGAGAGCGGCGAGATCACCACGTCGATTCCGAGCCAGCGGCAGCTCCAGGAGTATCAGCGTTGGGCGCAGACGAAGCTGGGGCCGGCACCGGACGGTTCCGGGGACGCCAGCGACCAGGTCGCCAGGGTTGTTCACCGCCGAGCCGATCCGAAAGCCGATTAACTCCCTTTTCAGGGTCAGGCTCGACAGTGAATGGCTCTCCCATGAGGCCATCATGAATTGCCCCGGACGACGACGACGCCTTGCCTTTCTGTTGCTGCACGGGCTCGACCACTTCGCTCACGACCTGATCGTGCGCTTGCCTGATGTCGCGGGGTGGGATGTACGGCCATTCTATGTCGCCAGACGCTCGGACCTCGACTCGGCCCTGGCATGGACTGACCAGCCCGATACCGACGCACTCTGGTTCGAATTCTGCTGGCCGCCGTTTCCAGCGTTGGTCCGCGCGCTCGATTTCGCCGGCCGACGTATCGTCGTTCGGGTGCACCGTATCGAGGCGACAGAAACGCCGCATGTCGCCAACATGAGTTGGGAAAAGGTGGATGACGTCATCGTCGTCAGCCCGGACATGGAAGCGCGTGTGCTGGCGGCGGCACCGGAAATCGCTGTTACCAGTCGCCTCAGCCTTGTGTGCAACGGGGTGGACACCGAACGCTTTACCCATTCAATGGACTGGAATCCGTTCCGCATCGGCTGGTGCGGTTTGTTGACGTTGAGAAAGAACCCGACTTTGGCCCTGCAAGTCCTCGCCCGGTTGCATGCAATGGATCCAAGGTATCATCTCAGCATGTGCGGCATGGGTGGCGAGTCTCTCGCACAGGAGACATTCGTCCACCTTGCCAAGAGGCTCGGCTTGCTGGGTGCGATCCGGTGGGAGAACAACATTCCTCAAGCGAGGATGCCGGCATGGCATGCCGCAAATGGCATATTGCTGCACACCAGCTTGCACGAAGGGCTTAGCTACGCCGTGTTGGAAGCTGCCGCGAGCGGCTGCGATCTTGCTGTGTTGGACCACCCCGGTGCGGCGGCATGTTGGCCGGAGAGGATCCTGTTCGGATCGGTGGATGAGGCGGTTGACCTGGTTCGTGGCGCGCAACCGGGACGATGGCGCGAACACGTATGTGAGAGATACTCGCTGGATGGACAGATCAAGGCGGTAAGCGAGATTCTGAACAACCGTCCGACGAGGCAAGCATGCAGCGTGTGAGCCGCTATGCCGCGCCCCGCTTACAGGACTGTCATACGCCCGATGCCAGTTGGCGCGCCGCAAGTGCCGAATCCTTGACCTTGACATAAGTCAGCCAAGTGTAACCGCTGCGGCGCTGCGCCGTGGTGTCGAGGCTGGCGAGTGCGGGGTCGCGTGGAATGTTCAGGCCGGAAACGAAGACCTCGTTATCCATGCCGGCCTGCGTGTCCCACAACGGCGGAAAGATCTCGAATCGTTCGATGACCTGCTCCATCCACGCCTTGATCCATGGGTCACGCAGGTAATGAAAGAAGGTCAAATGCGTCGCCTTGCCCGGCAGATTGTCGTCGAAGATTATATGCTGGAATCCCTTCTGTATGGCCTGCTGCAGCCGATGTATCTTGTTCTGATGGTCGTCGAACAAGACAAGTGAAGGTTCCGGCTTGGCTTCGAATTCGAAGCCATGACAGGAAAAGTCCGTGCCGCTTCGTTCCAGATCGCTGGGCCAGTACCCTGGACCGATCTTGCCATGGTCAATGCAGTAACCAAGTGCAAAGATTGGATCGAGGCTGACGATTCTTGCATCGGGTGCGGCCTTCCGCATGACCCAGGTGCTGAAGCCACGCCAGGTGCCCGATTCCACTATGAGCTTGGGGGCGAGTTCAGTGATCCAATAGTACAGGTAAAATGCGGTATCTGGTGCCATGCCGTTGTTGTTGACAAACGGCTTGTTGCGCAGATGCTCAACCCATTCATACGCGCGCCCGATGATGGCACCGGCTTCGTTGACCCAATCACGCGACTGCATGGATGCCTCCGATCAGCTTCGCACACCAATGCGACCTGTGTAGTCAATCCTGTTCAAGAGCAGTCTTGTGTTGGTGGAGGCAAGATATTCGTCCACGGCATGGCGCGCTCCCTGCCAGTGGCCGTAATCGTCGATGATGAGGACCCCGCCAGGGGCAAGCCGCGGGAACAGACATTCGAGTTCCCACCGGGTCGAGCTGTACCAATCAGTGTCGAGGCGTAGCAAGGCAATCAACTGTGGACTTGAGGCAGGGATCGTTTGTTCCACGGCGCCTTGGACAAGGTGAACCTGCTTCAGTGGGTAGCCGGTGGACGCCATATTCCGCCGCACTAGTTCAATTGGAGCATAAGCCCAAATCGCACTCTCCTCGGACTTGTGTTGTGCGGATAATAGAGTGCTGGCGGCCTCTCCCCTAAGATTTACATCGGCTGGACCTGGCGGCGGCATACCATCGAAGGTGTCATAAAGGTAAAGACTGCGGCTTGTGTCTCCAAGCTGCAAGAGGGTGAGCGCGGCACACATCATCGAACCTCCGCGCCAGACGCCGCACTCGACGAAATCACCCGGCACCTGAGCGGATGACAGGTACTCAACAGCTTTGTAGAGAGCGTAGACCCGCTCGACCGACGTCATCGTAGCAGCGTGGCACTGGCGCCAAATGGGCAAGAAGGCCGAATCGAGATCACTATAGTCAGTCACGGCGTTCACTCCTTCCGTTCCGCAGACGCATGCAGACGGAATCTTGTTCCAGTCGCTTGCAGCGCACACCACTCGCGCCAGGCATGACGCAGCGCCGCACCCAGGTTGCGGCCGAAGCGTGGCGCATCGCAGAGCGGGCTTGCCTTGACCCGTGCGCGCAATCTCGCCCGCAGTGCCGCCAGCCCATCGATGTCGCATGCCTTCGCCACGGTCAGCTCGACATAGGCGGCAAGATCGGGCGCGACCCAGTCGGCCAGGCCCGCATTGCTCAGATGGCTCATCGAATGGCGCGAGGAGAACGTTTCGCCCGGCACCGTCACCGTCGGGACTCCCATCCACAGCGCTTCGCAGGTGGTTAGCCCGCCGGAATAAGGGAACGGGTCCAGCACGATGTCGATGTTGTTGTACTCGCCGATGAAGGCGCGATGCGGCGAGGGACCGCGGAGTTCGATCCGCGCCTGCGCGATGCCGTGGGCGGCGAAACCCGCCAGGAAGCGCTCGGCGGTCAGCGTATCACTGAACTGGTGTGCCTTCAGGACCAGCCGCGAGCCGGGTACGCGATGCAGGATGGCGCTCCAGGTGGCGATGACGCGGGGGGTGATCTTGGCGATGTTGTTGAAGCAGCCGAAGGTGATGTGGCCATTCGTCAATGCC
>DATBKQ010000527.1:0-20628 GCA_036555825.1 Acetobacteraceae bacterium | reverse complement strand
CCCCCCCCCACGCCGGCGGCGGCGTCGATGCCGAGTTGGCACCATTGTCCGTGCATCGAAAGCCTGGTGCGCTGATCCGGCGGCAGGGACAGCCAGGCGCCGGCGAATTCGATGATCTCCACCCGCATTCCCAGCCAGTCGGCGACCATCGCGCCGAGCCGTTCGGCCGAGCGCGGGCGCAGCGCGAACAGCCCGGCGTAGTGCAGCAGCGCCTCCTCGCCTGCCGCCAGCCGGTCGGTGAGATACCCGGTGCCGTAGCCGGTCAGCGCGAGCAGTACCCGCCGGACCGGATCGTGCCCGGGGCCGCCCCGCTGCTCCGCGACCTCGGCGGCGCGCGCCGGCCGGTACTTGGCACCGGCGCGGGCGAAGAACGCCACGAACCGGTGGGCCAGCAGGTCCACGAAGTCGCGCAGCGCGGTCGAACGCGCCCGCAGCGTCTGGGTGACGAGCTCCGAGTAATAGCGCGGCAACACGCCCGCGGGGCCGGCGAGCCCCATCAGGCCGACGGTCACGTCGGGTGGCGCATCGCCCTGCTGTCGCAGTTCGACGATCTCCGCGGATGGGTAAACCAGGCCCGCCGGCGACTGGAACCGCATGGCAGCGGCGGGGTCGTCGGTTCTCCGCGCCCGGGTCAGCACCCGGATCGCGGCATCGAAGCGGAACCGCCGCGGCTCCGCGCCGAGCGCGGACAGCAGCGGCCGCGACCTCATGCCAGCACGCGCGTGCCGCTGCGCGCCGGCCAGGCCGCCGCGACTCCCGGGCGGCCGCGCAGCGCGACCCGGGTTCGGGTGAAACTGTTGACCGTGCCGTGCAGCGCCAGGAAGTGCTCCAGCACCGATGCAAGCAGAAAGAGCCCGCCGACCTGCCAGGGCCGTGGGTCGAACTCCAGCGTCACGTCGAGCCCGCGGCAGAACGACCCGGCGCGACCCGGCGCCCGGGCGGTCCCGGGGCGGGCCGAAATCCCGGTGATCGCCTCGATTGCCGCGCGGGTCTCGGCGGAATCGCGCAGGTCGTACAGCCGCAGCACCTCCTTCAGCGCCGCCGCGCCCTGTGCGCCACCGGTGACAGACAGATGCCCGAGCGATAGGTGCGAGACCAGCCGCCAGAACCCGGCTTCCCGCAATGGCGGACGGAGCGTGGGCGTGGCCGAGGTGACCGCCGACAGTCCGGCCACCGCCGCGGCGCCCTCCACCAGCCTGAGCCGCGGGTGGCCGCCGCCGAACGGCAGGTCGGTCGGCAGGTCGCGGTTGACGCAGAGCGCATCGATCGACAGCACCGCATCGGCAGGCTTGCCGGGATCGAACGCGGGGTCGTGCGGTGCCACGAACACCTCGGTGCCCGGCACACCTGGCGCCGCCGGGCGGCGTGCGACGTGATAGAAGCCGCCCGGCCTGCCGGCCTCCGGATCGCCCTCGACCAGCCGATGGAACGGCCGCCAGGGGCGGAATGATCCGTCCGGCTGCGTCTCGCGCACCCGCTCCACGCTCCAGACTTCCGCCGCGCGCGGCCGCCTCGCGTCCGGAACCACCCGGTACTCGGTGTCCTGGTGGCTCAGCATGATCGGTTCGCAGCGCTGCGGGAACAGATTGACCATCGGCGTGCAGCCGAGTGCCAGCGATGCCTGGCCCACGGTGCGTTCCAGCTCCGGCAGCGAACGGTCGAGATAAACGAAGACCTCCAGCCGGTTCCCCGCCGAGACCAGGGTCTTGCTGTCCATCCGGGTAAGGTCGAAGAACAGGAACTTGTCCGGGAACGCGAAGTACTCGGTCAGCAGGCGGAACCCGGCGAAGCCGCGCGCCGACCACGGCAGCAATGCCTCGTCCGGCGAAAACCCGACCGGCTGGATGGCGCTGGGCGGGGCGATGACCGGCGACGGATCGACCGCATTGTCGGCAAACGCAATGGAGACCTTGTGCGCACCCAGCAATTCGTAAAGCGCCAGTGCCTGGTTGGTCGGACCGCGCAGGAAGAAGCGCAGCCGCTCGATACCGAGCTTGGTGAAGGTGACTTCAGGCGAGGCGCATTTGAGCGTGATGCGCAGTATCCCGGCGGCCCCGCTTGCCGATGGATTGGCCGGGGCGACGATCGGCAGCCCCGACAGCCGCACGTTCTCGACCTCGATTGGCCAGAGCGTGAGCGGCGCGGTGGTCCGGTAGCGCAGCTCCTCGCCATGCACCGGCTCGGTGTCGATGGTGGTGCCAGCCGCCAGGCGCGCCGGGTTCATCAGGTCCGGCTGACAGTCGAACTGCACCACCATGCACGACGGCACCGGCGCGAGGTAATGCGGATAGAGCAGCCCTAGCAGCGCGTCGGTCAGTTCCGGGAACTCGTCATCCAACCGGTGGTGCACGCGCGCGGCGAGGAACGCAGCACCCTCCAGCAGCCGCGCGACATGCGGATCGTCCACCGTATCGGCCGAGATCCGTAGCCGCCCGGCGATCTTGGGGTGGGTATCGGCGAACTCCGCCGCCAGCCGCTTGATCGCGTCCAGTTCGCGTTCGTAGTAGGGGAGCAGCGCGTCAGACATCGAACATGAATCCGCGAAGCGTCTTCTCCGTCATGGCCGGCCCTGTGCCGGCCATCCACGTCTTCCTTAGGGCGCGGCAAAGACGTGGATGGTCGGGCCAAGCCCGACCATGACGATGCTGCGCATGGTCACACCACATTTCCAGGCCGCACCATAACGTCGTCGGTGATCGGGTCGATCAGCGTGTCGAACGTCACCGACTCCGGCGCCGGCTCGGCATGCATCACGGCCTCGATCCGTAGCCGCAGCATCGCCTCCAGCCTGTCCTGCGCCTCTACCAGGTACACACGCACCGAGAGGAAGCGGGGCTCGAACCGCCGGATGGTTGCCTCGATCTCCAGGCGCAGCTCTTCCCGCCGTTGCGCGTCGCCGAACGCACCGGAGGCGAAATCCGGAATGCCATAGCCGATCGGCGACGTGGCGAGCTGCGTCATGTAGGCCGGCCAGGAACGCCAGCGCCGCCGGGCGTTCAGCAGCGCCTCGAGGTCGCGCCGCACCGAGTTGCGCAGCGCCAGCATGGTGTCAGCCGCCGACAGCGCGGGATCGCGCGTCTGGTCCGGCGCATCGTCGATCAGCCGGTCCAGCAATGGCGACTGAACGCGGGCGGGCTGGCGATGGACGGGGCCGGCGCGGCCGCTCACGCGGCACCGAAGCGGATGGTGCCGAGATCCATGATCGCCACGGCTTCTTCGCCGACCAGGAACAGCCGCTGGCCGACCCCGCGTACCGGCCCGCCCTCCATCTGGAGCCAGTCGGTCTCGCGGCCTAGTCGAAGCGGATCGCCCTGCGGCTCATCGGCGGCATAGACCGCCGGCAGATACACCTCGCCGTCCGGCCCGTCGGCCACCGACATCGAGGCGCGCCGCCACAGCAGGTCGCGCGGGCGCTTCGGCGCGTGGAACTCCAGCGTCTGCACGCGTTCGGTCGGGATCCAGAAGTATTTGCCGGTGGTGGTCAGCACCTCGAAGCTGCCGGCCATCAGATCGTCCACGTCGCGCAGATCGTCGAACGCCGCATCGCCGTGCTTGCCCGATGCATGCGGGCGCGCGCCTTCCGCTGCTTCCGCCTGGCGCGCCGCCTCGGCTGCGTCGCCGGCCCGCAGGGCCACCAGTGCGGCGAGCTGCAGCCGCTGGGTCTCGGTCGGATCGCTGAGAAACTCCGGGACCCTGCCGTCGCGGAACAACTGCCGGCGCGCCATGTCGGCGCGGATGAGCTGGCGGAATTCCGCCACCACCACTGCGGTGGACGGGTCGATCGCCGAGGCGGCATCGAGCACCACGTCGGCGCGTTCGAGATTGCCGGAGAAGGCCAGCAGTTCGCCCAGCAGCACGCGCGCACCGAGGTCGGTCGGCGCCTTGCGCACCGCCGCCTGCGCCGCGGCGATCGCCTCGTCCAGCTTGCCGGCGCGAAACAGGGCCGCCGCGGTCTGGTCAGTGCCACTCATGTCTGGACCTCATCGACCGCTCAGGTCGGTAACGAGTTGGAACGCGGCGGATACGTCATCGAGCTGATAGTGCGGCTGCAGATGGATCACGCAACCGAAGCTGCCGGGCTTGCCGGGCACTTCGCTCACGCTGACCCGGCCGGCCACCAGCGGGAAACGCGCCCGGCTGTCGCCGGTCGCCGCCAGGTTGCCGTTCACATACTGCGTCAGCCAGGCCTGCAGGAAGTGCTCGATTTCGCTCGCCGTCTTGAACGAACCCACCATGTGCCGGCCCATCATCTTCAGGTGGTGGGCGAAGCGCGACGCGCACAGGATCGAGTTGATCTGCGTCGATAGCCGCGCGTTGGCCTCGGCGGCGAACGCGGTCGGACCCTGATAGCGCTGCGGCACCTGCAGGCTGCGCACCGCTCCGAACACCAGTTCGTCGCTGTAGGCGATGGACGACAGCGGCATCAGTCCGGCATCGAGCAGCGAGCGCTCCTGCCGGTCCGTCAGCACGATCTCCACCGGGCTGCGCACCCAGGCGTGGTCAGGATCGGTGGAGAACGGCTCCAGAGCCACGCCGGTGACCAGGCCGCCGCCGACGCGGTCGGTCTCCACGCCGCGCACATCGGCTGGCCAGGCGAACCGCGCGAACGCGCGGGCCACCACGGAGGCGAAGGCGTAACCGGCGTTCATCCACACGCGCTGGTCGTTGGTGGGCGCGTATTCGCGATAGCGGAAGCCGTCCGCGCGCGTACCATCGTCCCGCCACGGAGCGCGCGCCAGGACATGCGGCAAGGCGACACCGACGAAGCGCATGTCGGCGCGGGACGCAAGGCCGCGCCAGCGGTCATGATCCCGATTGCGCAGCGGCGCGGCGAGATCGGTGGATGTGGCGAGATCGGTGAAGCTGTCCACTTCCAGGAGCGCGGGCGATGCGCCGACAATCACCGGCGAGAATGCCGCGGCGGCGATCCCAGAGAGGGCGGCGAGCGCATTCACATCGTCGGTGCGGAAGTCCGCGCTGGGGCGGTGGCGGGCTTCGTGATCCACCACCAGCAACCCATAGGGCTCGCCGCCGGGCGTTCCGAACTCTTCCTCGTACACCTTGCGGAAAAGCAGGCTCTGGTCGAATTCGATCGCGCGCTCGAGGTCGCGGCAGATCTCGGGCCACCCCACGTTCAGAATCTTGACCTTCAGCCGGTTGGACAGCTCCAGTCCATCGATCAGCCAGGTCAGCCCGCGCCACGCGCCCTCCAGCCTGCGCAGCTTGCCGTGGTGGAGGATGGCATCCACCTGTTCCGACAGCATGGCATCGATCGTCGCGATGTCGCGGTCGATCGCGTCGCGCAGCGCCTGCGGGTCGATGCGCAGGCGCGCGCCGCGTTCGGCTCCAAACCAGAGGTCGAGCGCCTTGCCGGACGGGCCGCTGAGGAAGTCGGTGAGCGTATCCGCCAGCGAGGCATCACGATTGCCGGCGAAGCGGCCCGTCAGCATCGCATCGCGGAGCGCAGGAGGCTCGGCCGCTATCGCGCTGGCAGGCTCGGGTGCCGCAAGGTTGAACTCGTTCACCGCAATTCATCCCCCGCCCGCAAGAGGAGGGGGATGCTCTCCTGGTCAGCTTGCCGCGGCCGGGATGCGGGCGACCATGCGCAGGCTGGTGGTCAGCTCTTCCATCTGCAGCCACGGACGCATATACGCGACCGCATTGTACGAACCCGGCTTGCCGGGGATCTCGCGCACCTCCACCCGTGCCTCACGCAGCGGGAACCGGGCCTTCATCTCCTGCCCGGCGTTCTCGTTGCCGTTGACGTAGTTGTTGATCCAGCGGTTCAGCCAGCGCTCGCAGTCGGAGGCTTCCATGAAGCTGCCGATCTTGTCGCGCGCCATCACCTTCAGGTAGTGCGCGAACCGGCTGGTCGCCATGATGTATGGCAGCCGCGCGGAGATCGCCGCGTTCGCCGTGGCTTCCGGCCGGTCGTACTTCTTCGCCTTCTGCGTGGACTGCGCACCGAAGAACACCGAGTAATCGGTATTCTTGTAGTGGCACAGCGGCAGGAATCCGAGATTGGACAGCTCGAATTCGCGCCGGTCGGTGATCGCGATCTCGGTCGGGCACTTCCCGTCCAGATCGCCGTCGTCGGAGGTGAACACGTGATACGGCAGGTTCTCGACCTTGCCGCCCCCCTCGGCGCCGCGGATCGCGGTGCAGAAGCCGTACTGCGCGAATGCATCGGTCAGCCGCGCGCCCATCGCGTAGGCGGCGTTCATCCAGCAATATTCCCGGTGCTGCATGGATTTCGCCGCGCCGGCCTCGTCGTACGGGGCTTCCTCGAACGCGAACTCGTCGATCGGCTTGGTCGCGGCGCCATACGGCAGGCGCGCCAGCGTGCGCGGCAACACCAGTGTGACGAAGCGCGAATCCTCGCTGTCGCGGAAGCTGCGCCACTTGGTGTAGTCCTGGGTCTCGAAGATCTTCGCGAGGTCGCGCGGTTTGGCGAGTTCCGGCCAGTTGTCGAAGCCGAACATGCCGGCGCCGGCGGCCGAGATGAACGGCGCGAACGCCGCGGCGGCGACGTTGGACACCAGGCGCAGTGTCTCGACGTCTTCGGGATGCTGCGTCCATTCGTAGTCGCCGATCAGCGCGCCGTAGGGTTCGCCGCCCGGCGTGCCGAACTCGTTCTCGTAGATCTTCTTGAACAATTGGCTCTGATCGAACTCCACCGCGCGCTGCAGGTCGCGCGACAGCTCCCGCTTCGGCAGGTTCAACACCCGCAGCTTCAGGCTGGTGCTGGTCTCGCTGTTCATCACTAGGTAGTGCAGCCCGCGCCAACTGCCTTCCAGTGCCAGGAACTTCGGGTGATGCATGATCGCGTTGAGCTGTTCCGACAGCTTGCGATCGATCGCCGCCACGGCGCGGTCGAAGGTGCGGGTCACGTTCTTGTCGAAGGTGACCGTCCCGGCGAGCGCCTGCTCGACCAGCGTCTTCACCAGTTCCTGCGCCTGATCCGGCGTCGTCTGCTTGGTCGCCGCGACGACCTGGTCGAGGAAGGATACGCCCTCGGTGGTTTCGGTTGCGGCCGCCTGCGCTGCGGTCTGCGCGCCTGACATCGATCAGCCCTCCTTCTTGTCCAGCCCCAACTGGCTGGACAGCGACTTCAGATCGCCCTCGTTCTTCAGCACCTGTTCGAGCAGGCCCTCGAGTTCTTCCGAGCGGTCCACCTTGCTCATCAGGTCGCGCAGCTTGGCGCGGGTTTCCAAGAGCGTCCGCAGCGCCGGCACCTGCTCTGCGACGCGCGCCGGCTCGAAGTCCTCGATCGAATTGAATTTCAGGTCGACGGCCATCTCGCCGCCCTCTTCCGACAGCTTGTTGTCCACCCGCATCTTCAGCCCGGGGTTCATTCCCGCCATGACGTCGTTGAAGTTGTCGCGGTCGATCTGGATGAACTTGCGCTCGGTGAGCGGGCGCAGCGGCTGGGTCGGATCGCCGGAGAAGTCTCCCATGATGCCGACAATGAACGGCAATTCGCGAAGCACTTCGGCGCCTTCGGTTTCCACCTCGTAGGTGATGTGCACCCGTGGCTTGCGGACGCGCTTGAGCTTGTCGTGGATGCTTGCACTCATGGTAACTTCCCCATTCCCTGTGATCCGCGAACACCCGCGGCCCTCGCTGGCCCGCGCATAGAAGTCGCCCCTACTGCCTAAAGATTAGCCAGTCGACATGAGTATGGTCAATAAATCCGTCAGTCTGTGAGGTTCCTCACACGGTTTTCCATGACCCGGTGGTTCACTCGGTCGTCTCGGGCGGCGGCGGCCGGATGCCGAGTGAGTTCAGGATCGCGTTGCGCGCATCGGTGTCGGCGACCAGTTCCGCCAGAAGATCGGGCAGCGTCATGCGGCCACGGCGCACCGCTTCGTCCAACGTGTAGGAGAGCGGCGAGTGCGGTTCGGTACGGCGGAAGAAGGCGGCGATCTCGCCCAGCGCCCGCAACGCCTCCTCGCGCGAGGCGATCTGTCCGGGCGACACCGCGACCCGGGCGAACCCTCCGCCGGCCGCGCCTGCCGCCTCGCCTTGGGCCGCCTCACCGGCGCCAGCCGTCTCGACCGCCTCGGCCGGGGCGAAGCGCCGGGCAACCTCCATGATGCCGGCCAGCACGTCGCGCACCGCGGTGGTGGAGGGGCCGTCGGCGCCGGCCCTTTCGTCCATTATGGCGGCCATCGCCTGCCACGCATCGTGCGCCGCGCGCGCATCGGCCAGCAGCGCGGCGAACCGCCGCGCACCCGCCGCGCGTGCCTCGCGTTCGACGTCCTCGAACGGAACCGCGCCGGCCTCGATGCGCTGCTGGCGCCGCTCGGCATCGAGCGTGCCGAGCTGCTCGGACTGTCGGTATTGATAATAGGCGAACGGCGAACCGTCGGGCCGGTTGAACAGCACGGTCATGTACAGCGGCTGGATCAGCGACCCGTTGCCGTCGCGGCCGTTCAGTCCGGTCACCGGCGCGACGCGCGTCTCCACGCCGTAGTCGTCCGGCAGCGGAAACAGCACGTCCC
This sequence comes from Acetobacteraceae bacterium, assembly GCA_036555825.1. Lineage (GTDB taxonomy): Bacteria > Pseudomonadota > Alphaproteobacteria > Acetobacterales > Acetobacteraceae > JAMXLO01. The sequence continues at coordinate 12,124 of DATBKQ010000527.1, read as the reverse complement.
AGTAACGTTCGCCCAACCCCGCCATCGTCTGCGCGCCGGCGGTCAGTCCGGCCAGGCCATGACTGCGGACATAGGCCTCGGTCAGCCACGCTGCGACCTCGAGATCCTTCGTGGTCCCGCTCAGTGTCGTCTGCGCCAGCTCCCGTACCGTGCGCCACAACGGACCGGGATCGCGTGCATCGCCATCGCCCGCCTCCTGCCCGCGCTCCGCATCGCGCGCTTCGGAGCGGGCGTCGCGCAGACGGTTGTACGGCGAGGTCGCGGAGAAATCCTCGCGGATGTCGCTGCCTTGCGGCGCGTCGCCGGGGATCGGCGCCAGCAGAGCTTCGAGATCGAAACCCTCCGGCAGATCCGCCATTCACACGCCTCGCATTTGCTGGACAATGCTTCCGCGTAACACATAGTCTGAACCGACGAAAAGGGGGACTTTCCCCGGGGGGAAATCCGCATGGCCGCGATCGATCTCAAACAGCTTGTCGGTCGATTGAACGACCCGTGTCGGCGGGCGCTTGAAGCCGCCGCGGGACTGACGCTCTCGCGCACCCATTACAATGTCGAGATCGAACACTGGCTGCTCAAGTTGGCCGACGCACCGGACGGCGATATCGCCGCGATCCTGCGCCATTACGAGATCGACCAGGGCCGGTTTGTCACCGATCTCAACCGCGCGCTGGAGAAGCCGAAGACCGGCAACTCGCGTGCGCCGTCGCTTGCACCGGACATCGTCGAACTGGGCAAGCAGGCCTGGCTGCTCGCATCGCTGGAACAAGGTGCGACGAAGATCCGCTCCGGCCACCTGCTGTGGGCGCTGCTCGCCGACGAGACACTGGCGCGCCGCGCACGCGAGGCGTCGGGCCAGTTGCTCAAGATCAATCCCGACCTGCTGAAGCGCGACTTCGCCGCGATCACCGCGAACAGCGCGGAAGCCGCGGAGGCACACGCGGCCGCGTCCGGCGAACCGGTTGCCGCGCCCGATGGCGCGCCAACCGCGTCGCGCGGAACCGCCGCGCTCGACCAGTTCACCACCGACCTCACCGCGCAGGCGCGGGCCGGCAAGATCGATCCGATCCTTGGGCGCGATAGCGAAATACGGCAGATCGTCGATATCCTGACCCGGCGGCGGCAGAACAATCCGATCCTCACCGGCGAGGCTGGCGTCGGCAAGACCGCGGTGGTGGAAGGCTTCGCAGTGCGCATCGCCTCGGGCGACGTGCCGCCGGCGTTGCGCAACGTGACGCTGCGCACGCTGGACCTTGGCCTGTTGCAGGCGGGGGCCGGGGTGAAGGGCGAATTCGAGAACCGGCTGCGCGGCGTGATCGACGAGGTGAAGGCTTCGCCCAGGCCGATCATCGTGTTCATCGACGAGGCGCATCAGCTCATCGGCGCCGGCGGTTCGGCGGGGCAGGGGGATGCGGCCAACCTGCTGAAGCCGGCGCTCGCGCGCGGCGAATTGCGCACCATCGCCGCGACCACCTGGGCGGAGTACAAGAAATACTTCGAAAAGGACGCGGCGCTGACGCGGCGCTTCCAGGTGGTGAAGGTGGATGAGCCGCCCGAGCCGATGGCGGTCGCCATGGTGCGCGGCCTGGTGGATACGCTGGAGCGACACCACAAGGTGCGCATCCTGGATGAGGCGGTGAGCGAGGCGGTGCGGCTTTCCGCCCGCTACATCCCGTCGCGCCAGTTGCCGGACAAGGCGGTCAGCCTGATCGACACCGCCTGCTCGCGCGTCGGCATGAGCCAGGCGGCGATCCCGCCGCCGATCGAGGATCGCCAGCGCCGCATCGCCCTGATCGACACCGAGGTCGGCATTCTGGACCGCGAGATCGCCGCCGGCGAACCGCACGGCAAGCGGCGCGAGGAACTGTTGGCCGAGCGCGCCAGGCTGGCGCAGGAGCTGACCGAACTGGAGGCACGCTGGGAACAGGAGAAGGCGCTCGCCGGCGAGATCAGCGAGGCGCGGGCGATGATCGAGGACCCCGCCGGTACCGAAGACAAGGACGCATTGCGGCAGAAGCTGACCGCCGCGTCCGCCAGGCTGCGCGAGCTGCAGGGCGAGACACCGTTGATCTTCCCGGTGGTGGATCGTCAGGCGGTGGCGGAAGTGGTGGCGGGTTGGACCGGCATTCCCACCGGCCGCATGCAGTCCAACGAAATCCGCACGGTGCTCAACCTGAAACAGGCGATGGAGCGGCGCATCGTCGGGCAGCCGCACGCGTTGGAAGCGGTCGCGCAGGCGATCCGTACCAGCCGCGCGGGCCTTACCGATCCGCGCAAGCCGATCGGCGTCTTCCTGATGGTCGGCACCTCCGGCACCGGCAAGACCGAGACGGCGCTGACGCTCGCCGACCTGCTGTACGGCGGCGAGCAGAACATGACCGTCATCAACATGAGCGAGTTCAAGGAGGAGCATAAGGTCAGCCTGCTGATGGGCAGCCCGCCCGGCTATGTCGGCTATGGCGAAGGCGGCGTGCTGACCGAAGCGGTGCGCCGGCGGCCCTATTCGGTGATCCTGCTCGATGAGATGGAGAAGGCGCACTCGGGCGTGCAGGACATCTTCTTCCAGGTGTTCGACAAGGGGAACATGAAGGACGGCGAAGGCCGCGACATCGACTTCAAGAACACCGTCATCATCATGACATCGAATGCCGGGACCGACCTGATCACCCGGCTGTTCGCCGATCCGGACAGCGCGCCCGATGCAACGGGGCTTGCGGACGCGCTGATGCCGGAGCTGATGAAGTTCTTCAAGCCCGCTTTCCTGGGGCGGGTGAATCTTGTCCCGTATTTTCCGCTCGCGCCGGAGATCATCCGGCAGATCGTCGAACTGCAGCTCGGACGGATCGGGAGAAGAGTCGCGGAATCTTACGGAGCCAAATTCGCCTGGGACAAGGAGCTGGTGGACGTGATAGCAGCGCGTTGCACTGAGACATCGTCCGGAGCGCGTAACGTGGAAAAGATACTCTCTCGCACGCTGCTGCCGGAGCTCTCTGCGGAAGTGTTGTCGCGCCTGGCCGAGGGCGCAACGATCAACGGAGTGACCGTGGGCGTGGACACGGCAGGATCGTTCCAATACAGAATCGGCTGAACCAGCAACCGCCTCGCCGGCAAACAAAGGGAGTCTATCGTGGCTATCTACATGAAGTGGGACGGAATCGACGGTGCCGTCACGACCAAGGAATTCGAGAAATGGATCGAGCTGAACTCCTTCCAGTTCGGTGTCGGCCGCGCAATCGGCACCGCGGCGCGTGGCGCGGCCACGCGCGAAGCGAGCGAGCCGCATATCAGCGAAGTCACCGTCAGCAAGCGGCTGGACAAGTCATCGACCAAGCTGTTCATGGACGCGGTCGCCGGTGACCTGAGTGCGACGGTGAAGTTCAAGTTCACCACAACGACCAAGGACAAGGTCGACACCTATCTGGCTTTCGAACTCACCAATTGCGGTGTCAGCGGCCACAGTATCACCAGTGGCGGCGACGCGCCGAGCGAGAGTCTGTCGCTGAACTTCACCAAGATCATGTTCACCTACACCGAGCGCGATCCGAAGATCGCCGGCTCGCCCGATACGGTGGGCTACGACCTGCTGACGATGGCGAAGGTCTGACAGCCATCGTTCAACCCCCTCCCGCCGCGGGAGGGGGGTGGGGGAGGGCGGACTCGCGGCCCTCTCGGTGCCTACCCGGTAAACTCCACCGCCACCGCGGTGACGTTGTCGGTGACGTGGGCAGCGAGCGCCGCGTCCACCATGGCCTGCGGCGGCGTGCCGTCGATCGTGGCGAGCAGGCTCGCCAGTTCGCTCTCGGGCAGCGTCTTGCACAGGCCATCGCTGCACAGCAGGAAGCGGTCGCCTGGAAGCAGCCGGTCGCTGATCTTGTCGAGGGCGAACTCATCGAGTTCCGCGCCGACTGCGCGTGTTATCACGTTGCCGCGCGGGTGGTTCGTCACCTCCTCCGGCCCGATGGCCCCGGCTTCCAATAATTCCTGCACCAGGCTGTGGTCGCGGGTGATCTGGCGGAACTGCCCTTTGCGCAACAGGTAGGCGCGCGAGTCGCCGGCCCAGAGGCAGGCGAAGTGATCGCCACGCGCAAGCATCACCACGACGGTGGACGCCACGATCTCGTTCGGGCCACGCCGCGCCGCTTCGTCGCGCAATGCCTGGTGTGTCTTCTCGAGGGCCAGCCGCACCTGTGCCAGCAGTTGCGGCGCCGGCAAGCCTGGCGGAATCGCCTGCAGCGCCTCGGCGATCATGCCGGACGCCACGTCGCCGGCCGCGTGGCCGCCGGCACCGTCCGCCACCGCCCAGATGCCCAGATCGGGACGGTCCACGTAGGCGTCCTCGTTGTGCTTCCGCACGGTGCCGACATGGGTCACCGCCCAGGAGCGAAACCGCGGGGCCGTTATGACGTCGACTCCCATGTCCTCCCCCCTGCTTCGGTCTCGTTCTCCGCTCCCAGCATCGCGGCATAGGTCGCCGGGTCAGGCATGCACCGCAGCAGCATCCGGGCCGGACTGACGCGGGCCGACCCTTCGCTCCACCATTCCGCGTCAGCCGTGCCGGTCGCGTCAACCCGCAGATCGGGCTCTCCCAGCATGGCGGCGACTTCTTCCGGCGATGTGTCGTTCTCCAGCGCCGACCGTCCGGCAGTCTCGCACGCGCCGAGCCACGACGCACAGGCCGCCTGGTCGATGGGCTGCCGCTGGAGGGCTGCGAACGTCAACGGGAAATAGCGGCCGGCCCGGTCCACACTGGGCAACATGAGGCCGAGCGCTGCCCAGGGACCGCACATGCCGGGCGGCAGCGAGAACCGCCATACCGGCGCCTCCAGGAACGCCGGGAGCCACGCCTCGCCCATGATGCATCGGCTGCCAGTCAGCACCACCTGCAACCATGCGTCCCATGGGTCGGTGAAGTCGCGCGGCAGACCGAGGCGCACGAAATCGCCGCGCGCCGGCAGCTTGCCGTAGAGCCCGGCGGCGAAGTCCCCGGGCGGCGGTGCAGCCGGCGGCCGGGGGGTCAGAACGCCGGGCATTGAAAGCCGCGCAGCACACCTGGCGCGAAGGGGTTCAACACCGAGCCGGCCCTGATCTCGTAGGAGGCGTGGCGGTCGCCCACGGCGAAATTGAGCGTATAGCGGTCGGCGTCGCTGGTCTGCGCCAGCGTCCCGTCCGCGAACAGGCGAAACAGCGCCCACGGACCGGTCGCCTTCAGCACCGGCTGGCCGCTGTCGAACACCAGCCGCACATTGTTCATCCTGTTCGGCCCTGGCCAGGTCACCGATGTCGAGCGCACCGGGCCGTGCGCGTACACGATGGACTGGCCGTCGAGGTCGAGCGTCACCTGTTTGGCATCGGTGTCGATCGGCGTGATGTCGAACCGCACGGTCGGCTGCGCGCCGCCGCTGGCAAAGAACAGATCGCGGATCTGCGCCGCCTTCTGGAACTGCGCCAGATCGCCCGGCGTGACCGGCGGTGCGACGCCGGCGACCGGCTGCGCCTTCCAGATCGCCCCTGAGGTGTCCACGAAGTTCTGCAGGTTCTCGTTGAAGAATTTGTCGAGCAGCCCGCCGGCCGAGAACAGTCGCGAGAAGTCATCCAGCGGAATGTCGTTTTTCGACCCGGCGGTGAAGGGAAACCGCCCATCGACCGCCTTACTGCACAACGAGGCGGGTCCCCCGGGTGCCGCGAACGCCTTCTTCACCTGCTCGGCCGCGCCGCCGCCGCGCAACTGATTGCCGCTGAATGCCAGCGCCTGAAGCCAGCGTGACACCGGCTGCGGATCCTGACTCGCTTCGGCCTGCAGCAACTGTGCCGGATCGTCGCCGCCACCGACCGCGCCAGCAGGGCCGCCGGCGGGTGCCGCCGCCAGTTTCGCAAGCTGCACCTGCAGGTCGTTGATCAGCTTCAGCGCGTTATCGATCGGCGCCCCGGGGCCCTTGCCGACGAAGCCGATCAGCGCGGCGTAGCGGGTCTCGATTGCCTTGCCTGGCGGTTCCGGGGGCGGTCCGCCCGCCTGTCCGAGCAGGTTCTTCAACCGGTCCTCGGTCCCGGCGGCGGCCTGGGCGGCCGCAGTGCCGGCGGCCTGTGCCGCCCCTTGCACCGCGCCTGCCACACCAGGGGGCGGCGGCGGGGGTTGCGTCAACGTGAGTTGCCGGGTGATGCCGGCCAGCAGATCGCGCATCGGCGACTGCGGCGAGCCCAGGACATAAAGCTCCTGCACCGCCTGCTGCAGGTTGCGCATCGGCTCGACATCCAGGTCCGCCAGCAGGTCGTCCCAGGCCTTGGCGTATTCCCTGGTGTAGAGCGCGATCACGTCGCGCTGCAGCGTCAGCACCTGCGGACTGGCCGGATTGATCTCCGCAGCCTTGCCCAGCACCCAGCTTTCGCTCGCGACCTGGGTCGTCGCCGACGGCAGGTTGGGCAGCAGCACCTTGTAGAAGCCATCGACGGTGTAGAATCCGGCAACGCCGTCGGTCAGCGGTGCGCCGGAGCGGCGGATGAACACGCGCACGCCCGAGGCCCCCGCGGCATCCGCTGGCCGCCATGGCGGCAGCGACCGCGCCGCCTGCGATGCCTTGACAACGCTGTACACCCGTTCGGCGAGGGTGACACGGCTGAAGGTGCGGCGGGCGTCCTCGACCAGGGCACCGTCCAGCGACACCTTCTCCAGCGGCTGCGCCAGCAACGCGGCGAGGTGCCGTTCCAGGCTGTCGCGCAGCGGCTTCGCCGCTGGGCCGGGCCATTGGTTCTGCCAGTCGAGGCTCATCCATTCCTTGACCAGGTCACGATCCAGCGGACCGGCCGAACCCAGCATGAGGTAGATCTTGGTTGCCTCGTAGAGAAACGCCGGCTGCTCGAAGTGCGCTCGCATCTGGCCTTCCAGCCGGACAACCAGCCGCGGCAACAGGATGTGCTGCAGCGCGTGGTCATAGACCTCGCGCGCCCCGGTGCCGAGTTTGCCGGTCTGCGACAGGCCGGGGAACCACTGCATCGGCGACGGGGGAGCGTCCACGCCGAACGGCAGTGCGCGGGCCTGATCGAGCAAGGGGGCGACCCGCTCAAGCTGTGCGTCGGCGACCGGATCGAGCGGCAGCGCCTGCGCCGCCCTGACATAGGCGGTCAGTGCCGCCTGGGAGTCCTGGACCGCGCGTTCGTTCGCCTCGCGTGTCTGCACCAGCGCACCGGCGCCCAGCACGGCGATCAACAGTGCCAGCGCCGCGGCGCCGGCGCGGACGGTGAGGTTGCGGCGCACCTGCGCGGGATCGCGCGCCACCAGCATGGCCTCGCCGAAAATCACCTCCTTCAGGAGCCGGCCGAGGAAATAGCTGCGGCCCTGTTCCGGCCGCAGGGAAGCCAGCCGCTGCGCATCGATGCCGAAGCTCCGCGCCATCGCACCGGTCAGCCGGTCAATCGGCGTCCCTTCCTGCGTTCCCGACGTCAGGTAGGCGCCGCGCAGCGCCGGCGCGGGATCGAGCCGGGAACCGCCGAACGCCTCGGCCAGGAATTCCCGCAGCGGAGCAGCAAGGCTGGCGACCTGGGCGGGGAAGCCGGCGATCAGCGAGCGGCGTTCCGGGCTGCGCTCGGCCTGCAGCCGCTCCAGCAGCCGCTGGTTCAGCCGATCCACCAGCGCGGCGAACTCGGCGGCGAACAGTCCGGCGGTGCCCGCCTCGGTCTTGGTAGGCGGGAACGTCACGCCCCAGACCTGACCGCGCCTGTCGCGGTCCAGGTCGTCGAAGAACTCGGTGAACCCGGCGACCAGGTCCGCCTTGGTGAAGACCGCATAGATCGGCACGCGGACGCCAAGCTGATCGTACAGCTCCTTCACCCGGCGGCGGATCGCGCGGGCATGCGCGAGGCGCTCGACCGCCGGCGCGGCGGCGATGTCGGACAGCGCGATCGCCACGAGCACACCGTTCAGCGGTTGTCGTGCCCGGGTGCGGCGAAGCAGGCCGAGGAACGCCTGCCAGCCGGCCTTGTCCACCGCGGCGTCGGAATCCTGCGTGGTGTAGCGCCCAGCGGTGTCGATCAGCACGGCGCTCTCGGTGAACCACCAGTCGCACATGCGCGTGCCGCCGATGCCGGCCACGGCGCTCTGCCCCATTTCCGCGGCCAGCGGGAACGTCAGCCCGGCGTTCAGGAGCGCGGTCGTCTTGCCCGCGCCGGGCGGACCGATGATCACGTACCAGGGCTGCTCGTACAGGTAGCCGCGCGATGCGGATGCCCGTTTCAGCAGCGTCAGTGCCGTTGTCAGCCTCTCGCGCATCGCCGCCGCTTCCTCGGCGGACGCGGCCGCCGCCGGATCGGCCTGGACCGCGGTAACGCCCTGGATCAGCGCGGCTTCGTTCTTCTTCCGGCGCCGGTCGAGCCAGAGGTTCACGCCGGCCCAGATCAGCAGCATCGCCGCGATGACGATCGCGCGGGTCAGCCGGTCTTCCAGGAACCAAAGGAACGGTCCGAACAGCCAGACCAGGACGGCGAGCAGGACGAGGCCGACGAAGCTCAGGAACCAGCGGGAGCCAAGGAAGCGGAGCACGGCGCGCATGGGCTAGCCCTGCCTCTGCAAGACGACCTCGATGCGCCGGTTCTGGTCACGACCCTCGGCCGTGGCGTTCGACGCCACCGGATCGGCATCGGCGTGGCCTTGCGCCGTCACCCGCTCCGGCTCGCCGAGTGCGCGCACAATGATGGCCCGCGCCGCCTCGGCCCGCGCGGTGGAAAGCTGGAAGTTCGACGGGAACCGCACGGTATGGATCGGCTGGTTGTCGGTGTAACCATTGACGGTAACTGATCCCTTTTCCGCCTTCAGCGCCTCGCCGATCCGTGTCAGCAGCCGATAGTAGGTCGGCGCCACGGTGGCGCTGCCGGAGCCGAACATGCCGGCGTTGCGGATGCGCACGATCGGCATTGCGTGGTTGCCGAGTACCGTGACCAACCCCTGGTCGATCTCGGGCTTGAGAAAGACGTAGAGCGGCTCCGGCGCGGGCGATGGCAACGGCGGCGGGCGGGCCGGCGCGGCGCGGGCGACCCGCGGCATGTGTGCCAGCGGCGCGCCGAGCAACTGGGCGAACACGTCATCCGATGCGGCGTTCAGCCCGGTGGAGAACCAGATGAACAGGCCGCCGATCACGGCGAGGGCACCGGCGCCCATGACCCAGCTAGGCACCGTCGCGCGCGCCGGACGGTAAGGCGATGCGACCCCCTGCCAATGTGGCGACAGCGCGGGGTCGGGCGCCTGCCGCTGGCGCGTGATGACCGTGTACAGATCCTCGCGCAGGCGCTCGAGCTCGCCCGGACCGCGTGGCGAAAGCCGGTAGCGCCCCTGGAATCCGAGGCTGAGGCAGAAATACATCAGTTCCAGCACCGGCAGGAACGTGCCCGGGTTCTGCCGAAGCTGGCCGAGCAGGTCGAAGAACCGCTCGCCGCTGCGCACCTCCTGGTGGAAGGTGGAGACCAGTGACCCGGCCGCCCAGGCGCCGGTGCTGCCCCAGGGCGTGTTCAGCACCACGTCGTCGAGGCTGGCACACAGCGCGTAGTGCGCCGGCCGGATCTGCTCCATCGGCACACCGGCATTCCTCGCCGTCTGCTCGAACGCGCGGACCTGCTGGATGGCGCGTTCGCGCAGCTCCGCCGGGTTCGGCTGGCTGTAGGTGTTGCGCAACCGCCCGAGCAGTTGCAGCAGTGGCGCTGCCGCCTGGATCAATGGGTTGATGCCGAGGCTGATCGTCTCGGCGGCCTCGGCGGACATCGGCGCCATCGCCCCGCGCGGCGGCGGCGGGCTGTCGCGGAACGCCGACTGGGGTGCCACTGGCGCTCGACGCCCGCCGGGCACCGGTCGGATGACCGTACGATCGGAATCGTCCGGCTCGGAGAATGGATTATCGCTCATTGTCTCATCCGCGGATCGCCCACAGTTCGAGCCGCAGGTTCGGGAAATCGCCCGACACGTGGATGGCGAACCCGCCGGAGTTTTGCATCTGCTGCCAATGCGGACTGGCGCGGTCCAGCTCGAAATACGTGGCCCCCGCATAGAACGGCAGTTGTCTGGGCGCGACCGGCAAGGGCCGTACGGCGATGCCGGGAAGCGCCACGTTCACCAGCTCGCGGATATGCTCCACCGCGCCGATCTTCACCTGCTGCGGGAACAGCCGCCGCAACTGCTCGGCCTGCACATCGGCCTGCACCGTCAGCACGAAATTCGACGCACGCAGGATCGCGCGGTCGCTGATCGGTCCGACCCTCACCCCGTGCCGCGCATCGCGCAGCGGGATCGGCATCGCCGTTGCCTCCAGCACCGCCGCCAGCGCTCGGCGCAGATCGGCCACAACCGGCGCGAAGCTGCGCTGCAGGTCGTCGTGGCGGTAGGCCGGATACGAACTCGGCCGCCGTGTCTCGAGGAAGGTGGCGAACTCGCCCGCCATCTGCACCAGCGCGGTGTACAGCGTCTCCGGATGCAGGTTCGCCGCGTCCGCCCAGTGCGCCAGCACGTTCTGCCAGCCGTTGATCGACTGCAGCAGCAGGAAATCGGCGACCTGCGCGACGCCCGCCTGACCCGGCGCCGTCATGCGCGCGGCCAGCGCCTCGCCGCGCTGGTTCAGCATGCCTGAGAGTTCCGCGATCAGCCCGGCCAGCGGAGGTGCCGCGGAACACACCAGGGCGGGCGGGATCCAGCGGTCGTCCAGGACGATGCGGCGGTCCGCCGTTACCTCGGTTACCCGCGCCAGCGGGATGGTCAGATAGCCAGTGCGTTCGTCGGTTTCGGTCAGGAACCGCAGGCGCAGCCGTCCCACCTGCAATTCGGCCGGCTGCGGCGAGGCCGAATGCGTGTCGTACGCCTCGAACGGTTTCGCCGTGTAGCGGCCTTCGGTGGCGCTATCGGCGACCTCCACCGCGCCCGCCTGGCGGATCGGCAGCGCCAGATACACCAGTATGTTGCGGGCGCTGTCCGGCAGTTCCAGCGGCGGCGGGTGGTCGGTCTCCCCCGGCAATGCGAACGGGGTGCCGTCCTCGAACACGCCGGTGGCCGATGCCAGCGCGAACCGCCCGGTGCCCAGCAGGTCGCGGTCCAGCGCGTAGTCGATCAGTCCCCACGGATGCGGTCGCAGCGCCTGCACCCGGCCACGCACGAGCTGTTCGGTCCAGCGGTCCTGTTGCTGGAAGTGCTGCGTGCGCAGGAACATGCCTTCCTGCCAGACCACGCGGTTCGTCCAGCTCATCGAGCTCCCCCCAGGCGGCGTCCGGCCACGATCAGCCGGGCTTCAACGTGATAGCAAGTTTGCCGACGTTGAGGGTGAGTTTCGTGGGTCCGCTGTCCGCCACCGGTGCATCGGCACGCCACTGCGCCTGGTCGATGTCGCGGTACAGCACGACGATCCCGATGGCCTGCACACCCGGTTTCAGTTCGAACGTCTTGGTCTGGGTCTCGCCGGGCGAAAGGACAAATTCCTGTGAGGCCGCGCTGTCCTGGCCCAGCGTCTGCTGTTCGTGTTCGGTCAGCGCGAAAACATCGCTGCGCTCGAACTTCGCGGTCTGCGTGAGCTGGTAGATGCGCACCGCGACCGGCGCGGGCTTGCCCGATGCGTCGGGGTTCTGTTCGGCGCTGCCGATCATGGTCAGCGTCACCACCGCCGGCGGCTTCGGCTTCGGCCCGCAGTAAGCCAGCCCCAGCGCCGGCATCAGCAGCAGAAGACGCCGGCGGATCATCGGCGTTCCTTCGCGGAAACCTCGTCGAGCGCACGTTCATAGGCGCGGGCGAACGCCTTGCCGAACACGCTGTCGAAGTCGTCGGCCAGCGCCCGCACGGTCCTGGCGTACAGCGCCTCGTATCCGTCCCATGCGCGCGCCTTCTTCTGCGCCGGCAGCAGGGTCACGCCGCCGCCGTGCTCTGCCTGGGCGCGCAGCTTCACCGGATCGAGCCCTTCCAGCAGGGTCCGCACCGCGGTCTGCATCGCGGCGATCGAGGCCAGTTCATGCAGCCGGATGTCGCGCAGCGCGTCCGCCACCGCCTCGTCCGGCGTCATGTCGATGCGCCGTCCGGCGCCCAACAGCGCGGCCAGAGCATCGTCGTCGCCGGCCGAGAATTTCAGCGGGTTGTTGCCGCGCGCCTGGATCATCGTCTGCTCGATGCGGA
>DATBKQ010000526.1:0-10738 GCA_036555825.1 Acetobacteraceae bacterium | reverse complement strand
CGACTGCCCCCGATCACATGAAAGAGGCGCTGCCGATGGACATGGAGTTCTGGGCCGACTACGGCCAGGATCTGACCAAGCGCTTCAACGAGTGGTTGGCGAAGTGACGCGTTGAGTGCCAGCGCTACACTGGCCGCGGCCGACCCTGGTCTCGCGGCGGCCGTACGCCGCACGACGCGCGGTCAGCGCACCACTGCGATGCTGCTGGTCGCGCCGCTGTTCGTGTTACTGCTGTTCAGCTTCTGTTTGCCAATTGCCGCGCTGCTGGCCCGCGCGGTGTACGACCCGACGATGCACGATGCGCTGCCGCGCACGGCGGCGGCACTCGAGTCGCCGGGCCAGGACGTGCCAGCCGACGCGGTGTTCGCCGCATTCGCGGAGGACCTGCTCGCGGCGAAGCAGAACGACTCGCTGTATAGCTTGGCCAAGGACCTGAACAACCTGTTGCCTGCGGCCCGCAGCCATGTGCTGCGTACCGCGCGCGCCCTGGCGCCCGAGAAGCGCATGACGCGCGGCGAACTGATTGCGCTGGACCCGTTCTGGGGCGAGAGCGAGACCTGGTCAGCGATCAGGAATGGCGTGCATCCGTTCACGACCACCTACCTGCTCGCGGCCATGGACCTGCGCTGGACGGCAGAGGGAAGCATCGCGTCGGTGCTGCCGGACCAGGCGATCTATCGCACCATCTTCGCGCGAACCTTTGCGATAGCCGCCACCGTCACGCTGATCACGCTTGTGCTTGCCTTTCCCCTCGCCTGGTTGCTGGCGAACCTGTCGGGCCCGACCGCCGCACGGCTGATCGTGCTCGTCCTGCTTCCGTTCTGGACCTCCATCCTGGTGCGCACGGCAGCCTGGACAGTGCTGCTGCAGCGCTCCGGCATCCTGAACGAGCTGCTGCTCGGCTTGCACATCGTCGATCAGCCGATCGATCTGATGTACACGCGCGCAGGCCTGATCATCGCGATGACGCACATCCAATTGCCGTTCACGCTGCTGCCGATCTACAGCATCATGCGCACGGTCTCGCCATCGCAGATGCGGGCGGCCTATTCGCTTGGTGCACGGCCGTTCGCGGCCTTCCGCCGCGTCTACCTCCCGCAGGTGATGCCGGGTGTGATGGCCGGTTGCCTGCTGACCTTCATCCTCTGTCTCGGTTATTTCATCACGCCGGCCCTGGTGGGTGGACCGGCCGATCAGCTCATCGCCAACTTCATCTCCAACTACATCAACACCGAACTGAACTGGCAGATGGCCGCCGCGCTCAGCTTCATCCTGCTTGTGCTCACACTCGGACTGTTCGCGGCCTTCGCGCGCCTGTTCGGCATAGACCGCCTGAAGCTGGTTTGAACCATGCTGCTCTCGCCCTATGCCACGCTGGCCGACAAGCTCCGCATGGCGGTGCTGCTGGTCTGGTGTGGGCTGGTTCTGGCATTCCTGGTGCTGCCGATCTTCGTGCCGGTGCCACTGTCGGTGAACGCCGAAGCGTTCTTCACCTACCCATTGAAGGGATTTTCCTGGCGTTGGTACCATGAGGTCCTCGGCAGCGGCGCATGGCGCGAGGCGATCTGGCACAGCATCGTCATTGCCGTCGGCGTCGCCGTGCTGGCGACCAGCCTGGGCACCCTCGCGGCGGTCGGACTGTCGAGCCCGCGCATGCCGGCGCGGCGCATCGTCGTGGCGGTGCTGATCTCGCCGCTGATCGTCCCGGTCATCATCACCGCCGTCGGCGCCTATCTGTTCTATGCGCCGATCGGGCTCGCCAACTCGTTCACCGGCATCGTCATCGCGCAGACCACGGTCGCCGCGCCATTCGTGGTCGTCACCGTCGGCGCGAGCCTCGCCAATTTCGATCGCACACTGATGCGGGCCGCGGCGATTTCCGGCGCGCGCCCGCTGCTCGCGTTCTGGCGCGTCATGCTGCCTCTGATCCTGCCGGGCGTGCTGTCAGGCGCCGCCTTCGCGTTCGTCGCCTCGTTCGACGAGCTGGTCATCGCGCTGTTCCTTGCAGGCCCTGGGCAACGGACGCTACCGATGCAGATGTTTGTTGGCCTTCGGGAACACCTGGATCCTACGATTACAGCCGCGGCCACACTGATGATGGCGCTCTCCGTCCTGCTGCTGATTGTGGCTGACCGGCTGCGCCGGGGACCTGGAACGGGTGAGCCACCTACAAACGAAGTTCCGGAACCGTGATCCATCGGCCCTCGGCTACGCTGCGATAGGCAAGGTCGGCCAGTTGCACGGCCTTGGCGCCTTCGACCAAATTCGGGATATAGGGCGCATCCTCTGCCACGTGCCGTAAGAACGCCTCCCAGCACTGCCGGAATGGATTGCCCGCTGGTAGCGTGTCCGGCACCTCTTGCCATTGTGCTGCGAGATCCATCCCGCCTGGTCGGGCCGCGCCGAAGAATGCCTCGGCCGTATTTACCGCCGGCTGAGTGAAACAGTGGAACCGCCCGGCCACAGCCGAGCCCTGCGTTCCGTCGATCTGGACCACCATCGTATCGTCGCGCCGGATGCGAGTCGCCCAACTGTTGGTGATGACTCCGACAGCGCCCCCAGCGAGCTGCAGGAGTGCGTGGGACGTGTCCTCCGCATCCACGGCGTAGGTTTGCCCGCGCTCGTCCACTCGCTCCGGGATCGCCGTCGCCATCAGCCCACACACGCCAGTCACCGGCGCCGCCAACCGATCGATCATGTAGCGCCAGTGTGCCATCATATCGAGCGCGATCCCTCCACCCTCCGATCGCTTATAGTTCCAGCTTGGCCGTTGGCACTCCTGTGTCTTTCCGTCGAATATCCAAGATCCTGCGTCGATGCGGATGGACAGAATGCGGCCAAAGAAGCCGGCATTCTTGACGAAGAGAAGCTTGGCGAACCCTGGTAGATACAGCTTATCCTGGATGACGCCATGTTTGAGCCCAGCGGACTGCGCCGCGCGCGCCAGCTCCATTGCCTCATCTACCGTGGGCGCCGTCGGCTTCTCAATATGAACGTGCTTACCGGCAGCGATCGCCTTATGAACGCGGGCGGGCCGGCCGCCGGTCGCGGCGCAGTCCATGAAGATCATGTCCGGACCCGAAAGCGCCTCGTCAAGGCTGGTTGTCCACCGCTGGCCGCCATTGACCGCGGCCAGCGCTTTCAATCGCCAGGTATCGCGCCCCACCAACAGGAGTTCCGGCACCAGCCGATCACCATTGCGCAACAGCAATCCGCCGTCCTTGGCAATGGCAAGAAGATTCGCGACGTGCTGGGTCGTACCCATACGACCCGTGGCACCGTTGACTATGACACCAATGCGCCGTTCGGTCATTCCACGTCTCCTTCGCACGCGCTTGCTCTGTCTTACGTTGACGCTGGCTAGCGCGGTTCTGACGCCAGGGCTGCAGCGAGATTGGACAGTTCGGTCTCGTTTCGGACCTGCTGGTCGTTGAAAGCACCTCCATCCGGGGTGGCACCCCAGATGAACCGCGCCGTGGCGTCCGAGAGCACCCAGTTCAGCGGGACAGAGCTCCCATGATCCGCGGGCAGATAAAAGTGCACGAAGCGCGGTTGCCCGGGCTGGTCGCAGAGTTCGTCGCGTGCCTGCCGCAACAGTACCGCCGAGTGTCCGCCGCGCACGTGGTAAAGTCCGAGGAGTGGGGCAAAGACCTGCCAGGCGCTGTGCTCGTCTGGAATGAACGGGCCGTCCGACGCATTCGTGCAGGTCATCACCTCTGCACCGCTGACCTTCGCCTCGCCATCTCCGGTAGCCTGGACGATGATCGGCCGGACTGGCCGGCCTTGCACCGGATGGGCTGCAAGCCACCCGGCCAGGTCCAATGCGGTCTGCAGGCCCTCGTTTTCGAAGTAGCCGCCGTCCACCAGCGAGCCCACCAGCTTTCCCCCCTGCAGGGGCAGCATCTGTCCAAACGGCTCGAGGTAGGGGAACCGTGCCGTGTTGTCGATCGCCGTCGCGATCGACACATCCGCTCCCATCAGAACGTGGAAGTCGCGCGCACCGCGGAACGGCCATGGCGTCGTGTGATCCTGTCGGTCCATCGGCACAGCGGTCGGCGCGGTGATCACGCGATTGCCGGTCCCCGCGTCGGTGCCATTTGCAAACCACAACGGCATCCCTCCCCGGTATGGCCCCGTTGGGCTGACGTAAAACAGGGATAGGAACGGCTGATCCCAGCCCGGCGCCCCCTTCGGCCTTATTGCAGCCCAGAGATCCTCGAAGCCATGCTCGATCGCCTCGGCGCTATCACCGCCGTTCGGGCGCCGCCCCGACATCGCGCGCACCAGGGCGGCGATGGGGTCGAAAGCGGAGCGGGGGATATCGTCGATCAGCCAACCGGCGAGAAGCGGTCCCAAGGCATCGCCGGCCAGCGGAACGTGCCCATTCCCGGCCGGGCGCAGGAGCGGAAGTCCCTTTGCCCGGCACGGCAGGTCCTCGCGGCTCAACAAGGTCAAAGCCCCTGCAACGCCGAGCGAACCGCCAGAGACGCTGCTGACCGCGAACAGTGCCGGCCCATCGGACTGCTGCGCCCGTAGTACCCGGTCAATGACCGCGGCGCCCCACAGGCCAGCTCGTGTCGCTCCGCCCGACACGGCGACGATGATCGGCCGCACCGGTCCCGTGCCAGGGGCGCACTTCTTCGCCCAGGCATCGAACAATACGTCGAGCGGCTGGCGCTCGGTCGAGGCATGCTCGGCAATGCGGACCGTGTGGACCGAGAACAGCGCTGGCACGGCCACGAACACGTAGATCAGGATCAGGCTCAGGACCGGCGGGCGGCGCAGCGGAAACGGCAGCGGACCGAGCCGTCGCGGAAGGCCCAGGCCGTCGCACACGAAGGTCGACACGCTCAGCGGCCCGATCATGAGGCCGAGCAGAAGCACGGCGCTCGCCGGGCCCGGAAACGCGGCAGCCACGAGATTGGGAAAGTGGAGCGCCGACGTGAACGCCTCGAGGATCGCGAGCGCCAACGGCACAAGTCCCAACGCGAGCAGCGTGAGCGCCGTCAACTGGCCGAACGGAGCGCGGCGCATGAGGGTTCGAAACCGCGCCCACGCCCCGCCTCGAAGCCACGCGTAGAGGCCCGCCCGAGGGGCCGGTGGGATCGTCACGATGCCCGCCCTCGGCCGGACAACGGCCAGCAGCAGGGCCAATGTGCCCACCGCGATCGCCCCGGCGATGGTCCATGGACTGCGCCCACGGAACGCGATGGCGGCGCCGATGAGAAAGGTTGCGGCCAGCACAAACCGCGGCAGCCAATTGAATGCCGTCCAGTCGAAGCCGCCGCTGACCGCACGGCCTCCGCGCTGCCGGTCGTCAATCCCGAACCTTGCCGCGAGCACTGCGCGCGACCAGAACCACGCCGAGCCACCGAGGACCAGCAAGGCGATCTGGAAGCTGACCGCGGCCGCGGCGTGATCTCCGCCGAGGAAGGCAAGCATGTCGCGCGTTTGCGGCGGCGCCGCCAGCCCCAGACCGCCCAACAGCAGAATTGCCGCGGGCGCCCGTGCGGTACGGAGCATTGAGCCCCAGGAATGCCGCAGCTGGATCGCGCCTGTGTTCACTGGCCCGCCCCGGCACCAGGGCTGCCTAGCAGCGCGCCCGTGTAACGCCTGGAGAGAATTACCGGCGACGCGCGCCCCAGTGGAGTTGTCGAAGAACAGAATGACCCGCTCATCGCTTGACCGAGCCCATGGTGAGGCCGCGGACGAGGTAGCGCTGCATGACGATGGCGAACACAACGACCGGGGTGGAGATCAGCACCGCGGCGGCGCCGATCGCCAGCCAGTCGATGCCGTACTCGTTGCGGAATCCGACCACCGACAGTGGCGCGGTGGCGGCGTTCGACTGAGTGAGCGTGAGCGCGAACAGGAACTCGTTCCACGCGGCAATGAACACGAACACCCCGGTGGCCACCAGCCCGCCGGTCAGCAACGGCAGCATCATGCTGCGGAACACCTGAAACTCCGTGCAGCCGTCGATGATCGCAGCCTCGCGGACTTCGGCGGGAACCTCGCGAAAGAAGCCGCGCAGCAGCCAGATCGCAAACGGCAGGTTGAAGGCGGTGTACAACACCACCAGCACGGTTCGTGTATCAAGCAGGCCTACGCGCGATGCGGCGAGATAGATCGGCACCACGATGGCGATGCCCGGCACCATGCGCGCGACCAGGATCGCTCCGAGAAAGAAGCGTCCGCGCAGGCGCAACTGAGTCAGCGCATAGGCTGCGGGCGAGGCCACCGCGACGCAGGCAAGTGTTGCCGGTACGGCGATGAGGATGCTGTTGAGGAGATAGGCCTGGAACCCGTTGCGGACGAACAGCGAGCGGAATCCCTCGAGCGTCGGAGCAAAGATGAAGCGCATCTCCAGCGTGTCCACCGGCTGGCGGATCGAGGTGAGCACCATCCAGGTGTAGGGAAACAGATAGACGAAGGCGAGCACGCACCACATCGCGGTCAGCGCCACCTTCACCTGGGTGCGGTTGAACCGGCGCCGCATCAGCGGTCCGCCGCGGCGGTCTTGAACAGGTGACGCAGCAGTGGCGCGCTGACGGCCAGCACCACGGCGACGAAGATCCAGGCGATCGCCGCGGTGCGGCCGATGTCGAAGGCTGAAAAGCCGGTCTTGTAGGTGAACAGCGTGATGGTGGTGGTGCGGTCACCGGGGCCGCCGGCGGTGAGCAACCAGATCTTGTCGAAGTCGCCCATGGCGCCGATGCAGCGGAAGGCGGCGGCGATCAGCATGTAGGGCAGGAGGTGCGGCAGCAGCACGTAACGGAACATCTGCCAGCGCGAGGTGCCGTCCACACGCGCGGCATCGACCACACTCTCGTCGATCGCCTGCAGGCCCGCCAGGATGACCAGCATGAAGAACGGCGTCGTCTGCCAGACATCCATCATGATGATGGCGGGCAGCGCGGTGTTGAGGTCGAGCCACGCGACACCTGGCAACCCGATCGCGTTCAGCAGGCGGTTGAACACGCCGGTCTGCTGCTCGTACAGCAGTTTCCAGAAGATCCCGATCACCGCAGGGGTGATGACCATCGGGATTATCATCACCGAGCGGAAGAAGGTACGCCAGAAGAACTCCAGGTTCAGCAGCAGGGCGAAGCAGGTGCCGAGTACCAGGCCGCAGGCGATCGAACTCGCGGCATAGGTGACGGTGACGCGCACTGCTGTCCAGAACTCGCCGCTTTTCAGCACCTCGACATAGTTGGCGATCCCGGCCGGATCGTCCTCGCTGCCCGGTTCGACCAGCACCCAGCGGGTGAAGCTGACCTGCATCGAATAAAGCATCGGGCCAAGATAGACGCCGATCAGCACGATGGCGGCGGGCAGCAGGAAGCAAAGCGCCGGATTGCGGGCGAGCAACCTGGCGCGCCCGCGGGCGGCGAGCACGGCCATCCGGCTCAGCCGGGCAGGGAGCCGCGGCGTTTCATGAGGGCGATGGTCTTCTCCTGCATCGCGTTCACTGCGTCCTCGGCCGACTTGGTGCCGGCACAGGCGGCGTTGACCTCGTCGTAGATAATGATGTTCACCTGCCCGTTTTCCTTGACCGGCATATACATCGCCACCTTGCCCTGCATAGCGGTGAGCATCACCGGAAGCTGGCGATACTTCTTCACCGCTTCCGCGTCGGTGAACGCTGAAATGCGCGCGGGCTGGCCGTGCATGCGCGCGAGGCGGATGGAATTCTCCTTGCTGGTGAGCCAGCCGACAAAGAGTTTGGCGGCGTCGATGTTCTTCGATGCCGCGCCGACCGAGAGTCCCCAGCCGCCAAGCAGCACCGCCTGAGGCGTGGGGGACCAGCCGAGATCGGAGGCGACCACCGACTTGCCGGGATCGAGCAGCGTCGAGAAGCCGCCGCCCCACATGAAGCCCTGTGCCGAGGTGCCGACGGCGCAGGCGTTGACCATCTCCGGGAAGTCCCAGGTGAGGTTCCCGGGTGGGCTGATTTTCTGCAGTTGCTCGACGATGAACCTGGTGGCGCGCAGCCCGGCGGGGCTGTTGAGCGCAGGCATGCCCTTGGCGTCGGTGTAGGAGCCGCCGAAGCCATGGAACACGGTGATCCACATGCAGGCGGCCTGGATGCTCTTGCCGGCCGGCATGTTGAACCCGTACTGCTTGCCGGCCACCAGCTTGCTGCCGTGGTCGTACACCTCCTGCCAGGTTTTCGGCGCCGCATCGGGGTCGAGCCCGGCATCGCGGAACGCCTTCTTGTTCCACACGAAGCACGTGGCGCTGCCGTTGATCGGAATCGCCATCAGCTTGTTGCCGAAGCGGCTGTAGACCTCGAAGGCGGCCTTGGGGAAATCGTCGAGCTCGAGCGGCGGGCAGCCCTTGACCTGCTTGTCGATGTCCGTGAGGTCGGCGAGGTAGGGACCGATTTCCTGCTTCCACTGATAGGCGTTGAGATAGACGTCGTAGGCATTGGTCTTGGTGGCGGTGTCCAGGATCGTCTTCTGCTGGAGATCGTCGGAGTTCAGTGAGGTGAATTGCAGGTTGATGCCGGTGGCCTCGCTGAACTCGCGGCTGAAGTCGGCCATCGTCACGTTCACCTGTCCGGTGCCCCAGGCGAGGTTCAGGCGGGTACCGGCATAGCTGCGCGGCAGGTTGCGGGTGACCGAGGCGACCTGTGCGGAGGCGGCGCGGCCCGCAACGATGGCGGCGGATGCCACGCCGGTGGCGAGCCCGCGGCGGGTTATTCCTGGCATGCGTCATCTCCCCCTGGCACGCAACAATCGCGGCTCTTGCTGTCGCCGACAGTGAACCAAACCGCCCTGCGGTCCGCAACTGCCGCGCCGTGGCGCTTCAGCCGAAGCCGGCGATGTAGCACGCCGGCCGGCCGCCGCCCGCTCCAGGCACCCCGCCGTTGCATGCCGGCCAGCATCCCGTCAGTCTGGACTTGGTGCGTGATGACCGGAGGCGGAATCGAAGGTCTGAATCACACGCTCAAGCAAGGAAGGCAGAGCATGATGAGGGGCAACCTGACCTCATCATGCTCTGGCAGCAGGAAAGGGAACCACTCATGCCTCTGACCCTTGATGACAGCAACCGCATCATTGCCGGCGCAATCGCCAAGGCACGCGAACTCAACATCAGGATCAGCGTTGCCGTATGCGATGCCGGTGGCCGGTTGATGGCATTCCAGCGCATGGATAACGCGATCTGGGCCGGTGTTTATGGTAGCCAAGGTAAGGCCGTCGCATCGGCTGCGTTTGGCCGCGCCAGCGGCGAACTGACCGAGAGGGCCGATCATCCGACTCCGCGGGGAATCGCTGCGGCCGAGGGCGGACACATCATCATGGGGCAGGGTGCCGTGCCGATCCTCCGCAACGGCATAGTCGAGGGCGCATGCGGTGTCGGCGGAGGGACAGCACAGCAGGACGAGGACTGTGCCCGAGCGGGCGTGACACAACTTTAGGGCATGAGGAGCTCAGGTTGACCTCATCATCCCTCAGGCTTGGAGGAAGCCGGAATGCGACGCAGGGAGATTCTTGGAGCGGCCGCCGCCACCGCCACGACCGGCCTGGCTACGCTGGCTCGTCCGGCCGTTGCGCAAGCTGAGGCCAGGACGCTGCACTTCGTGCCGCAGGCCAATCTCGCAAATCCGGACCCGATCTGGACCACAGCAACCGTGGCGATCAACCACGGCTATATGGTGTTCGACACGTTATATGGCATAGACGCCTCGGTGCAGTCTCAACCGCAAATGTGCGCAGGCCATGAAATCTCGGATGACAATCTGACCTGGACGTTCACTTTGCGTGATGGCCTGCTGTTCCACGATAACGAGAAGGTGCGCGCAATCGACTGCACCACATCAATCAGCCGATGGGCCACGAAAGATCCATTTGGCCAGCAGCTTGTATTACTCGCGGAGGAAATGAGGCCGCTCGATGACAAGCGGTTCAGCATCCGCCTGAAGAAGCCGTTCAGCCAAATGCTCTATGCGCTCGGTGCGCGCAACTGCTTTATGATGCCAGAGCGCATGGCAAAGACGCCATCATCCGAGCAGATCAAGGAGTATGTCGGCAGTGGTCCTTACCGGTTTCTGAAGGACGAATGGGTCTCGGGCGCGCGGGCGGCCTGGGCAAGGTTCGCGAACTATGTGCCGCGCTCCGAGCCGCCATCATACTTCGCGGGTGGCAAGGTGGTGAATTTCGATCGAGTGGAGTGGATCGTCCAACCCGATCCCGCGACGGCAGCGGCGGCCTTGCAGACAGGCGAGGTGGATTGGGTGGAACTCCCGCTCATCGACCTCTTGCCTATGCTCAAACAGTCCGCCGGCGTCGAGGTGAAGGTTTACGACCCGTTCGGGTGGATAGGCGTGCTCGCTTTGAACCATCTGTACCCGCCCTTCGACAACGTGAAACTGCGGCGCGCGCTGCTGCCGGCGGTTGACCAGCACGCCTTCGTGCAGTCGATCGTCGGGGAGCAATCGGATCTCGGCCGTGTGCCGGTTGGCTACTTCACCGACGGCTCACCAATGGCCAACAAGGCTGGCCTGGAGGCGCTGTCCGGCCCACGCGATATCGCATTGGCCAAGAAGCTTGTGGCCGCATCAGGATACAAGGGTGAACCGATTCTGCTGATGTCGCCGACCGACCAGCCTGCGCTGCAGCAGGAGGCGCAACTGACCCGCAGCTTGTTTCTGGAACTTGGATTGAACGTTCAGTACATGGCGATGGATTGGGGCTCACTGGTGACACGGCGCGCAAACTCGTCACCACCGGAC
>DATBKQ010000525.1:0-7367 GCA_036555825.1 Acetobacteraceae bacterium | reverse complement strand
ATCGGGTGCGCCGCTTTGCTCGGCAAACCAGCCGCATATGGATCGGAGGAGAACATGGGCTTCGTCGCGCCGCCCGTCCCGACACAACAGCTTGCTGAGCCCTAGGCTTGCGCGCAGTTCGAGCAGCCTTGCCGACTGACTGCGCGCTATATCGATGGCCCGCTGAAATTCGGCTTCGACCGCAACCGGATCTCCAGGCGGACCGCAACTTAGCAGCTCAGCTTTGCGCCGGAGCAATTCCGCGTCCAGCCACGCGGCGCCAGTTTGAACTGCAAGCGCCAACGCTTCGTCCAACACCGCCATGGCATCAGATGTGCGCCCAGACAATGCGAGCGTATCTGCCATCAGTCCACTAATCATGCTTGCAGACACTTTAGAGCCCAGTGCATCCAGCATCCTGGTCCCCTCCGTTAGCAGGCGCAGCCCCTCCGGCGCGTTGCCACATCTGGCGCTCGTCCATCCCAGGGCGCAGAGGGCATTGGAGAGGAAGGGCGGGAGCGAATACTCCTCGCAGAGCGCAACCTGCTGTTCGGCTGTCTCGCGGCACCAGGGGACGTCGTCCATGATTATTGCTGTCCGCAGCTGACCATGCAGGGCAAAGGCCAGGGATGTCGGCGCGAGTTGCCGTGCCTGCCGAACAGCTTGCTGCGAGTATGTGACGGCTTCGTCGGTATTTCCGAGACAGGCAAAAGTGTTCGCCATGAACGACAAGACAGGCAAAGCTGGTGTGGACGAGACGGCCACATCGAACGACATGGGCGTGCCTTGGGCCAACAGGTCCACAGCCTGTGATAGCACATCTTGCGCCGCCATAAAGCGCCCTTGGTAGAATAGCGCAGAGCCAAGCCGGGCACGGGCAGCGAGGGCGATGCTCGGGTCGTTTCGTGCTGCCGCGAGCGCCACAAGTTCCTCACCGATTGTCTGAGCGCCGCGTAGATCGCCGCGCACTTCCTCGACAATCCCCAGCCCGTACAATGCACGGATCAGCATCGCTCCACTGTCGAACCGCCGGCAGATGTCCACCGCCCGGCTCAGCGCGCTTCGGGTCTCCGGATGAGCCTGCCCCTTGGTCGGTAGCAGAATTCGCCCCAGCCCGATCCACAATTCGGCTTCTAGGCGGTACCGATCGGGGCCAGCAGGCAGTCGCTCGGCAAGCTGCAATCCCTGCTCTAGCTGCCGCCGGGTCTCCGCCATCCCCAGCCGTTCGGCCGAGCGTTCTCCGGCAATCCGGTAATAGTTGGCAGCTTTGGCCGTCAGGCCTGCCTGTGCGCAGTGATACGCGAGCACTCCAGGTTCAATACCCGCGTCAGATTCAGTATGCTCCGCCAGTTCCACAATCGCGGCATGGAGTTCGCCGCGTCGGCGACGCAGAAGGCTATCGTAGGCGATCTCCTGCACCAAGGCGTGCTTGAAAGTATAGACCACATCGGGACCAACACCTCGGCGGAATGCAATTCCAGACGCGACCAGCTCATCAAACCCGCGTGTCAGCTGCGCCTCCGACAACCGGGTTACGCCGGCGACCAGAGTGCGCGGAAAATCCCGGCCAATGACAGCGCCAATCTGTGCAATCTGCTTCGCCACGGGAATTCGGTCGAGCCGTGCCATCAGTGATGCGTGCAAGGTGGCAGGTACGGCGATGGCGGACGCTGGCGTAACCTCCGCGCTCTCCATGACCGACTTGGTCAGTTCTTCGATGAAGAGCGGAATGCCGTCGGATTGTGTGACGACGTTGTCAATCAGCGCGGCCGGTAGTCGCCGCTGACTCGTGAGCTGCGTCGCCAGGATGGTTGCATCGTCACGATCGAGCCGGCTCAGTGTCAGCAGTGTGATTCCGGCGTGCCCGACCCAAGGGGCCGAGAATTCCGGCCGAAACGTAAGAATCAGCAGGCTCGATGAATGCACGATGCGCCGGATCAACACGTCGATGAAATCCAGCGTGCTCGGGTCGGCCCAATGGACGTCCTCGAACACCATCAGCAAGGTATGCTCGATGCTCAATCGTTCAACCAGGCTGATCAATGCATCAAACGTTCGTTCTGTCCGCCGCTTCGGACTCTCGAGAATTGAAGGTTCCTGAGTGGGTAGCAGAAGTGCCATCACGAGTGCGACGTCTTCGTCGGGAGTCTTGGCAAGGGCAAGCAGAGACTTGAGCTTGATCGCGCGACCAGCCGGATCGTCGTCGCGAGCAAACCCCGCTGCCATCTCGAGCTGGCGGATCACCGGGTGCAACGGGCTGTCCTGGTGGTGCGGAGAACAGAAATAGCGGAGGTTGGTATGAGGTAGCGCTTGCAGCTCCTCATCAAGCGCTGCCAGCAGGCGTGACTTTCCAATACCTGGCTCGCCGGAGATCAAAACAACCCGGCCCTGACCAGCACCCGCCTGCTTCCAGCGGCGAAGGAGCAGGTCCAGCTCCTCCTGGCGTCCGACCAAGCGCGTCGCGTTATCCCCTCGCAGGGCCTGGAAACGGCTGTTTGCGTCAGCTTCGCACATCACCTGCCAAGCCTTGACCGGCCCAGCCAGACCCTTCAGTTCGAACGCCCCAAGATCACAGCAGTCAAACAGAGTGCCGATCTGACGCCGGGTAACCGCATCGATGATGATGCCGTTCGGCGCGGCGAGAGCCTGCAGGCGAGCAGCCAGGTTCGGTGTTTCCCCGATCGCCGTCTGCTGTCGCGCACTGCTCGTTCCAATGGGTTCGCCCACAACGACGAGACCGGTGGCGACACCAATGCGCACTTGCAGGCGCTCCGCATGAACAGGCTCGCCACCCACTGTCTCGACCACCGCAAGCGCCGCGCGCACCGCCTTTTCGGCATCGGCCTCATGCGCCTCCGGCCAACCGAAATAAACCAGGATGCCGTCACCGACATACCGGGCGATGAACCCGCCCCAAGCGCCTACCGCGCCGGCGACGCGGGCCTGGTACTCCCGGATTATGGTACCCAAGTCCTCAGGATCCAATCGCGCAGAGAGCGCAGTGAAGCCCACTACGTCGCAGAACATGACGCTGAGCTGACGCCGTTCAGCCGACGCGCCACCCTCCCGAGCCGGGGGAGCTGTGCGCAGTGCGGCGATCCCCTCCAACAACTGCCGACGATGGCCGACCGAAGCGACACCGAGCTCCTTGAGGTCGTCTGCGGTTAGCGCAGGCAGAACCGAGAAGCCTATGTCGTTCTCGCGGAATGCCTCCGCATATCTCTCCAAGCCCAGCTGTTGCAGCCAGTCCGCAACATCCATCGCTGCCCTCCACCGTGTCTGCTCGGCTCGTGTTAACGGAGCAGGCGGTAATAGAATACTCTACCCTCAGGCCAACAGAACTGCACGACAGGGAGCCGGCTGCATTGGGCCAGATTCTTCCGTCGGGGTCGTTGGAGCCACCTGCCTTGTATCCTTGAAATCTCTAGAAAACCCCTTGTGCACTCGTCGAGTGCGCAGACTTTGGCCTGCGCCGAAGTCCCGATACCTCGCCCATGACCACCTGGTTCCCGTTTCACCAATTGCCCCTGCCCCGCTCTTCCACCATGATCCGCCCCGGCCGGGCCGGTATGGCGCGCGGCCGACTCCGAAGCAGGGGACCAGCCGATGGCCAAGGCCGCCACCGCCGGACACAACAGCGACTGGGATCGTGACGCGGCCCTGACCACCGCGCGCATCCTGCTGGAAATCCAGGCGATCAACTTCCGTCCCGAGGAGCCGTACACCTTCACCTCGGGTTGGAAATCGCCGGTCTACATCGACTGCCGGCGCATCATCTTCTTCCCGCGCGCGCGCAACAAGATCTGCGAGCTTGGCGTGGAGAAAATCCACCGCCATGTGGGCTACGAGACGATCGAGGCGGTGGCCGGCGGCGAGACCGCCGGCATTCCGTTCGCCGCCTGGATCGCCGATCGCATGTCGGCGCCGATGGCCTATGTGCGCAAGCGGGCGAAGGGGTTCGGCCGCAACGCGCTGATCGAGGGCGACGTGCCGGAAGGCAGGCGCACGCTGCTGGTCGAGGACCTTACCACCGACGGCCAGTCGAAGATCCGCTTCGCCCAGGCGCTGCGCGATGCCGGCGCGATCGTCAACCACGCCTTCGTGGTGTTCTTCTACGGCGTGTTCCCAGGCGCGTTCGAGACGCTGGCGCGGATGGACATCGCGCTGCATCACCTGTGCACTTGGTGGGACGTGCTGGAGGCGTGCAACGAGCGGCCGTACTTTTCGGAGGCCGCACTGGCCGAGGTGCGCCGCTTCCTCGAGGATCCCGTGGCCTGGTCGGCCGCGCATGGCGGCATCGCCTCGGCCGAAGAGGCGATGGCGCGCAAGGCGGCGGCCGAGGCGTAAGCAGAATCTCAGGCGGGGGGTATTTGAGAAATGCGCACAGCGCGGCTGCTGCTGTTTATCGCGTTCCTGACATCGCCGTGGGCCGCGAGAGCGCAGGATGCGGCAACCTGGCCGCACACCGTCACCGCACCGAACGGCACGACGGCCGTCGTCTATCAGCCGCAGGCGGTTTCCTGGCCCGATCAGAAGACGCTGACTGCCCGAATGGCACTCGCCATCACCCCGCCAGGCGCCAAGACGCCGATCCTCGGCACACTTGAACTCTCCTTCGCCACCGCGATCGACAACGCAACGCACCTGGTCACGCTCAGCGATCCGAAACTGATCACCTCGCACTTCCCCTCGCTGGATACCGGGAAGGCCGCGCAGGTGCAGGACAGGATCAGCGGGGTGCTGGAGACATTGAAGCTCAAGCAGGTGCCGCTCGATACCATCGTGCTGAGCCTGAAGGAACTGCCGCAGACCGCGCAACAGATGGCGGTGAACAACGACCCGCCGGCGATTTTCCACGTCGACCGGCCGGCAAGCCTGGTGGTGTTCGACGGCGACCCCGTGATGGCGCCAGCCGGCAACAGCGGCCTGAAATTCGCAGTCAACACCAACTGGGACGTGTTCGAGGACGCCGGCGGCACTTGGTACCTGCTGAACAACGGCAACTGGCTGTCCGCGCCGGCGGCCACCGGCCCCTACAAGGCGGTGAGCAAACTGCCGCCCGCATTCGGCAAGCTGCCGGCGAACGCCAATTTCGCCGATGCACGCAAGGCGATCCCGGCGAAGCCGGTTCCGGCCGCCAAGGTGCCGGCGATCTTCGCCAGCACCAAACCGGCCGAGATCATCGTCACCGACGGCCCCATCCAGTTCGCGGCGATACCCGGGACCAGCCTGCAATACGTGAAGAACACCGCGAGCGACCTGTTCTTCGATACCGGGCAGGGCAAATTCTATTATCTGATCTCGGGCCGCTGGTTCTCCGCCCCCGGTCTCGACGGACCCTGGAGCTTCGCGAGCGATCACCTTCCGCCGGACTTCGCCATGATCCCGCCCGAGGGTGCGCGCAGCCAGGTGCTGGCCTCGGTGCCGGGCACGTCGGAGGCGCAGCTCGCCGTGCTGAAGGCGCAGATCCCCCAGCAGGCGACGCTGAAGCGGTCCGCAGCGAAGCCGATAGTGACCTATGCCGGACAGCCGGAGTTCAAGCCGATCCCGGGCACCGACCTCACCTATGCGGTCAACACTGCGTTCCAGGTGATCGGCACCGGCGGCAAATACTATGTTTGCGACAAGGGCGCCTGGTTCGTCGGCCCCACGCCGAACGGCCCATGGGTGCTGGCAGACAGCATCCCGCCGGCGATCCACACGATTCCGCCGAGCAGCCCGGTATACAACGTCAGCTATGTGAACGTGTACGGATCGACACCGGAGTCGGTCACCTACGGCTACACCGCCGGCTACGCGATGGGGTTCGTCACCGCCGGCCTGCTGGTCTACGGCACCGGCTACTACTACCCGCCCTATGTCGTCCCCGGTGCCGTGCCGGTTTACTATCCGTACCCGTACTCCTACGCCGGCAGCGTCTGGTACAACCCGGCCACCGCCACGTGGGCACGCGGCGGCACGGTCTATGGGCCGTATGGCGGAGCCGCCACCGCGGGCGCCGCATACAATCCGGCAACCGGAGCCTGGGCGCGCGGCGCCGCGGTCTATGGCCCCTATGGCGGCGCCGGCGCGTGGTCGTACTACAATCCGAACACCGGCACCTATGCGCGCGGCGGTGCCGTCTGGGGTCCCAATGGCGGCACGGCCAGCGGCAGCTTCTACAACCCGCGCTATGGCGTCGCCGGCAGCACGACGCAGAACGCCAACGCCTATTCGCGCTGGGGCTCCAGCACGGTCAGCACCCCCACACGGACGGTGAACACCGCGAGCGCCAGCAACGCCCGCGGCGCGGCCGGCGGGTTCAGCTCCAGCACCGGGGCCGCGGGCGCCGGGGTGCACAGCAACGCCACCGGCCGCAATGCCGGCGTGGCACGCACCCCAACCGGCAACGTCTATGCCGGCGCCGACGGCAACGTTTACCGCCACACCGACAACGGCTGGTCGAAATGGAACGACGGCGGCTGGCAATCAGAGCAGCGGCCGTCCAATGGCGGCGGCAGTAGCCGTTCGACGCTGAACAGCGACGGCTATCGGCAGCTCGAGCAGGACCGCTTCGCGCGTTTCCAGGGCGGCGGGCGGGGGTTTTCCGGCGCTGCCGGAGGACGGTTCGGTGGCGAACGGTTCCGGCGTTAGAGCGCGATGACCGAAGGCGGAATCGGGCTTCCAATCGACGAGTCAATTAGAGCAGGATGGCTTCGCCTCGCATCCTGCTCTGAGCTCGCCTGCGCCTTCATCTTTCATTAATCAGCGGCTCGCTATCGAGGCTGTCCCCCGCGCAGCGAGGACCGCCATGGCGAGAACGATCACCGGAACCAACACCTCTGGCATCACGCTGACCAGCCAGAGCGACAATCCGGTGACGGTCGCAGCGACTGCGGTTGTCAGCAAGCCGGCCGGCACACTGGGCGCGCTCTACGGCAAGAGCGGCGCCACCAACACCTGGACCATCGACAACTTTGGCCTGATCTCCGGCGGACTAGGTTCCACCAGCGCCAGCGGCGTGTACCTGGGCGGCCTCTTGAGCGCGGTCACGAGCGGCGTGCTGATCAACGAGACAGCCGGGACGGTGCTGGGCAACACTTATGCCGTATTCGTCAACGGACCCGCGTCGATCACCAACAAGAGCGGCGGCACGATCAGCGCTCGCACCAACGCCGCCGTGTATCTCCGCGGTCTGAGCACGGTCGTTAACTCCGGCGTCATCGCCGATTCCACGAACACCGGCGTCTATTTGCGCGGCGGAGGATCGCTCACCAACAATGCCGGGGGTGCCATCAACGCTGCCTCGATTGGCGTGCGACTCTTTGGCATCGGCACCGTGAACAACGCCGGCACGATCAGCGGGCCAGGCTTTTCGGTCTTGTTCGGGACGACCAGCACATCCAACC
>DATBKQ010000524.1:0-6075 GCA_036555825.1 Acetobacteraceae bacterium | reverse complement strand
TCGCGGTCGCGGTGTTTCTCGGGCTTTACCTCCCGATCGTGCTCTATGGCGGCTTCGGCCCGATGTTCTCCGCGATCCAGGACGCCAAGCCGGGCTTCCTCGCGCTGCCGCCCAGGGGCGAGAGTGCCGCCTGGTTCGACTCCACCGTGCTGCTGACCGCACTCGGCTTCTACATGTGGCCGCACAGCTTCGGCTCGATCTTCACCGCGCGGCGCGAGCGGGTTTTTCGCCAGAACGCGATCGTGATGCCGCTGTATCAGCTCATCCTGGCGTTCGTGTTCTTCGTCGGTTTCGCCGCCGTGCTGAAGGTGCCTGGGCTGAAGGGGCCGGAGATCGATCTGGCGCTGTTCCGGCTGTCGATCCAGACCTTTGCGCCGTGGTTCGTCGGCGTGATCGGGGCCGCCGGCGTGCTCACCGCGCTGGTACCCGGCTCGATGATCATGATGACGGCGGCAACGCTGGTGGCCAACAACGTGTACCGGCCATTGCGCGGCGATGTGCCGGATGCGACCGTCGCGCGGCTCGCGCGGTGGCTGGTACCCGTGGTGGCGCTTGTCGCGATCTACTTCACCCTGAACGGCGGCCAGACCATCGTTGCGCTGCTGCTGATGGGCTACAGCTTCGTCACACAACTGTTTCCCGCGCTGGTGATGAGCCTGGCGCGGCGCAATCCGCTCACCAGCACCGCCGTGTTCGCCGGCATCGTGGTCGGGATCGCGACGGTCGCCGCCACATCGCTGACCCATACAACCATGGCCAGCCTGTTCCCGACGCTGCCGGAGGCGTTGCGCGATCTGAACATCGGCATCGTCGCGCTGGTGCTGAACATCGTGACGTTGGCCGTGGTGAGTGCGGCCGCGCGACGTGCCCCCGCCGCGCGATCGGCTTGAGCCGGCCGGCACCGGATCAGACCAGGTCCCGGTAGCGCGGATCGAGCCGTTGCCGGCGGTCGTCGGGCGCCGGAGCGATCCACGCGGCGCCGACCGAGGCAAACAGCGCAATCAGCGCCACCAGGAAGGCGCCCATTCCCGTTCCCCTGTTCAGTTGTTGCCGCCGGACCCGTCGTTGCAGTCGCACGCCGCGCCGTAGACGTACTTGGCCTCGGGGGCCGAGCCCAGCATGGTGGCGACGCCCATCGCCATCGCCATGATGGTCAGAACGGTTCTGATTGTGCGTTTCATCCCGGGAATCCTCCTTCTTGTCAGCATGCGCCGGTGCCTCGTCGCGACCGGCGCGCATGACATGCAGCGGCGGCGGATTAAGGCGCACTGCGGGCGCGCTGAAGAGTTGCTAAACGGCGCCAATTGTTCTCAACTCGGCGGTTGCGCGGCCTGGCCGGGGGCCGCGACTGTCGCGAAAACTCCGCGATCCGCGACGCGTGTTGGGCAGACGTTCGTTCCTTTGGGGCATTCCTTGGGGGAGGGATGGGCCGTGGACATGCAGACGACCGCTGGCATTCGCTTCGGCCAATTCCTGCTCGATCGCAGCGCCGGCGGGCTGTTCGGCGTGGACGAGCGCGGCAGCCTGGTTCCCGTGCCGCTCGGCTCGCGCGCACTCGACGTGCTCTTTGTGCTCGTCGCGCGGGCGGGCGAGCTTGTCGCCAAGCAGGCGATCATGGACGCGGTGTGGCCGGATACGGCGGTCGAGGAGAACAATCTGACCGTGCAGATCTCGGCGCTGCGGCGGGCGCTGGACGAGGGGCGGACCGGGAGAAGCTGCATCCAGACCGTGCCGGGGCGGGGCTATCGGTTCGTGGTTCCTGTCATTCAGGACGATCAGCATCTTCCCGCGCCGGACGGCGGTGTCGAGCCGAGTGGGGACCATGTCGCTACGGCGGCCCAGTCTTCTCCTCTGTCTCGAATGGCTCCGCGCCGCCATCGCGGATTTCGCGCGGCGCTCGCTGGCCTAGGTCTGGTCGTCGCGGTGCTGCTGATCTTCGCCGGCAGGCTCGATTTCCTGCACATCGGGTCAACCGACCGGCCGCGGCTGTCCGTGGTCGTGCTGCCGTTCGAGAACCTGGGCGGCGATCCGAAGGACGACTACCTTGCCGATGGGATCACCGACGATCTGACCAGCGACCTCGCCCACCTGTCGAGCGCCTTCGTCATCGCCCGCGATTCCGCATACACCTACAAGGGAAAGCCCAAAGATGTGCGAAAGATCGGCGAAGAGCTGGGCGTGCGCTATGTGCTCGAGGGCAGCGTACGCCGATTTGGCTCGACGCTTCGGGTCAACGCGCAGCTCGTTTCCGGCGAAACTGGCGTTCATCTCTGGTCGGACCGGTTCGATGAGGACATCAGCGAACTGGCCGGCGGTCAGGAGCAGATCGTCGCCCGGATGCGCTCCGAGCTCGGCGTAAGCCTGGTCGAAATCGAGAAGGCACGCAGCGTGCGTGAGCGGCCGACCAATCCCGATGCATTCGATCTTGTCTTGCGAGCTCGCGCCATCCTTTACCAACCCCCGAACAAGGAGCACCGTGACGAGGCGCTGAGACTGCTCGAGGAGGCACTTTCGCTCGATCCAGGCTCGGTATATGCCTTGGCCACCAGTGCCTTCCTCCTGCTCGAAAGGAACGGCTATCCCGGGTGGAGCGGCGCCGAGGATATGGACCGTGCCGAGAAATTGTTGGCGCGGGCTCGGTCGATCGCCCCTGGCTCCGAGTTGGTGCTCAATTACACCCTTCAGTGGCTACGAAAGATGGGCCGCTACCAGGAAGCGATGGCGGTTGCCGAGGAGCTCGTCCAGAGATTTCCCAACAATCCGGCGGGCTATTTCGACCTTGCTCAAAGCAAGACCATAGCAGGGCATGCCGAGGAAACGATACCGCTGTCAGAGCAAGCGATCCGACTCGACCCGCGCTCCTCCTGGGTGTTCAACCGGTACGTGAATATGGGCTTCGCCTCGCTGCTTTTGGGCAGGGACATGGACGCGATCAACTTCCTCGAACGATCGCTCGCGATCAACCCCGACTTCTATGGCCATCAGTGGACTTACCGCTTCCTTGCCGCGGCCTATGCCCGAACCGGTCGGTTTTCGGACGCGAAGCATGCGCTCGCCGAAGCGGACCGAATATTTCCGTATGACACTGTCCGCAGTCACTGGCCTGACGACCCTTCGAGCACAGTGTACGCCGAGCAGATCAGGCATATGCAGGACGCCCTGCGCCTGGCGGGCGAACGCGACCATGCCGATGAAGACGCTGATTTTCACATCGCAGCCGATGCTGAGCTGCACAGCGAATTCGCCGGCCTTACGCCCACAGCCGCTCCCCGAGCGACGACGATCCGGACGACCGATCTTGCGGGGCTTCTCGCGAGCTCGGAGCCGGTCATCATCGACACGGTCTCCTATTCATGGGGCCGCTCGATTCCTGGCGCGGTCGGCCTACGGTATAGCGGCGTCGGCGGCAGTTTTGTGGACTCCGTGCAGGATCGTCTGCGCATCAAGATGCGCGAGATGACCAGTGGCGACCTCAACCGGCCGATTGTCGCGGTGGGCTGGAATTCCGAGCGCTTCGATGGCCGCAATCTGGCGCTGCGCCTCGCGGCCCTCGGCTACACCCACGTTTACTGGTATCGCGGCGGGCGTGAGGCGTGGGAGGTGCAAGGGTTGCCTGAGGCCGAGTTGGACGTCCAGCAGTGGTGATCCGGCCACCCGGGCCGCGCGAAACGCCCGGGCGGCCGATTGTGATCATCCCTGTGCCGCGCAGAACGCCACGCCGTGCAGGTCGTGGCTCAGCAGTCCCGTCCGGATCGTCAGCGGCGTCTGTGGCATCAGTTGCACATGGCCGGTGGCGTCGCCCCCGGTCACGAGATTGATGGATGCCCCGCCACCCACCGGGAAGGTCGACCTGGCATCCAGCGGGGTCGTCAAGACTTCCTGCATCAGATCGTCCATCTTCAGGGAATTAGCCAGGATCACCTGTCCCGCGTGCGTCGGTGTCATCTGCTCGACGAAGTTGGCATGCCGGGTCTGTGGCGTTGGGTCGTCGTTCTGAGCCAGCGTGGCGGAATAGAGCGTGCCCGTGGCCAGTGCGAAGTCGCCACACGTACCATTGGCAAACCCGATGCCGTCTTCGGTGGCATTTGGCGTTCCATCGTTGTTGCCGGGATCGACCATCAGCGCAACATGCAGGCTGGTGAACGTCGTGCCGGTCGGCGTGCCGACGCCGGTTGCATCGATCAGGAAGTACATGCCGTAGTGGCTGCCGAACCCTGGCAGGGTCACCGGCGATCCGTTCAGTTCAAAGCCCTTGACCTGAAGGATGAAGTGTTCGTCGAACGAACCATCGGCGGCATTATCCGAGTGCAGATAGGTGGTGGTGTCGAACTGATCGAAGCTGACGGATTTGCCGTGGTCCAGTCCGCCGCCTTCTCCGTCATCGCCGAACTGGTGATGGCCGCCTTTCCATCCGTCCTGAGCCATTGTTGCGCTTCCCCGCTGTTGGATCAAACAGGCAAGGGGATGCATATCGCCGCACCGTTCCGCCATGAGACGGCGCTAAAACGGTGCTAAAAGTTCCTAAGCCAAGCCAACGTTCGCGGATTGCGCCGAGGCTGACGCCCGTCAGCGCGGCTGGCGCGTACTCGCCCGCACCCATGGCACGAACTCGTCGTCGGTCAGGTCGCCCGCGGCAAGCCGCAGCATCGCCATTGTTGCGTCCACTTCGGGTGGTTCGAATTCCGCCCCGTTCAGCGCAAGGAAGGTGAACAATGCCGCGAACGCGGTGCGCTTATTGCCATCGACAAACGGATGGTTGCGCACGATCCCGATCGCATAGACGGCTGCCAACTCGGCGATATCGGGATCGTCGTAACCCGCACGATCGAGCGGTCTCGCCAGGGCGCTCTCCAGCAGGCCTTCGTCGCGCAGTCCGGCCGACCCGCCGTGCTCGGCCAACTGCTCGTCATGAATTGCCAGGATGAGTTCGCGTGACAGCCATGCCGTCACTTGGCAAGCTCACGCAGCACGTTTCGCCACCGCTTCATCAGCTTGCGCGCAACCGCCATCTGACTTTCGAACTCCGGATCGGCCGTGGTCAGCCGCACGCCATCCGGCGTGTCGATGGCATACAGCGTGTCCCCCTTGCCGACGCCAAGCTTCGCCAGCAGCTCCTTCGGCAGGATCACGCCGACCGAATTGCCGATCTGGGTCAGTTTCAACGCGCTCATGGGTGCTCTCCTTGTGACCGCTGTTCTAACACATGTGAGAACGCAAGGCTACAGGATGAACCGGCTCGGATCACCCTTCCGCGCCAGCGGCGCGACCCGCTCGTTCGATCACCACCGTCTCGGCCATCCGATGCTGTTGATCCAGATCATTCACCTGCATCAAGGACGCCGGCCGCTCGCGGCGCATAGGCTGCGTCCGACGGGACGTCGCTCTTTGCATCGGCGTCCTTCGTCGAGCCGCACAACCGGCCTGCCGCACAGGGAGCGAATGTCCATGACCGACGCATCAGCCATCCCCTGGCCCGGCGTCCCTGCCAGTCATCTTCTCGGACGCAAACTCGATAGCATCCCGTTCAGCGCCTACCATGTCGTGCTGATCGTGGTGCTGGGCTTCGTCGGCTTCATCGAGGGCTATGACCTGGCACTCAGCGGATCTCTGCTGGTGCTGGCCAAGGGCCCGCTGCACCTGGATGCTGACCAGGTCCGCGCGCTCGCGGTGTGGCCGACCTTTGTTGTGGTACTCGGCGGCTTCGCCGCGGCGGCGATGTCGGACCGCATCAGCCGCCTCGCCGTGATGCAGATCGGCGTCATCCTCAGCACGCTGTGCACGCTGCTGATCCTGGTGGCGCAGGATTTCGCGCAACTCATGCTGTTGCGGCTGATCACCGGCATCGGGCTGGGATTCACCATCTCCGCGCCGTTCCCGATCGCCGCCGAACTGATGCCGGCGCGGCATCGCCGCACCTATGCGGCGATCTATGAGGTGATGCTTGCCAGCGCCTTCACCCTGCTGCCGTTCGTCGGCTTCGCTCTTGCCGATCACCCCAACGGCTTTCGCCTGGTCGGACTGCCGGGCGGGGTCACGCTGTTCGTGGCACCGGTGCTGATCTATTTCCTGATCCCC
>DATBKQ010000523.1:0-16791 GCA_036555825.1 Acetobacteraceae bacterium | reverse complement strand
CTTGATCCTGCGACGCGCCAGGGCGCGGCGATGCTGGACCATCTCATCAATCAGCAGGCGCAGATCATCGCCTATGTCGATGACTACAAGATGATGATTTTCACCACGCTGCCGGCGCTGCTGCTGCTGTTCCTGATGCGGCGGCCGCGCCAGGCGCCGCGCACCACGGAATCGCACGCCGCGATGGAATAATACCGAGGCCCGGTGAAAACGACCATCGCGGCCTTCCGCTCATTGCCGGAGAAGCGGCTCGGCTCGTGCCCGACACTACACTCCGGCGTCCGTGCCGCATGTTCTGCCTTGTCTCACACGGAGGGCGCGGAGGGTCACAGAGTGCCACGGAGACATGTCGGGCGCGTATGCGCAACGCGGCACGGCAACGGGCGCGCAGCGCCTATCAATTCTTCTCGGTGGCGCTCAGTGGCCCTCCGCGTGCTCCGTGTGAAACAGAACCGGGCGCATGGCACAAGCGGCGCCAGGAGGGCACTGCCGTCGCGCATGGGGCGCCGCCACCGAGACCTGATTATAGCTGGCTGCCTTATTATTGTTGTAGTACATGCGCCAGCCAGAAGCATAGCTGCACCAAGGCGGCGGCGGGAGGGGATTCGTTCCAGGCATGCAGGGCTCGATGCCGCACCACCTGTCCCTGTACCTTGACCTCGTTCGGTTCGCTGCCGCGCTTGTTGTGGTTCTGGGTCATGCGTGGCTGGTGCTGTTTCCGGGTTATCCGCTGCACTGGCCTGGTCCCGCGGCGGTCATCGCGTTCTTCGTGCTGTCCGGCTTTGTCATCGCCTACGTGACCGACACGAAACGCTCCAAGTTGGCGGACTACACGCTCGATCGTCTGTCGCGGCTCTGGTCGGTCGCACTGCCGGCGCTGGGATTCGGCATGGTGCTTGGCCAATTCGTCCATCGGTCGGTGTTCATGCCGGAGCTCGGCAACACCAATGCCCCGTTGCACACCGCAGCGAATGCGGTGTTCCTGGCGCAGACCTGGTTTCTCGATCTGGCGCCGCCGCTGAATGGTCCGTTCTGGTCGCTGAACTACGAGGCCTGGTTCTATGCGATCTTCGGCGCCTGGACTTACCTGTCGCGCTCGTCCCGAGGGTGGGTTGCCGTTGTTCTGGCGATCATCGCGGGCCCGAAAATCCTGCTGCTGATGCCGTGCTGGCTGCTGGGGGTGCTGCTCTACCGAACGCTGGGCCGGTGGCGATGGTCCGAAAGGACTTCGGTGCTCCTGTGGGCATGCAGCCTGTTGGCCGCGGCGCTGCTGGTCAAGAGTACCATCCCGACCAGGATTCATGACGCCTTCCAGACGCATGCGCCCGTTGCGGCCTCGCTGCTCGCATACTCCGGCTATCCGCTGACGGATTACCTGTTGGCGGTCCTGATGGCCGTCAACTTCCGTGCCGCCGCGTACGCCGGCCGGCTCGGACGAATTCTGCTGCCGGTCGCGAGGCCCATACGGCAGACGGCTTCGTTCACCCTCACAATCTATCTCTTCCACCTGCCGTTGCTGATCCTGTTCTGGGACCTGCTGCACATGCCGCCGGTAATCTGCCTGCTGGCACTCTCCGGCTCGATCATCGGCATCGGCTATCTGACCGAGTATCGGCGGCAGGATCTCCGGGCACTGCTTGCCTTGATCGCCGCGGGCCTGCGCCGGCGCGCCACCGCCTGGTCAGCGGCGCTCGCTCGCGTGAAACATGCCCCGCCGCCAACGCCAATCGGGCTGGGTGAAGCGGATGCGCTGGAAACCGAGATCGCGCAGCATCGCCTCGACACAGCGGCGGTTCGGGGTCCACCAGTTCGTCGGGTCGCTCCCTAGCGTCCCGCCGGGATGGAACTGCATCACCGGTTTCCTGAGATGCCGCATGGTCATCCGGGTCTCGACCACCAGCGTGTCGGTGGCGAGCCGCGCGACGCGTTCCAGTGCCGTCAGCGGATCGCGCAGGTGATACAGCACCCCCAGGAAGAGCACGACATCGAACCGTCCCAGACGGTCCGGG
Source organism: Acetobacteraceae bacterium (assembly GCA_036555825.1). Lineage (GTDB taxonomy): Bacteria > Pseudomonadota > Alphaproteobacteria > Acetobacterales > Acetobacteraceae > JAMXLO01. Next base: position 14,782 of record DATBKQ010000523.1, on the reverse strand, counting down.
GTCAATTCGAGCAGATCGGCATCGACGACCCGCAGCGACGGCGCGAGGTGTCGCTGCACCAGGTCAATGCAACGCCGGTCCCCCCAGCCATCGTGCCAGACGAAGTGATCGACGGCGGTGACGGTGGCGCCTCTTCTCGTCGCCTCCAGGCTGTAGGCGCCGTCCCAGCAGCCGATGTCGAGCAGCGTTCGGCCCCGAAGATCGAGCCCGTCGAACAGCATCCGTGACATACGATTGATCTTCGACAGCCTGATGGCGCCTGGCGTCAGCAGGCCGGCACCGAAGTCGATCTGGTGGAACCATGGGAGTTGCCGGATGGTGGGTTCCAGCGCGTGATGACCAGCGGCGGGATCGTCGGAGGTCTGAATCACGCGCTCAACCAAAGAAAGCAAACGCGGGGTAAGGTCAATCTGACATCATCATGCTCTTGTGCCACGTGCTCGTCCATCTCGGTGTGCTTCCTCCGGCGATTCGCCTGAGGTTATCGCATGCCGGCGGCGATGTCGTGGAACAGCCGCGCCGGCAGGCCGCCGCCCAGCACCGACTTCATCGGCCGGTTGTCGTCATTGCCGAGCCAGACGCCGATCATGCGGCCGTCGATGCAGCCGACGAACCAGGCGTCGCGATAGTCCTGTGTAGTGCCGGTCTTGCCTGCCACCTCGTGGCCCGGCACCGCGGCCGCGCGGCCGGTGCCGCGCGTCACCACCGCCGTCATCATGCGCGCCATCATTGCGGCGAGGTCGGGATCGATCGCCGGCCGCGCGGCAACCGGTGCCGTTTCGACGCCATACGGCGTCACGCGGAGGCCGCCGTTGCAGAAGGCGGCATAGGATCCGGTCAGCTCCAGCAGACCGACCTCGCCGGTCCCGAGCGCCAGTGAGGCGTCGTTCGGCAGCTTGTCGGCGATGCCCAGCCGGGCCGCCACGCGCGCCACCGCGCGCGGGCCGCCGGCCTGCTGCATGAGACGTACCGCGGATGTGTTGATCGACTGGGCGAGTGCGTCCTCCACGGTGATTTCGCCGAGATATCTGCGCTCGAAGTCCACCGGGCTCCAATTGCCGAGGCGGATCGGCGCGTCGAGCACCGTGTCGTCGGGCTGCACGCCTGTCTCCAGCGCGGCGAGCCAGACGAACGGCTTGAAGGCCGAACCGGGCTGGCGCCGCGCGAGCACCGCCCGGTTGAACGAGCTTTGCCGGTAGTCGCGACCGCCCACCATTGCCCGTACGGCGCCCGTTTCCGCATCGAGTGCCACCACCGCGCCTTGCGTCACCCCGGCTGCCGCGCCCGGCCCATCCAGCAGCGCCGTCAGCCTCGCCTCGGCGATCGCCTGAAGCGGCGCATCCAGCGTCGTGCGCACCCGGATGTCGGTATTGGCCGGCGCCAGCGACTGGGCGCTCTCCGCCACCCAGTCGGCGAACCAACCGGTCGCGAGCCGCGGCGTCGAGGGCAGCGCGATCTGTCCCGACGCCGCGCGGGCCTGTTCGGCGGTGATCGCGCCGGTCTCGGCCATCGCCGCGAGCACCTCGCGCGCCCGCGCCGTGGCGGCTGCCGGATCGGTGCGCGGATTGAAGCGCGACGGCGCGCGCGGCAGGCCGGCCAGCATCGCCGCCTGCCACAGCGTCACGCGGCGGGCGGAAACGCCGAAATACATGCGTGCCGCCGCGTCCACCCCCCAGGTGCCGGCGCCCAGATAAACCCGGTTCAGCCAGATCTCGAGAATCTCGCGCTTGCTGAACCTATGCTCCAGCCAGAAGGTCAGCAGCAGTTCCTGCACCTTCCGTCGGAAGGTGCGCGCGTTGTTCAGGAACAGGTTCTTGGCCACCTGTTGGGTGATGGTGGAACCGCCCTGCACCACCCGGCCGCTGGTCAGGTTCACCCATACGGCGCGGGCCAGTCCGACCGGATCGAAGCCGGGATGGTGCCAGAACCGGCGGTCCTCGATCGCGATCGCGGCCGCCGGCAGATAGGCCGGCATGTCGGCGAGCCGCAGCTTTTCGCCCACCACATCGCCGAAGGTGGCGAACAGATGACCGGAACGGTCCTCCAAGGTCAGGCTCGGCCGGCGCACCGCATCGAGTGCCGCCTCGGGCCGCGGCAGGTCGTGCGCGAACCACAGCAGCATGGCGGCGAAGGCGAGGATGCCCCACACTGCCGCGATGATGGCGTAGCCAAGCAGGCGGCAACGCCGGCGGCGTCGCACCGGAACCGCGCGCAGCGGTGTGCGGACCGGCGGGCGGCGCTGGTCGGGGACAAGGCGGCGGGCGCGCGGCATCTGGCGCGGGCTTGATACGGGATTGCCCGTGCGCGGTGGAAGCGCTGTCATTGCCGCCGCAGTGTAGGGGGACGGAATGAAGGGGTTGTTTCTCGATGCGGTCGATGACCTGGCGGAGGTGTTTCGCCGCGTGGTGCGGCCGGACGATCCGCCGGTGACCGTCAACGAGCAGCTCGAGATCCCCTCCCATACGCTGCCCGACCTGCTCGCCGGCTTCGATTTCGTGTTCGACGACCACACGCAGATGCCGACCGAATGGATGCGCCGCTGCCCAGGCCTGAAGCACATCATCTTCCTGGGCACCGGCGCGCGCAGCTATATGCACCCCGAGGAACTGGCCGAGTACGGCATCGGCGTGCATATCATCAAGGGCTACGGTGATACCGCGGTGGCCGAGCACACGATCGCGCTGATGTGGGCCGCCGCGCGCGGGCTCGCGGTGATGGACGGCGGCATGCGGCGCGGGGAATGGATTCGCACCGAGGGCATGCAACTGACCGGCAAGACCCTCGGCCTGCTCGGCTTTGGCGGCATCGCCGCCGAGGTGGCGCGCATCGCGCTCGGCTCGGGCATGCGGGTGATTGCCTGGAACCGGTCGCCAAAGTCGGCGCCGGGGGTGACGTTCGTCGATCTCGATACGCTGCTGGCGGACAGCGACGTGCTGTCGGTGCATCTGCTGCTGACCGATGAGACGCGCGGCTTCCTCGGCACCGAGAGGCTGGCGAAGCTGCGTCCAGGTGCCGTGCTGGTCAACACCGCGCGCGGCGCGATCGTCGATGAGGCGGCGATGATCGCGACGCTGCGCTCAGGACGGTTGCGGCACGCGGCACTCGATGTGTTCGCGCGCGAGCCGCTGCCGTCCGGACACGAATTGACCACGCTGCCAAATGTCACCCTGTCGGCGCACAGTGCGTTCCGCACGCCGGAGGCGTCCGAAAACCTGATCAGACGCGCGCTCGACATCGCGAAGACGCTGTCCGATGGATGAACGGGCATCGGCGCGCTCGCTGTCGGGCCCGCTGACGGAGGCAGGTCGGGTCACGGCCGAGTACACGGCGCCTTGGAACAGCGCGCCCGCGCCTGAGCTGCCGCTCGCGGCGAAGCCGAACAACGCGCGTGCGCGCCACGCCCGCGAGGAGGCTGCACGCGGCATGCGTCTCATGCGCGATGGAAGGCACGCGCTGGCGATCGAATGGCTCAAGCGGTCTGCCAAACTTGATCCCGGTATCGCCGCCGTGCAGTACGAACTGGGTGTGGCATGCGCTGCGGTGGGGCGGTTGCCAGAGGCGATGGATGCGCTGCGCCAGGCGATCAGCATCGATCCGCAACTAGGGCAGGCGCATCTCAAACTCGGCACCATATTCGACCTCCTGGGTCGGGAGCTTGAAGCGCAGGCGGCGTACCAGGCGGGGTTGCGGCTGGCGCCTTCCGAGCACTGGGCGCACGTGCGTCTGGCAGAAATCCATCTGGCAAACGGGCGCCGCGATGCGGCGGAGGCGGCGTTCCTCGCCGCCGCTGCCAACGCCGTGCCGCCACACAGCGGGCTCTATGCAGCATGTGCAGCCTTCGTGCAGAAGCGCGCGGAAGCGGAATCCTTGCTTCGTGCCCTCATCGCCGACCATCCGGATTTTGCCGCGGCCCACGTGATGCTGGGCCAGGTTCTGGCTGAAGCAGGCTGGTTCGACGAGGCGGGCAGATCGATCGAACGTGCGCTCTCGCTGGAGCCGGAGATGGTTGGGGCATGGAGCAAGCTCGCGACCATCCGCAAGGTCCACACCGGCGATTCCGCCTTGTTGGAACGCATGAACGCCGGTCTGCAGCGGCCGGACCTGATGCCCTGGGAACGTCAGGCTCTCCACTTCGCACTTGGCAAGTGTCATGACGATCTCGGCGATTACCCACTTGCGATCCGCCACTTCGATGCCGCGAACGCGATCCGCGGCTCGCGGGCGAGGTTCGATCGCGAGCAATGGGCCGACCACATATCCGGCATCCTCGGATCGACGCCGCCTGGCTTTCTCGAACGCCGCGACGACCTCGGCGTCGCCGATGCGACCCCGATCCTGATCGTCGGCATGCCGCGTTCCGGCACCACACTGGTCGAGCAGATTCTGTCGAGCCATCCGGATGTCGCCGCGGGCGGCGAACTGGACTTCTGGGGGCAGCGTCATCTGGCCGGTCTCGTCGTTTTCGATGCGACCGCCGATGCCAGGTCGGTTCACCACCTCGCCCGCGACTATCTCGCGACGCTGCGCGCCATTTCGCCTGATGTGGCGCGCGTGACCGACAAGATGCCGTTCAATTTCCTGCTGCTCGGCTTGATCCGCCAGGTGTTTCCTCGGGCGATTGTCGTGCACTGCCGCAGACATCCGATCGACACCTGCCTGTCCATTTTCACCACCGAGCTCATGACCAGGTATGAGTTTGCGGCCGACCGCGGCGATCTGGCGTTCGTCTATCGCCACTACCTGCGGCTTATGGCGCACTGGCGGTCGGTCCTGCCGCCGACCGGTTTCGTTGAGGTAGACTACGAGGCGCTGGTCGCCGACCCCGAGCGGTGCATACCGCAACTGGTGACCGGCTGCGGTCTCGATTGGAATGATGCCTGCCTGATGCCGCATCGGAACCCGGGGATGGTGGGCACCGCCAGCCTGTGGCAGGCGCGGCAGCCGATTTACCGGACCTCGATCGAGCGTTGGCGGTGCTATGAGCCGTGGCTCGGCGAACTAAGCGACCTGCTGGCGGACGCCCGGTAGTCTACGCCCTTCCGTAAGGATCGGCCGCGTCGCGCAGCCCGTCGCCCAGGAAGTTGAACGACAGCACCGCGACGATCACCGGCACCGCCGGCAGCAGCAGCCATGGCGTCACCGCCACCGCCTCGACGTTCTGCGCCGCCTGCAGCAGCACGCCCCAACTGATCGCCGGCGGCCGTAATCCGAGCCCCAGGAAACTCAGCGCGGTCTCGCTCAGGACCATCGCCGGCAGGGTCAGCGTGGTCACCGCGATGATGTGGCTCAGGAATGACGGCACCATGTGCCGGAATATGATGCGCAGCCGTCCGCAGCCATCGAGTTCGGCCGCTGTGATGAAATCCTCTTCGCGCAGCGCCAGGAAGCGGCCGCGCACCACCCGCGCCAGCTCCGTCCAGCTCACCAGCGAGATGATGATGGTGATGGCGAAATACACTTGCGTCACGCTCCAGGTGCGCGGCACCGCGGCGGCGAGACCCATCCACAGCGGAATGGTCGGCACGGATCGCAGGACCTCGATCACCCGCTGGATCGCCTCGTCGATCACCCCGCCGTACAGCCCGGAAATCCCGCCCAGCAGCACGCCGAGGACCAGACTCATGGTCACGCCAACCAGCCCCACGGTCAGTGACACGCGCGTCGCGTACATGATGCGCGACCACAGGTCGCGCCCCTGCACGTCGGTGCCCAGGAGGAACAATGTTTGCCCGGCATCCGCGCCGGCGACGCCGATCAGGTGCCGGTCGGCAGGCATCAATCCAAGCAGGTTGTAGCTGTAGCCATGCGCGAACAGCACGACGGGAACCTTCACCGCCGGGTTCGGTGTATACACAAGCTGGAAGTTCGCATCGCGCTTGCGCTCCAGCTTGTAGACGAACGGGCGGAACGCGCCGTTGTCGAACAGGTGCACCGGCTGTGGCGGCATCAGCGAGAACGATGCGCTCGGCCGGTTCGGATCGGTGGTGGCGAAGAACTCAGCGAACAGCACCACCATGTAGAACAGCAGCACCAGCACGCCGCAGGCCACCGCCAGCCGGTGCCGGCGGAACCGCCGCCAGGTCAGCCGCCATTGCCCGGCCGCGGCCAGGCTGCGCAGCTTCGCGGAGACAACCGGTGCGGCGGCGGCTTCGGTCGCACTCATCGCGCGTTGCCCAGGCGGATGCGCGGATCGATCGCGATCAGCAGCAGGTCGGAGAGCAGCGTGCCCAGCACGGTGAGGGTGCCAAGCATCAGCACGATGGTGCCAGCCAGAAACAGGTCCTGCGCCACCAGCGACTTGTAGAGCACCGGCCCCACCGTCGGCAGCCCCAGCACCAGCGAGATGATGACGCTGCCCGACACCACATAGGGCAGGCTGTAGCCGATCGTGCTGATGAACGGATTGAGCGCCACGCGCACGGGATATTTCAGGATCGCCCGCCACAGCGGCATCCCGCGCGCCAGTGCCGTTACCAGGTAGGGCTTGCGCAGCTCGTCCAGCAGGTTGGCGCGCATCACCCGCATCACCTGCGCGGTGCTGCCCAGCCCCAGGATCAGCGCCGGAAGCGGCAGGTGCCACGCCAAATCCTGCATGCGTCCCCAGCTCCACGGCGCCTCGGCGTACTGCGGCGAAAACAGCCCGCCGATGTTGGTGCCGAAGTAGCGGAACCCGGCATACATCAGCACCAGCGCGATCAGGAACGAGGGCACCGCGAGCCCGATGAAGCCCAGCAACGTGAACAGGTAGTCGCCCAAGGAGTGCTGCCGCACCGCCGAATAGATGCCGATCGGCAGCGCGCAGATCCATGTGGTCAGGATAGCGCAGAGCGATACGATCATGGTCAGCAGCAACCGGTCGCCGATCACCGCATAGACGGAACGGTGCCATTCCATCGACTGGCCGAAATTGCCCTGCACCGCCAGGATCATCCACTTGGCGTACTGCACCAGCAGCGGCTGATCCAGCCCGTACTGGTGCCGTAGCGCATCCGCCTCTTCCTGGGTGATGGCACTGCCGGATGCCGCCATCTGCGCCACATAGCTGGAGACGTAATCGCCCGGCGGCAGATGGATGATCGCGAAGGTGGCGACCGAGATGAACAGCACGGTCAGCACCGCGAGCGCCAGGCGCCGCGTGAGGAACGCCAGCATGGCTCAGGTCTTGAAATACACCGACATCACTTTGGAGACACTCGGCGTGCGCACGTCGGGACTGTTGTACTGGCGCGCCGGCACGTTGCCCATAGTGTTCTTCACCACCCGCACGCCCATGAACGCCGGCGACAGCCCCACCGTGCCGATCGCGTGCACGTTGTCCACCAGCAGCGCCCAGATCTCCTTCACCAGCGGCACGCGTTGCTCGGGCTTCAGGCCGAAGGCGCGCTTGTAGTTGTCCATCACCTTCACCATCCATTCATCCGGCCTGGTGCCACGCTCGCCGTTGGTGGCGTTCCACAGCCCCCATTCCGGTCCCGAAAGCGCGCCCTGTGACATCGGCAGCACGGTATTAGGGAAGCTGAACAGATGGTCGATGCCGTCGCCGACCCAGGCCATGAGCTGATGCTCGTTGCCCCGGATGCGCGTCTCGCCCAGGCTGCGCTCCACCTCGTTCACCTGCAGGTCGATGCCGATCGCCTGGCAATGCGTGCGCACCAGCTCGAAGATCTGCGTATACGGCATGCCCGAAGCGGCGAACACCAGCGCCTCGAAACTGAGGCGCCCCTTGCCGTCGGTGCGCAGCCGGTAGCCTTCGCTGTCCTTCTTGGTCAGGCCGATCTTGTCCAGCATCGCATTCGCCTTGTCCGGCTCGTGCGTTGCCCAGAGCGTGCTGTACTGTGGCCCGGGGTTATACGGATTGTCGTCCGCCGGCACGATGGTGCGCGGCTGCCCGATGCCCAGCCAGAAGATCTGGTTCAGCTCATCGCGGTCGATCGCCAGCGACAGCGCGCGGCGGAAATCGACGTTGCCGATCCACCTGGCGATCTCAGGGTCCTTGTTGTAGCTGTGGTTGAAGGCGATCTGCATGTCGGTCCCGTAAGTGCCGGGATCGAGGTACACCTTGTAGTTCTTCGCCTGCTGATTCTTCAGCAGCACCGGCAGCTTGGCAAGCTGGATATGACGCGCCTGCCAATCGTACTCGCCGGCGATCGCGCGCAGGTTTACCACTTCAAGGTCCTCGGCCAGGGTGAACTGGATGGTGTCGATATACGGCAACTGGTTGCCCGCGGTATCCACCCAGATGCTGTAGGGATTGCGCTCCAGGATGAACACCGGCCGGTTGATCGGCTGCTTCGTCACCCAGGGCGTCAGCACCGGCAGCTCCGGGTTCACCGCCCAGTCGTTCCTGGTGAAGAACATGCGTGTCCAGGTCGGGAAACCGGCGTCCTTTGCCTGCCTGTTCAGCGCGTCCTCCGACACGTACTTCCGGTGGAACTGCTTCATGTAATGCGCCGGCGCGAACAGCCCGTAGCCGGACCGGCCCTGCATCGCGTGCCCGCTCAACTCGTCGGTCCCCGCCAGCAGGTCGGGCAGGATGAAGTTCGCCACCGGAAACACCAGGCGGATCGTATAGTCATCCACCTTCTCCACGCGTCCCTGCCGCCCGTTGCTCTGGAAGAAGATCGACTTCACCGGCACCAGCGCGGGATCGCTGTAGATGTCCTCGAACCAGAACACGAAATCGTTCGCGGTGAACGGATGTCCGTCGCTCCAGCACATGCCGCGCCGCAGCTCGATCGTCGTCGCGCGCCCGTCGTCGCTGACCTGCCAGTTCCTGGCGATGTTCGGCATCGCCTTGTTGCCGGTCCAGTCCCATGCCAGCAGCGAATCGGGCCCGGTGGCAGCGCGCCAAGCATTCCATACGTCGCCGGGCCCGGTGAACCCCTGATGCCACGTGCCGCCGTACTTGCCGATCTCGTGTACCGGCCTGATCACCAGCGGTTCCGCGCCGATCCGCGCCGCGACCGGCGGCAGCGTCCCCGCCGCGACGCGTGCCGCGAGCATCGGCGGCTCCTGGAACTGCTTCGGCCACTGCGCCGGATCGATGACGACCTCCGGCCCTTCCAGCTTGCCGATCAGTGCGCGACTGATCCCCGGATCGCCCGATTGCGCCAGCGCGCTGCCGCCCAGCAGCGCCAGCGCTCCGGCCATCACGCCGCGCCGCCCTAGTTGTGGCTCACTCACGGTCCGGCTCCCCCGCTGGTTATCGTTTGTTCGCGATCTTGAGGCGTGGCTGTTGCGGGAGTCAACGAAGCGCCGCAAGCTGCCGTGCATCGAGGAGCACTGCCATGTTCATTGCGATGAACCGCTTCCGTGTCGCCCTGGGCGCCGAGGGCGATTTTGAGAAGGTGTGGACCACGCGCGACAGCCACCTGGGCGGCGTGCCCGGCTTCATCGCGTTCCATCTGCTGCGCGGTCCCGAGCGCGAGGACCACGTGCTCTACTCCTCCCACACCATCTGGCGCAGCCGCGCCGACTTCGAGGCCTGGACCCGCTCCGAGGCGTTCCGCCGCGCGCACAGCGACGCCGGCAGCAACCGCAGTCTCTATCTCGGCCATCCCGAGTTCGAGGGCTTCGACGTGATCCAGACCATCGAACCCACGCACTGACACGGAAGGATCAGCAATGCGCTTCGACGGCAAGGTCTGCCTGGTCACCGGCGCCGGCTCTGGCATCGGCCGCGCCACCGCGCTCGGCTTCGCGCAACGTGGCGCCAGGGTGGTGGTCTCGGACGTGGACGGCAACAGTGCCGAGACCGTGACGGCAGAGGTCGCCGGCGCCGGCGGCATCGCGACGACAGTCACCGCCGATATGGCCAATGTCGGCGATATCGACGCGATGATCGCCGAGACCATGCGCGCATATGGCCGCCTTGATGTGCTGCACAGCAACGCGTTCGGCGTGCCGCCCGAACTGCGCGAGCGGCGGCTGGCACGTGTCGCCGACACCGATCAGGCGGTGTGGGACTACACCATCCAGGTCGGCCTCACCGCGGTGATGCAGACAACCAAGGCCGTGCTGCCGATCATGCGCGAGCAGGGGGGCGGCGTGATCGTCAACACTGCCTCGATCTCCGGCCTGTTCGCCGATTACGGCATCACTTCGTACAATGTAATGAAGGCCGGCGTGATCAACCTGACGCGCGGCACTGCGATCGAATATGCGCCGTACAACATCCGCTGCAATTGCGTCTGTCCCGGCGCGATCGACACCCCGTTGCTGCAGCGCTCCTTCGCTGTCCCTGGCTTCGCCGAAGCGCTGCAGGCTGCCATCCCGATGGGCCGGCTCGGCCGACCCGAAGAGATGGCCAATGTCGTGCTGTTCCTGGCCTCGGACCTCGCGTCCTATGTCACCGGCGCGGCGTTCGTCGCCGATGGCGGGCTGACCGCGCAGACCGGCATTCCCACCCGCTTCCGCGACTGACATGCACGCATCAATCCGCGGCACTCGCATCTATTTCGATGTCGAAGGCATGGGTTTGGTCCCTGACGGTGCGGTGATGCGCGAGCGCCCCGTTGCGATGGTGATCCATGGCGGCCCGGGCGGCGACCATTCCGGCTTCAAGCCCGCGTTCACGCCGCTCGCCGCGCGGCTGCAGCTTGTCTATTTCGACCACCGTGGCCAGGGCCGCTCCGATCCCGCCGACCCAGCGACCTACACGCTCGACGAGAATGTCGAGGACATGGAAGCACTGCGCCGCCACCTCGGCCTTGGCCCGGTCGTCTCGATCGGCACATCGTACGGTGGCATGGTGGCGATGGCGCATGCCGCCCGCTATCCCGACGCCGTATCGCATCTCGTGCTGATCGTGACCGCCGCGCATGGCGGCTTCATTCCCCGCGCCCAGGCGATCGTTCGCGAACGTGGCACGCAAGAGCAGCAGGCCGTGTGCGAGAAGGTCTGGGCGGGCGGGTTCACCTCAGCCGAGGAGATGCGGCGCTACTACGCGGTGATGGGGCCGCTGTATGCGCGGAGCCACGATGCCGTTGCCGCCGAGGCGGGCCGCCTGCGGACCGTCCATTCGCCCGAGCCGCTGAACCGCGCCTTCGGTCCTGGCGGGTTCCTGCGCACGTTCGACTTGCGGCCCGAGCTGCCGCGGATCACCGCGCCGACCCTGGTGCTGGCGGGCCGGCACGATTGGATTTGTCCGCCGGAGTTCTCCGAGGAGATCGCTCGCCTGATCCCGGGCGCCGATCTGAGGATATTCGAGCGCAGCAGCCACTCGATCCGAGGCGACGAGCCCGAGGCGATGGTGGACGCGATCCTGGGCTTCCTCGTGTACCGGTAATGCAACGAAACTAGACCCCTACCTCTTCGCCTGCTGCAAGCCGCTGCGCGATCTGGTCGCGCCACCGGTCGAAGGCTTCGCCGCGCCACGCGTCATGTCGTCCGGCGGCATAGGCGATTGCATTCCAATGATAGATCAGCGCATTGCGCCGGACCCGGACAAAGTTGTCGCGGTTTGCCACCACCTTCCCCGGCACGCCCATCACCACTGAGCCTTCGGGTATTTCAGCCCCCGGCGGCACCAGCGCCATTGCCCCGACGATGCTCCGCCGCCCGATCCTGGCGCCGTCCATCACCACTGCGCCGATACCGATCAGGCAGTCGTCGCCAACCTCGGCGCCGTGCACCACCGCGCGGTGCGCGATCGAGCAGTAGTCGCCGATCCGGGTTCCTCGTCCGGACCCAACGTGGATCACCGCGCCATCCTGAATGTTGCAGACGCGCCCGATGCTCACCTCCGCACCTTCGGCGCGGATTACGCAATACGGCCAGAAGCTGCTGCCCTCGCCGGCGCTCACCCGGCCATAGATGCGCGCGGTCGGATCGACATAGGCCGGCCGCTCCAGCCGTACCTCGGGTCCCAGGATGAATGTCATGCTTCACAGTACTGCGGCGCCCCGGCCGATCAATCCCCGCAGCCGGACGGCAATCCTTTCTGCCAGTTTCAGTATGTCCGCCTCCGGCCCGTCCGGCTTGCCGCTCAATAGCCAAAGCCCGAGCAGGGCGCATGTGTAGCCCGCAGCCCCCGTGCCACTGATGAGCAAAAGTTGTCTGAGGTCGGCGGCGAACGTGCCTTCGACCGCGCGCCAGCCGAGCCCGCTCAGCGCCAGAAACGCTGTCATCGCCGCCGACGCGGCCAGCCCACGCCAGATCCGCGCCAGGAGCCCGGCTGGTCGGATCTTGAAGCGGTGGAACGTTCGGATCGTCAGGCCCGTCTGCTCCAGGACCAGGGCCAGCGCCGCGGCATATGCCACCCCGACGATCCCCCGGTGGCGCGCGAACAGCACCAGCAGCGCGAACTGCACCACGGATGTGGTCATGACATTCCAGAACACCGGGCGAAGCATGTTGCTGGCGCTCAGCAGGACGGTGCTGATCCGGGTGATCACTGTGAATACCCCAGAGGCGGCGAGGATCGCCACCACCGGCGTTGCCGCCTGCCACTTCGACCCGAACGCCAGGACCACCAGCGGGGCAGCGATGCTGGATATGCCAATGCTGGCCGGTGTCGCGACCAGCAGCGTGGAGGCAACGATGCGCAGGTAGCTCTCGGCCACATTCATCCCCGCGCGGCGTGCGGCGGCGAAGCCGGGGAAGCAGGCGCGGGCGAGCGGGCCGATCAGCTCGCTCTCCGGCAGCGTCGCGATTTCAGCGCCGATCGCGAAGATGCCCACCTGCGCCGGGCCGAGCAGGCCGCCGACGATCATCACGGTGCCGCGCTCGCGCACCGTGCGCGCGATGCCGACGAGCCATATCCATGTCGAGAAGTTGACGATATCGCGCCAGGCGGCGAGTGAGAGACGCGGCCGGTAAGGATGCATCGCATAACTTGCGACCGCCGAGATCACCCGTTCCGTCAGAATGCCGCAGACCAGCGCCCAATAGTTGGCCCAGCTCAAGGCCAGCCCCCATGGTAACGACGACCTGAGCGAGCCTGGGAAACATGTAGAGCTGGAACTCCCGGTGGAATGCGAACTCGCGCCGAAAATCCGCCACACCGACATTTACGAACGAGTCCAGTGTCACCGCTCCCGCCAGCGCCAGTACCACGAGGAACAGGCGCGGGTCGTCCAGGAATTGCGCGAACGGCCAGGCCAGGACGCCGATCATCGTCGCGGTGATCAGCCCGCGTATCGCGTTCACGGTGAACGCGGTGTCGTAGGTGGCGCGGCTCGGCGCGCCGATGCGGATCAGCGCGTCCTGCACCCCGAGGTCTGCGAGAATATCGATTGCCCGCGAGAAGCTCATGGCCAGCGCCACCAGGCGGAAATCCGACGGAACCAGCAAGCGCGCCAATGCCAGCGTGTTGAGGAAGCCCAGCGCCCGCGTCGCTGCGCGCCAGCCGATCGTCCATCCGGCTCCCCCGGCAGTCTTCCGCAGCAGGCTGCTCATGCGGCGGCGAGCTGTGCTGTCACCCGCAGCCCGGTCAGCCGGGCGAATGCCCCGGCGTCCTCGGCGAAGTGGCGGTCCAGCCACGCCCTGTCATCGGGCATCAGTTCAGGTACGGCGCGCGAGACCAGGCGCTTTGCCAGTGGATGCAGACCGATCGGCAGCGTATTCGCGGCGACCCAAGACACCAGTTTCAATCGGTCTTCACCCAGGACCCGCCGCAGCGCCTGCCCAAGACCGTTGTACAGGAACGACTGGTTCCTGATTTCCGGCTGGAAGGTGATACCGCTGCATCGAGGCCGGCGAACCGGAGGCACGCGCGCGCGGTCGCCAGCGGCTGTTGCGCAAACTCCTCGAAACGGATGATGCGGAACCGGTCCAAGGGGAAATGGCGGAGAAAGAGCGTGATCTGCCGATGATAATAGCTCGCCATGCTGTAATAGGCGGACTGCTCGACCGCCTCGCGCAGCGATCGGCTTTCTCGTCCCGCCCGGACCTCGTGCCAGTAGGCCGAATGACACCGCTCGGCTGGATCGCGGACCAGGTAAATGAACCGGGCGTCCGGACTGACCCGGCGTATCAGGCGTGGCACCGCATCGGGCAGCGCGTTCGAGGCCGCCACCGGCTTGGCCATCGTGTCGCTTACGGACGCATCGACCAGCATCGCGTCCAGGCGGCGGAACCGCGCGCGATACCAGTCCGGTCCCCGTGCGAAGTTGACCGAAAAGTAGTCGGGTTCCTTTGGCGTCGACAACACCACGGCGGGATGCTGGTCGAGCAGGGCTTGTCGTCCCCGATCGCTGCGCGCCGATGATGAACAGTTCGGGTGGGAATCCCATCGCGCCCGCACTCAACGCAACGATCGGAACAAGGCGAGTTGACCCTCGGTGGTCGCAGCCCAGCTGAACTGTTCAGCATATGCCCTGGTCATCGCGCGGGCCGGCGGATCTGCATGCAGGCGCCGGGCCGCCGCACTGATGCCGTCTGGTGTATTCTCTTCGGCGATGATGCCGGCGGCGGTATCGCGAACAACCTCGGGATTGCCCCAGATGTTGCTGACAACAACCGGTGTGCCGCATGCCATCGCCTCCAGGAGCACATTGGCCCAACCTTCGCGGCTGGATGCCAGCACCAGCATATCGGCGGCGCTGTAGAGTGCCGGCAGCTCGCTGTGCGGTCTGGCGCCCAGCAACCGGACACGGTCCTTCAGCCCGAGTCGGTCGATCATGCGCGTCAGCCGGCCGTGCTCCGGGCCTTCGCCGGCAATCAGCAGATCGAACTCCGGGAGCCGCGTCATTGCCCCAATGACGCGGCGATGTCCCTTGCGTTCTATCAGGTGGCCGACCGAGAGCAGGGTCGGCCGTGTCACGCCGAGCGCCGCGCGCGA
>DATBKQ010000522.1:0-6840 GCA_036555825.1 Acetobacteraceae bacterium | reverse complement strand
ATGCTTCACCTGGGCGCGCATGTTCTCAACGACGATATCGGCGGTCTTTACCAGCCGCATGAAGGCCGCGTGGCCTTCCGGCGACTTCAGGTTCAGCGTGATCGCCCGCTTGTTGCGGTGCAGGTTCTGGAAATCGAAGCCGTGGCGGTTGCCGGTGATCTCTTCCCCGTCGGTGGCCGGTGGCTCGACCTTGATCACCTCGGCACCCCAGTCGGCAAGGTGACGCACCGCGGTCGGGCCGGCCCGCGCGAGCGTCAGGTCCAGCACCTTCAGTCCGTTCAGTGGCAGCCGCGTCTGCGCCTGGGCAAGCACGCTCTTGTCGGTGGGGCTTTCCGGCATCCCTCGTCTCCTCTCGCTGCGGGGCCGATACTCCGCCGCAATCGGCTGCCGCTCAAGAGCCGCGGCAGTAAGGTCGTGCCCCGCCTCAAGACAGGACCGATCGATGGATGCGGTTGATCTGGCGCTAGTGCTGGCGGTCGACGGCTCCGCCAGCGTTACTTACGACGAATTCGGCCTGATCGCCGGTGGCATGGCGGACGCCCTGCGTCAGCCTGCCATCATCACCGCGCTGATTGGAGGGCCCGCCAAGGCCAGCCTATGCTCGCTGCTGCTCTGGTCCGGCGCCGGGGCGCAGGAGGTGATCGCGGGTTGGACGCTGATTGCCGCGGAGACCGATGCGCGGGCCTTCGCCGACCAGGTCGAAAACATGCCGCGCATTGTGCCCGCGGGGGAAACCGCAATCGGTGAGGCATTGCTCGCAGCCCTGACATTGCTCGGCCACATTCCGGATACGTCGGCGCGTCAGGTAGTGAACGTGATCGGCGACGGCAGATCGAACAGCGGCATCGCACCGGGCCCGGTTCGCGACCGCATGGCCGCCGCGGGCATCACCATAAACGGCCTCTGCATCCTGCACGAGGAAGCGGATTTGCTGGAGGCGTACACGCGGGACGTGATCGGCGGCCCGGGCGCATTCGCGGTCACCTGTCAGGACTATCCAGCCTTCGCCGCGGCGATGAGGCAGAAGCTGGCGCGCGAGCTGAACGCGCCCATCGCCTGACGAACGGCTTGTCTGCGCGACATCCGCGCGTTTCGGCAGGCCGAAGGCTTGCACCTTCCGACGCCAGATGGTCAGGCTCGTGCTTCGAGAATCATATTGAACGGTGTCTCGGTCGCACGCCGGACGCTGCGGAAGCCGCCGGCAGCGACAACTTCGCGCAGTTTCGCCTCGCCCGCCTGGGCACCCAGTGCCGCGCCTACCTCCTGCGACAACGAGGTCGGCACGCAGACCAACGTCGAGCCCGCGTAGTATAAGCGTCCGACCGGGTTGAGGTTGTCCTCCAGCCGGTCACCCGCCATCGGCTCCACGATCATCCAGGTGCCGTCGGCCTTCAGCGACTGGCGGACATGAGCGGCGGCCCCGGCGGGGTCGCCCATGTCGTGCAGGCAATCGAAGAACGTCACCAGGTCATAGCCCGTGCCAGGAAACTGTTTGGCCGTCGCCACCCCGAAACGGGTATTGGCGAGCACGCCGTGCTCCTGCGCATGCAGGCGGGCATTCTCGATGGAGCT
This sequence comes from Acetobacteraceae bacterium, assembly GCA_036555825.1. GTDB lineage: Bacteria > Pseudomonadota > Alphaproteobacteria > Acetobacterales > Acetobacteraceae > JAMXLO01. The sequence goes on along the minus strand of DATBKQ010000522.1, from coordinate 5,268 downwards.
GGGGTGGAAGTCATAGCCAACGAAACTTGAGTTCGGAAATGCCTTGGCCATCAGCACCGTCGACCATCCGTGGCCGCAACCCACGTCGGCGACGGTGGCGCCGCGCTTGAGCTTATCGACCACGCCATCCAGCGCAGGAAGCCAGTTCGCGAGCAGGTTGTTATAGTATCCGGGACGGAAGAACCTGGCCACGGCGCAGAACATGCACCCGGTGTGATCATCCCAACCGACTCCGTCGCCGGTCTTGAATGCCTCTTGCACCTTTGGCTGGGCATCGACCAATGATGCCATGAGGTCGAAGCCCCCCATCATGTAAACAGGGCTGTCTTCTTCGGCGAAGACCATCGCCTGCTCGGGCGGCAAAGTGAACTTACCACTGGCCGGCTCATAGCTCAGGTAGTTGGACGCCGCCTGATGCGACAGCCACTCGCGCAGATATCGCCGGTTGATACCGGTTTCCTTGGCCAGTTCGTCGCTTGTCATGCTCCCCTTGGCGTACAACGCCCGGTACAGGCCGAGGGCATCGCCGATACGCACCATGCTGATGCTGGCCGCGCCTCCAAGATCGCCAAGCATCTGCCCGATGAATTGCTGGAGTTTTCCTTCGTCGACCACTGTTCGTCTCCCCGTCTGTCTGTTGATCGGCGCGTCACGTGCCGGTGGTCTTCAGGTCATCCCAGACGGTCTTTCTCTTGGCAGCACCAGGGCTGCTTAAGCGAGTCAGCCTTTCGGCTGGTCACAGGATCGCAGGCTACCACGTCAGCAGCTTGCGTGTCAGCAATCCTGACGGGGTGCAGAGCGATGTCGCTGCCAACTCAATCCGTGAAGAAGCGCAGAAACCAGTCCAGGACCTGCTCTGGCGCTTCCTCGTTGACGTAGTGCCCAGTCGGCAGCGCCTCGCCGCGCACGTCCAGCGCACGCTCACGCCAGATCGTCAGCGGATCGGCGAACCGTTTGCCGACGCTGCTCGACCGTCCCCACAGCACCAGCAGCGGCGTCGCCAGCTTGCGGCCGAGGTCGGCCGTGTCCAGTTCGCAGTCGATCGTCGCCGCCGCGCGGTAGTCGGCGCACGAGCCGCGAATGGTCTTCTCGTTGAAGCAGCGGACATACTCGTCCCAGATCGCCGGCGGGATATGGTCCAGATTGGCGGTCAGCTTCAGCAGCTTCTTGCGCATGAACCAGTCGGCCGGAACGCTGCCCAGCATGCGTTCTGGGAAGTCGGCCGGTTGCGCCATGAATGGCCAATGCCAGCCGCCGATCGCGCCCTGCTTGTCCATCGCCGCCCACATGTCGAGGGTTGGGACGATGTCGAGGATCGCGGCCCTGATCGCCTTCTCTGAGTGGTCGAGGCACATGCGATGCACGGTACGCCCGCCGCGGTCGTGCCCGGCGACGAAGAATCGCCGGTAACCCAGGGATTGCATCACCTCGACCTGGTCCTGCGCCATGGCACGGAAGGAATAATTGACGCTGCCTGGTTCCTCGGGCGGCGCCGAGCTGTCACCGTAGCCACGCAGGTCGGCGGCGACGACGTGGAAGTGCTCCGCGAGCCGCGGTGCTACGGCGTGCCAGGACGCGTGTGTCAGCGGATTGCCGTGCAGCAGCAGCAGCGGCGGCCCGTTGCCGCCATGGCGCAGGCGGATGCGCGCGCCGGCGGTTTCGATATCCGTCAGAACAAAACCAGGCATGATCTCCATGAGGAGATCACTCCGCCAGTCGCGTCGATTGCCAGGCGACCATCTGCCATTTGCCGCCGCGGTCGGCATACACGTCGGTGAAGCGCACCGCGAATGCGTTCGGCTTGCCGCCGGAGGTGACGCGAATGCGCGCGATGCCCGTCAAGACCACCGCGCTGCCAAGATCCTGCGCCTTGATATCCGAGGGGTCGACCGCGTTGTACACGGTCGCGCCGGACTCCATGGCGCCGATCAGGCTCTGCTTGGTATCCAGCCGTGCCGACGAGTGGGTGTAGATCAGGTCATCCGCCAGCAGATCGTTCAGCGTCGCGACATCCTTCTGCGCCATCGCCTGCATGCGCTTGCGATCCAGCTCGATAATCATTTGTCCGTTGTTGGCCATGTGCTTCGCTCCCTCGTCTTATGGGCAGTGTATCGTAGCCGGTGGCGCCTGTCATCGCGACCCGCGAGAGCGGGGGGGAGCGAAGTCGTCAGTACACGATGCTTTCCGGCAGCGGGCGGTTATCGCGGACACGCTGATAACCCAACAGCGAAAGGTCCATCGTTTGGTAGCAGCCGAATCGGATGAGCTCGGCAATGCCACGGCCGGTTGCCGGTCCATGCTGCACGCCATGCCCGGAAAAACCCGAGGCCACGAACAGGTTCGCAATGCCGGGAACCGGGCCGATCACCGCGTTGTGGTCGAGCAGACACTGGTCGTAGTGACCGGCCCAGGCTCGCTGCAGCCGCAACTGTTCAAGCGCGGGAATGCGGTGTGCCAGCAACGGCCAAAGCCGATCTTCCAGAATCTCCAGGTCAGGGTTGAAGTCGTCACCGGGATGCGGATCGGCCTCAGGAGGTGGGGAGATGCCACAGATGAAACCATCGCCCTCCGGGCGGATCCACATCCCCGAGGTGTCGAATACCAGCGGCATCGCCGCGCCGTCGAGCGGCGCGCGGATCACGAACACCGTTCGCTTCCGCGGTTCGACCGGCAGCGGAATGCCGGCGAGCGCGGCGATACGGCCGGACGCCGGGCCGGCCGCGATCAGGAAGTGATCGCCGCTGATCCGCTCACCGCTGGCCGTGCTTACGGCCGCGACCCGTCCCGCGACGAAGTCGAACCCGACGGCCTCCTCGCGCACATACCTGGCTCCGCGCTCGATTGCGTCGGCGCGCACGCCGCGCAGCAGGCTATACGCGTCGAACCAGCCTTCGTGTTTCAGGCCTAGCGTGGCGCAGGCCAGGTCCGTGGCATTCAGCCAAGGGAAGCGGGTGGCGAGTTGCCTGGGATCGAACAGTGCAACCTCCGCCCCTTCGGCGAGCTGCATCTCGCGATTGGCACGCAGCACCGGTTCCGTCGCTGCCGTTGCCAGCACCAAGTAGGCGCGCCGCACCGAGCCGACCCGCTCGGCGCGTGCGGCGAGGAACTCGGCACCGAACAGCGACATCCGGACGTTCAGCGGCAAGGAGAACTGCGTGCGGATCGACGCAGCCGACAGGGTGGTCGAGGCGTACTGGTAGCTCGGATCCTTTTCCAGCACGATGACCTCGGCATGGTCGGCGAGAAAATAGGCGGTGCAGGAGCCGACAATGCCGCCGCCGATGATGATGGTCCGAGACACAATCCGAGATTGGCGCGCGCCCAGGTCTTTCGCAACCTGCCACCGTTGGCGATAAGCCAGCAGACCTGTAGGGGGAGCTCGACATGCCGTCACGCCTGGTGCTTGCCGCCCTCATGCCGCGCGACGTGGTGATACGCGCGCGGCGGGAGTTCGATGCCGTGGTGGCCGAAGGCGAGGCCGACATGACCGCCGACGAGGTCGTTGCAGCGGCGACCGCGCATCGGGCGGACGCCATCATGTTTGTCAACACGCTGCCGCTGACCGCCGAGGTGATCGCGCGCCTGCCGAGGACGGTCCGCGCGGGAGCGACCAGCAGCGTCGGCTACGACCATATCGACGTGGCAGCGGCGCAGGCACGCGGCATGGTGGTGACCAACACGCCCGGCGTGCTGACCGAGTGCACCGCCGATTTCGCTTTCATGATGCTGCTTGCGGCGGCCAGGCGCGCGTACGAGTACGACAGGATCATGCGCGCGGGCTGGCGCTACCGCATCGGTCAGGGCGACATGCTCGGCGTGCGGGTGACCGGCAAGACGCTGGGCATTCTCGGCCTGGGGCGCATCGGCCGGGCGGTCGCGCAACGCGCGCGGGGCTTCGACATGACGGTGCTGTATCATTCGCGCCATCGGCTGCCGGAAGAACTGGAGCAGGGGGCACGGTACTTTGCCTCGTTCCACGACATGCTACCGCATTGTGACTTCCTGTCGCTGCATGCGCCGGCGGTGCCGGAGACCGACAAGATCGTCAATGCCGCGGCGCTGGCGAAGTTGAAGCGGGGGGCGGTACTGGTGAACGTGGCGCGTGGTGGGCTGGTGGACGAAGATGCGCTGATCGATGCGCTGACGTCGGGCCAGTTGTTCGCGGCGGGGCTGGATGTGTTCCGCACCGAGCCGGAATTCGATATGCGGTTTGCCGCCTTGGACAACGTGATCCTGTCGCCGCATATCGGCAGCGGCTCGGTTGAGACACGCAACGCGATGGGCTTTCGCGCGCTCGACAACATCGCGGCGGTGTTGGCGGGGAGGGGGGCGATCGATCCGCTGTGGTGATGCCGGCCCCCACCTCACCCTCCCTCTCCGCCCCGCGGGGCGAGAGGGGATTCTATTGCAGTGCGGTCAACTCACGTGCCGATAGCGACTGGATCTGCGACAGGCGCTTGAACAGCACGTCTGCCGGGATGTCGGAGGCACCGGCATCGAGGCAGTCGGCGAATTTCTCGAAGATCTGCGCCTCGGTCAGCGGTCGCGAAGCGTGTCCCGTGGCCCGTTTCACCGGCTCGCCGGCGAGCGTCCTGCCGTCGGCCAGTTCCACCGTCACCTGGTCCTGCGGCGCCGCGCCGGACAGTTCCGCATCGTGCTCGGTGGTGGTGACGATCTCGACCTTGCGCATCAGCGCCTGGATTTCGGGCCGTTGCACGAACGCGTCGGTCAGTTCGCGCAAACCGACCCGCCTGGCGACGATGCCGCTCGCCATGGCGAACTCCATGCTGAACTTCGCCGCAAGCCCCGTCTCCGGTTGGTGGTTGCGAAGGATGGTCGCGAAATAGTCGCTGATGTTGACCGTGACCTTTTTCACCTCGCCGGCCTTGATCGGCGTGGCATTCACCAGGTCGAGCATGCAGTCGATGGCGCGATGCGTGCAGTAGCAGGTGGGATATTTCTTGATCCCGAGGCCCTGCGTCAGGATGGCCCAGGTCTCGCCCGGCTTCGCCTCGCTGGCGCGGTCTTCGGTACCTGTCGGGGAGATTGCGTGCAGGAAGCCCTGCGGATGCTCCAGCGCGTCGGGGCTGGCGGTGAAGCCGGCTTCGGCCAGGCGGGCCGCCATGATGCCGGCATGGGCCGCCTTGCCGGCGTGGAACGGCTTGGTCATGGTGCCGAAATTCGCCATGATGCCGGAGCTTTGCGAGGCGCCCAGGGCGATCGCCTGGGCCGCCTTGTCGGCATCCAGCCGGCGCAGCGATGCGCACG
>DATBKQ010000521.1:0-5190 GCA_036555825.1 Acetobacteraceae bacterium | reverse complement strand
GCGGAGATCATCGCGCAGGCGGGCGCGCCGGGCTCGGTGACGATCGCCACCAACATGGCCGGCCGCGGCACCGACATCAAACTCGGCGGCAATCTCGACATGCTGCTGAAGAACGAGCTGGCGGGGATCGAGGATACCTCGTTGCAGGCGACGCGGGCGGCCGAGATCAACGACGAGGTTGCGGCGGCGCATGAGAAGGTGAAGGAGTCGGGCGGGCTGTTCGTGATCGGCACCGAGCGGCACGAGAGCCGACGGATCGACAACCAGTTGCGCGGGCGTTCGGGGCGGCAGGGCGATCCGGGGCGGTCGCGCTTCTTCCTGTCGCTGGAAGACGATCTGATGCGCATCTTCGGCTCCGACCGGATGGGCGGGATGCTGCAGAAGCTCGGGCTGAAGGACGGCGAGGCGATCGTCCATCCGTGGATCAACAAGGCGCTGGAGAAGGCGCAGAAGAAGGTCGAGGCGCGCAACTTCGACACGCGCAAGAACGTGCTGAAGTACGACGACGTGATGAACGCGCAGCGCAAGGAGGTGTATGCGCAGCGCAAGGAGTTCATGCGCGCGACCGACGTGTCGGAGACTGTCACCGACATGCGCGCCGATATGATCGACGGGCTGGTGATGCGGCGGGTGCCGGAGAAGGCATTCGCCGAGCAATGGCAACTGAAGGAACTCACCGAGGACGTGCAGCGGGTGCTGAACCTCGATCTGCCGATCGAGGAGTGGGGGCGTGAGGAAGGGATCGACGAGAGCCATATCCGCGAGCGGTTGGAGCAGGCGGCGGATGCGATGATGGCGGCGAAAGCGGCCAACATGGGTAGCGAGCTGATGCGGTTCATCGAGAAGTCGCTGCTGATCCAGACATTGGACGCGGTGTGGAAGGAGCACCTGTACGCGCTGGATCATCTGCGCCAGGGCATCGGGCTGCGCGCCTATGGCCAGCGCGATCCGCTGAACGAATACAAGACCGAGGCGTTCGCGCTGTTCAACGCGATGCTGGACGAGCTGAAGGAGCGGGTGACGGCGATGCTGGCGCGCGTCGAGCTGGCGCCCGAGCCGGTGCGTCCGCCGCCGCCGGTGCAGACGGTGGAGTTCCATCCGCAGGCCGCGCCGGCGTTTGCCGAGGCGGAGATGGCGCTGGAGGGGGCCGCGGCAGCGCCGGTGGCGGTCGCGGCGGCGCCGATGCGCTCGGGGGCGGTGGATCCGAACGATCCGGCGACGTGGCGGCACACGTCGCGGAATGCGCCGTGTCCGTGCGGGTCGGGGAAGAAGTACAAGCACTGCCATGGGCGGTTGAGTTGAGGCGCGGCGGCCGACAAGCAGGCCGATCTCGCCGGGTGACAGCTGCAGCTAATCGAGTCCGACGACCTTCGGGCCTTCCCGGAGGCGGCGCAGCGTAAGGCGGGCTACCAGCTCGAGCGGGTTCAGCGAGGACTGGACCCGGAGGACTGGAAGCCGATGCCGAGCGTGGGGAGGGGTGTGCGCGAGGTGCGGATACGCGATCGGCGCCTTCCATCGGTGTCATTGCAACGACACGAAGGCAAGGCACCGCTCCCGCCGGCAACCGCCCGATCACAACGGCAGGACAAGCTCGCCTTTCGCAAGGTTCAAGGCGGGAACGCCGCACAGCTTGCGGGTTCGCTGCTCGATGGTCGGGGTGTCGGTGCAGGGCCCGGTCATCAGCGTCACAGCCAGGCCCATCCCGGCGAGCACCGATTTGGCACCGAGAGCCGCCAGCGAATCGGATGCCGCGAGAACGACACGTACGTCCGGCCGCCGGGGCACGAGGCGGCTGAGAAACGCCGGGACATTGGCACCGAGCACGTCGCCGCCGCACTCGATCAGGACCGCATCGGCGGGAATGCCCAGGCACGTGTCGAGCATCATGTCGAACCAGTCGGCGGCCTGATCGCGGCCCGATGGGTAGGTGGTCGGAAGGCCGAAATCGACGCAGTCGAAGCACGGCCCGGCGCCGAAGTCCTGATAGCTGTGCAGCTCGGTCAGGGACGAGGTGCCGGTGGCCTTGAGTGCCACGACGCTGGTACTGCCGCTGCGGCGCAGCGCCCGCAGGACGCCGATCGCGGCGGTGGTCTTCCCGACCTCGGACGATGTGCCGAGTACCAGGAATACCGGAGCACCTCGATCGACGGTCGATCGAGCGCGCAGCGCGAACTGCCGGATATTCAGCGCGGCGCCGTCCGCGTCGAGCATGGTGCCGAGGAAGCGCACCTGCCCGAGGTGTCCCTTCTGGCGTGGTGAATCGCCGTGAAACGCACCGACCACACCGCAGTCGGCCAGCACCCAATAGTGGTCGCCGGGGACCAGGCCGCCCGCCGGTATGGTGCCTACCACCCAACGCGTCGACTCGCGGTGCCCCGCGGTCCCAAGAAAGCGGTCACCGGGCGCGATCAGCATCGCGCGGCCGGTGACGGCCTCGATGGTGATTGCAGCCGCGTCCGATGCCAGCTCGAAGACACAGACGTCGCCTTCGTTGCCGCTGCTGTCGGCCAACCGCATCGGCTGCGAGGCTGGCACCCGGCGAAGGGCCGAGCCCCGTTTCATGCGAAGCCGGCGTCAGGCCTTCTGCGGATCCTGTGCGACGACGACGTCGCCGCCGCTCCTCAGCGCCGTCTTCTGGGCAGCGTTCAGGCCGAGCAACTCGGCAAGCTGATCCAGTTTGTCGGCGGGGACCCCCCACTTCACCACCTTGAAGCTCGGCGGCACCCGCTGCACTTCCGCGTTCATCGGCTGATCCCCCCATTCAGTGCCCGGATACGGCGCCACCGCGCCAAGGCGTGCCGTATCGAAATCACAATAAGCTCGGCCGCTTGACCCTACCATTCGGTACGGGCATGGCCAAATGTCATATTTGCGTTGCTCGAGGAGGGTTGGGGACCGGATGAACTGTCCGCGGTGCGGCGCGCCAGCACCGGAGGGCCACAAGTTCTGCAGTGCGTGCGGCACGCCGCTGGTGCCCCAGTGCGAACCTGCAGCTTCCGCCTCCGGAGAACGCCGCCAGCTCACTGTCATGTTCTGCGACCTCGTCGGTTCGACCCCTATCGGCGCGCGACTGGATCCCGAGGATTTTCGCGATGTGGTCCAGGCATACAATCGCTGCGTCACCGACTGCGTCACGCGGCTGGGCGGTTTCATTGCCCGCTACATGGGCGACGGTGTGCTGACCTACTTCGGTTACCCTGTTGCGAACGAGGACGACGCCGAGCGCGCGGTACGTGCGGGTCTCGCGATCGTCGAAGCGGTTCCTCGCCTCGACACTGCCGCGGGGCCGCCATCAACGCTGTGCGCGCGGGTCGGCATCGCCACCGGCCTGGTCATCGTGGGTCACTCGATCGGTGTCGGCGAGTCGCTCGAAAGAGCGGTGGTCGGTGACGCGCCCAATTTGGCGTCACGTCTGCAATCCCTCGCTGAACCGGGCACGGTGATGATCGCCGACAGCACGCGACGGCTTACCGGGGGACTGTTCGACTACCGCGATATCGGTACTCGGGTCATCAAGGGCTATGCACAACCAGTCCGCATCTGGCGCGCGCTGCGCGAGAGCTCGATCGACAGCCGGTTCGAGGCACTGCGGGCAGGTGGCGCTGCACCGCTGTTCGGCCGCGAGGACGAACTGGCGCTGTTGTTGCATCGCTGGCGGGAAGTGCAGCGGGGCGAAGGCCGCGTGGTCGTGCTCAGCGGCGAGGCGGGGATCGGCAAATCGCGGCTAGCTGCTGCACTGGAGAAGCACCTGCGGTCTGAGCCGCACGCAAGGCGGCGCTATCTTTGTTCACCGCATCACCAGGACACGTTGCTCCACCCGGTCATAGGTGAGATCGCCCGCGCCGCCGGCTTCGAGCGGGAAGACGATGCCGCAGCGAAGCTGCGCAAGCTCACGGCATTGTTGCCGCCGGAAGCATCGCTGGAGGAATTCGCGCTGATTGCCGACCTGCTGTCGCTGTCGCCCCCGGTGGAGGGGAGGCTTGCGGAACTCACGCCGCAACGACGCAAGGAACGCACTTTTGCCGCGGTGCTGCGACAGCTTGAGAGGCTCGGTCAGGAAAACCCGGTGCTCGCCATCTTCGAGGACCTGCACTGGGCGGATCCGACGACGCTCGAACTGCTGGCTCGCGTGGTGGAGCGTATCGAGCAGATGCGGCTGCTGCTGGTGGTAACCTGCCGGCCCGACGTACAGCCCGGCTGGACCGATCGCCCGGCGGTGTCGGTGCAGCCGCTCGGGCGGTTCGACCGGCGTCAGGCCAATGCGCTGATCGACGGTGTGGCGGGTGGGTCGCGCCTGTCCGCCGCGGTGCGGGACCAGATCATCGCTCACGCGGACGGCGTGCCATTGTTCGTCGAGGAGCTAACGAGAACCGTGTTGGAGAGTGGCGCGGCGGATCCCGACAGCGAGGACGTCGTGCCTGGTCCACGCTCGCCTGTTGTGGTTCCGAGCTCGCTCCATGCATCGCTGATGGCGCGACTGGACCGGCTCGCGGGCGTCAAGGAAGTGGCGCAGATGGGCGCGGTGATCGGACGCGAGTTTTCCTTCGAGCTGTTCCGTTCGGTGTTCCCGCTCACCGAGGAGATGTTGCACCACAGCCTACAGTCACTGGTGGCGGCCGATTTGATCGTGGCACAGGGACAGCCGCCGAAAGCGATCTACAGCTTCCGGCATGCGTTGGTGCAGGATGCGGCCTACAGTTCGTTGCTGCGCGATCGCCGCCGCGCCTTGCACCATCAGGTGGCGATCGGGCTCGAGCGCGACGAGAGCGGCTTGGCCGCGATCGAGCCGGAACTGCTCGCATACCATTTCGCGGAAGCCGGGAGCGCGGACCGGGCCATCCACTATCACCTCAAGGCTGCGGAACGAGCGATGTCGCGGTGTGCGCTGGCGGAGATGGTCAGCCACCTGCGCCGCGGCATCGGCTTGCTGAACAGCCTGCCCGATTCGCGCGAAACCCGCCGGCTGGAACTGGCGCTGCAGGCCGCACTCGGGCGGGGCCTGATCGATCAGGCCGGCTCAGCCAGCGAACAGGGGCACGCGGCGTTCGTGCGCGCGCGCGAGCTGTGCCTGGAACTCGGCGATACCGATCTGTTGCTGCCGGTGCTCTACGGGCTTCAGGTCTATCACTTCAGCCACTCAGAACCCGAGATCGTGATCCGCTACGCGCAGGAAATTCTCGACCTCGGCCA
>DATBKQ010000520.1:0-9953 GCA_036555825.1 Acetobacteraceae bacterium | reverse complement strand
GGTCGTGGAGGCGACGCAGAGGGTCATCAAAGATCTCTGCCGGCGGGCCGCGATGATCTGGGACGTCGATCCCGAGGCGGTCGTCTGGGAAGACGGTCACGCGAAGCCCGCTGGCAGCAATGTCGGTGATTTCAAGCCGCTGTCGCTGAAGGCGCTGGCGGCGAAGGCATCGGCCACCGGCGGGCCTATCACCGCAGCGGCGTCGGTGAACGCCGGCGGCCAGGCGCCCGGCTTCTCCACCCAGTTCTGCGACGTGGAGGTGGATCCGGAAACCGGCAAGGTGACGATCCTGCGCTTCGTCGCCGCGCAGGATGTCGGCCGCGCCATTCACCCCAGCTATGTGGAAGGCCAGATCCAGGGCGGGGTCGTGCAGGGCATCGGCTGGGCGCTGAACGAGGAGTACATCTACAACGCAAAGGGCCAGCTCGATAACCCGGGCTTCCTCGACTATCGCTGCCCGGTTGCCTCCGACCTGCCGATGATCGAGGCGATCATGGTGGAGGTGCCGAACCCCGCCCACCCCTACGGCGCCAAGGGCGTGGGCGAGGTGAACATCTGCCCGCCGATGGCGGCGATCGCCAACGCGATCGACAACGCGATCGGCGTGCGGATGGGCGAACTGCCGATGTCGCCGCCCAGGATTCTGGAGGCGCTCGACGCCAACGGCGCTTAGATGCACAGACTTGCCCGCACGACCCCCTCTCCGCCCCTTGGGGCGGAGAGGGTTGGGTGAGGCGGGGTGCTCATGAGTGACGCCCCCGCGCGGGTCGTGTTCACCACCGGCTTCTCGCGCCGCTACACTGGCGGGGTGACCGAGTTCGCGGTACCGGCGAAGACCCTGCGCGGCGTGATCCGCGAGATGGACAAGAAGTTTCCCGGTCTGGCGGAGACGCTGGAGGAGGAGACCACGGTGGCGATCGACGGCGAGCTGTACGAGATCGACTTCCTCCGCCCGATCAAGCCGGGGGCGGAGGTGTTCTTCATCCCGAAGATCGAGGGGGGATAGCCGACCGCCAGTGGATGAGACCGCCGGAGTTGCTCTTTGTGCAGCACACGCCTTTTCCAATCAGGCGGCGAGACCAAGACGCGCTCTCGCGGCTGTCACGACGCTCTCTGAGTCCGAAAGCACATATCCCTTTTCGAGGAGTTTTCGAGTATAGTAACGATTGTAAAGAAAGGCCCAGACGAACATTGCAATAAACGAACCTATGCCAAATGTGATTGCACCCAAAACCGCGATTACTGCAAAGCCCCCGAGAAAGGTAAGGAAGTCTCCGCGAATTAGGGCCGGGAAGAAGCCGAAGAACAGGGTCGTCCAGGAGAACCCATAAAAGCCTTGCTTGATGATGCCGCTATCCCTGTGCTTGAGCATAACTCTCGTCGCCACCGGTCTGCCTCCGACGAACTTTGTGCCGTGTCGCCCCAGGCTCGATTGAGCAAGGTTGGCGAAGCGCAAACGCTACTTATCTGCCGTTCCGGTTAAGATCGGCTAAACCGAATTGGCGTCGAACAGCGGAGGTTCCGGGGGGCTTCCACACACCCATCGCGTGGCGGTTGCGCGCGGGGCAAGCCTCGTCGAGAGGCGACTGAGCAATCGGCCGTATGGCTGCAACCTGGGCAGCCACATGACGACCCCTGGACTAACGTGATGGAGGGTGCGGGACCACCATGGACACGGCCGGCCAGGGCTGCTGAGCTTCGCCCATGAGCCAGACACCGCAGCGCCGCCCCTACATCAGCCGCACTGGCACGTTCGCCCCCGGCGCCGACTCCCCGGTGCAGGTGCTGGAGGAATGCCTGGCCGAAATCGACCGGCGGGAGGCGGCGGTGGGCGCCTTCACCGTGATCGACATAGCAGCAGCCCGCACCGCGGCCGAGGCATCCGCCGCACGCTGGCGGGCGGGCGCGCCGCTTTCGGCGATCGACGGCATGCCGGTCGGCGTCAAGGACATGATCGACACCGCCGGCATGGTCACCGGCATGGGCTCGCCGCTGTTCGACGGCCACCGCCCGCGCTTCGACGCCGCCAGCGTGCAGGGCTTACGCGAATCAGGAGCGGTCATCGTCGGCAAGACGGTCACCACGGAATTCGCCTCCTCGCAGCCGCGCGGCACGCGCAATCCCTGGGACCCCTCGCGCACCCCAGGCGGCAGCAGCAGCGGATCGGCGGCGGCGGTGGGTTGCGGCATGCTGTGCGGCGGGCTCGGCACGCAGGTGGTCGGCTCCATCGTGCGGCCCGCCGGCTTCTGCGGGGCCTATGGGTTCAAGCCCTCGGTGGGCGGGATCAACCGCGGCGGCAGCCTGGACTACCTGAGCCAGAGCGTCACCGGCACCATCGCCGCGAGCCTCGCCGACGCCTGGGCGATGGCCCGCGCGATCGCCGAGCGGGTCGGCGGCGATCCGGGCTATCCCGGCCTGACCGGGCCGCTGACCCTGCCGCCAGCGCGGCGGCCGGCACGGCTCGGGCTGCTGCGCACCGCCGGATGGCCGATCCTGACCGAACCCGCCCGCACCTCGCTGGAGGCGGCACTGGACCGGCTGCGCGCCGCCGAGGTGACCGTGCTGATACCGGAGGACTGCCCCGCGCTCGCCGCGGTGGAGGCCGCGACGGCGGAGGCGCTGCAGATCACCGCGGGCATCAACGCCTGGGAGTGGCGCTGGCCGCTGGGCAGCTTCGCGGCGCGCGATGCCGCGGCTCTCAGCCCCAGCTCGCAGGAGCGGCACGCGCGGTCAGGCGCGATGACCCAGACGGAATATGTGGCGCTGCTCGGCCGGCGGGAGGCGGCGCGGACAGCCTATGCCGCGCTGGCCAGCGAAGTGGATGCGGTGGTCAGCGTCACAGCGCCGGGCGCGTCACCGGTCGGCCTGGAGACCACCGGCAACCCGGTCTTCGCCGCGCCCGGCTCCATGCTGGGGGCGCCGGCCGTCAGCCTGCCGCTGCTGGACGATGGTGGCCTGCCGCTCGGGCTGCAGGCGCTGGGATTCCGGCAGCGCGACGCGGACCTGCTCGCCGTCGCGGGCTGGATCGAGCACGCGCTGGGCGGATAACGCTCCCTGCTTCACGCCCGCGCCAGGTACTGTGCACGCAGTGACTGCTTGTACAGCTTGCCGGTCGGCAGCCGCGGCAGTGCATCGATGAAATCCACCGACTTCGGCAGCTTGAAGTGCGCCAGATGCGCGCGGCCGTAGGCGAGCAACTCGGCGGCCAGCGCGTCGGACGGCGCAACGCCCTCCATCAGCTCGACCACCGCCTTCACCTGCTCGCCCATGTCCGGGTCCGGCAGGCCGAACACCGCCACATCGCGCACCGCCGGATGGCCGATCAGACAGTCCTCCACCTCGCGCGGATAGATGTTCACCCCACCGGAGATGATCATGAACGCCTTGCGATCGGTCAGGTAGAGATATCCGTCCGTATCCACATAGCCGACATCGCCCAGGGTGGACCAGTTGCCGTGCGCCGGATGCTGCGCCGCCGCGGTGCGCGCCGGATCCTTGTGATAGGCGAACGGCATTTCGTCGCGCTCGAAATACACCAGCCCCGGCTCGCTGGTGGGCAGCTCGCGACCCGCCTCGTCGCAGACATGCAGCACACCGAGCACCGTGCGGCCGACCGAACCCGGATGCGCGAGCCAGTCAGCCGAGCCGATCCGCGTCAGTCCGTTCCCCTCGGTGCCACCGTAGTATTCCTCCAGGATCGGTCCCCACCACCCGATCATCGATCGCTTCACCTCGACGGGGCACGGCGCCGCGGCGTGGATCGCGCAGCGATGGCTCGACAGATCGCAGCGACGGCGCTCGTGTTCCGGCAGCTTCAGCATGCGCACGAACATCGTCGGCACCCACTGGCTGTGAGTCACCCGGTGCCGCTCGATCAGTTCGAGCGACAAGGCGGCATCGAAGTGCGGCATCATGACCACCGTGCCGCCCAGATGCTGTACGCCGAGCGAGAACGCGAGCGGCGCCGCGTGGTACATCGGCGCGGGCGACAGATAGACCGTGTCCCCGTTGAAGCCGTAGCCCTGCACCACCCGCAGCAATAGATCGTCCTCGCCGGGCCCGGCGTCGCGCAGCGGGCGGCGCACGCCTTTCGGCCGGCCCGTGGTGCCGGAACTGTACAGCATCAGTTCCCCCATCCACTCTTCCTCGAGCGGATCGGACGCAAACGCCGCAACCGCCGCCTCATAGGCCGACCAGCCAGGGATCGTGCCGTCGGTCATCAGGAAGCCGCGGCACCGCGGCAGCCTCGCCGGCAGTGCACCGGCGGCATCGGCCATGGCGCGCGAGGCGATCAGCACGGCCGCATCGGAGTCATCGATGATGTAGGCCGCCTCATCCGGTGTCAGGTAGCGGTTCACCGCGGTCAGGTAGAGACCGGAACGCCTGACTGCCCAGACCACCTCCATGAACCGCGGATTGTTCTCCATGAACAGGGCCACGGTGGCGCCGCGCCGCAGCCCGTGCGCCTGAAGCAGGCGGGCCAGGCGATTGGAACGATCATTGAGTTCACCATAGGTCAGGCTCTCCCCGCCGCCGCTGACGATAAGCGCCGGACGGTCGGGTGCCTTTTCGGCGTGCGTCCCGATATACATGTTCCCCCCAGGTGAGCGCCCTTAAAGCGCCGTCGCGGAGCATTTGGCACATCAGCTCGGCTTGTCTCCGGCCGGGAAGTCTATCCGACCGTGCCCACAGGCGCGACCGGCAGGCTCAGGCTGTCTCCTCGTCATGCGGCCGGCTGCCGATCGAGCAGCGGATCCGCTTGACCGCCCAACCCGGGTGCTGTTCCTGCCACTGGGGCGTGATCATCATGCCCTCGATCTGGCAGGCCGAGATGCCGGCGAACGCCCGCTCCAGCGGAACGGTGACGTGACAGGTACCTCCCGACGCGGCGCAGATCAGAAACGAAAGGAACACTGGCATGGCCGAATGATCGGCCGTGTCGGTGGCCGGCGCTGTGACCTGAGTAACAGGCGAGGCGGATTCCTGTTGATCGTGGAGGAGACCCGCAACCGCGGAGGAGAAACGCCCAGATGTATTCCGGATTTTTGCCGGGCAACAGGACGGCTTGCGAAGCAAGGGACACTCCGGCCAGAACAACCGCCTGACCGGGGGGCGATCTCGCGGCTCTCTACGAGCAGAAGCTGTTCTTTTGCGTGTACTACGACAGGAATTTCGGCCAGCCGACCAAGACCGGGTATGACGCTGCGCTCAGTGCAATGGACAAGAACGAGTTCACGACCTCCATACCGATGCCGGCGGAATTGCAGGCAGCGACGGCCACGCAACAGGACCCGGCACTGTTCTCGCCGCTGCTTCCCTGCGTATTCTTCGTCGCCCGGTGCTGCATGCGATCACCGCTGCCGCTCAACCGCACCTTCGGACTGAGCCGAGCCGGCGCAGGTCCTCGGCGGTATCCACATCGTGCAGCGTGCGCAGCAGCGCAATGCGCCGGCCGCCGAAGTTGGCCAGCGTATCGGCCAGCGCATGCTCGGTGGACCACCGCACAGCGGCGAACGGACGCGCCGGCCGGCGCGGCGACATCGCCACCAGCCAATAGCCGCCGTCCGCCGCCGGACCGAACGCCGCGTCCGCGCTGCCGAGTGCACGGAATGCGGCGAGCGCATCGCGTGGACCTGCATCGGGAATGTCGCAACCGATCAGTGCGACCCGCGCGCGGGGGAAGCACCGGAATGCGCGATCCATGCGCGCGCCGAGATCGCCCCGGCCCTGCCCCACGCGTTCCACCCGCGAGGGCAGTGGAAACCGCGCGTGGTCCGGCGTGACCGCCAGCACGGTCCGGAAGCGCGGCTCCGCGGCCAGCGCGCGCAACAGGCGGATCAGTGTGGACATATGGAACCGCAGGGCGGCGCGTTGGCCGATGTCGCGCGCGAGCCGCCGCTTCACCGTGCCCAGGCGCGGTGCGCGGGCAAACACCACAACCACATGCTTCATCCGTACAGCCGTGCGATCAGCCTAGGCGGCACGCCGGCGAAATACAGGGTCAGGCAACCAAGATTGCGCAAGGAGCGCCGGTACCAGCCCTGGCACCGCCACTTCTCCGCCGAGGTGATCGCGGCGCCATCGAGTGCCGCGAGCCGCCGCCGTCCGAGCCGGCGCACCAGATCGACATCCTCCATCAGTGGCAGCGCTCGTATCCCACCGACCTGACGCAGCAGGTCACGGTGGATCAGCAGGCCTTGGTCGCCGTACGGCAGCGCCAGAGCGCGGCACCGCCAGGCAACCAGCCGTTCCAGGCGCCTCGCGCGCGGATCGTCGCTGTCCAGCACCAATCGGTAGTAACCCGCCCGGTGCGGCGACGGCATCGCGTCCCGCCATCCAGAAGCCAACCGCGTGTCCGCGTGCAGCAGCAGCAGCCACTCTCCCCGCGCCGTCCGAACGCCTTGCGCCAACTGCGCGCCCCGGCCGCGCCGCGCCGGCACCACGTTGGCACCAAGCGAGGACGCCAGGGCCTGTGTTCCGTCGCTGCTGCCCCCATCGACCACCACCACCTCGTCGGCCGCGGCGACGGAGCCCAGAGTGGCGGCCAAAGTTCTGGCGGCGTTCAGAGTGGGTATCACGACCGAGAGCATGTTCCCCTATTGTTCTTGACCGCCAACCCATGACTTGCCAGTCTGGGTAGGCGAACGAACAGGGAACCCAACATGCGCGACAAGGCCGAAGGTGGCAACATGCCCCCTGGCAACATGCCCTCTGGCGCCCGCAAAGGCCGTGGTGCGGTCACCAACCCTCCGGTTCGCTTCGAGGCTCAGGTGAGCAGCCCGTTCGACGATGGGTGGGACACGCTGGCGGCGGAATTCGACGAGCTACCGAAGCTCGCCACCACGCTGACGCGCGACGCCAGCAAATCGGCGATCGCCTGGAACAGCTCGCCCGATATCGGCTTCGACCGCGCGGTCAATCCGTACCGTGGCTGCGAGCACGGCTGCATCTACTGCTATGCGCGCCCGACGCACGCGTATCTGGGCTATTCGCCCGGGCTTGATTTCGAGACCAGGCTGATCTTCAAGCCGCAGGTCGCGGAACTGCTGGAAAAGGAGCTGCGCAAGCCGGGCTATACCGCGCGGACCCTGGCGCTCGGTTCCAACACCGACCCGTATCAGCCGGTCGAGCGCACGTTGAAGCTGACCCGCTCGGTGCTGCAGGTGCTTGACCGCTACAATCATCCGGTCGGCATCGTGACCAAGTCGGCCGGCGTGCTGCGCGATCTGGACATCCTGACCTCGATGGCCAGGCGGAAGCTCGCGCGCGTATATGTATCTGTCACCACGCTGGACGCGGCGCTGGCGCGCCGGATGGAACCGCGCGCGGCAACGCCGGAGCGGCGGCTGCATGCGATCGAGGAGCTGACACGTGCCGGGGTGCCGGCCGGGGTGATGGTGGCGCCGATGATCCCGGGGCTGAACGACGCCGAGATGGAGAAGATCGTTGAAGCCGCTGCGCGTGCCGGGGCGCGTCACGCCGGCTATGTGCTCCTGCGCCTGCCGCACGAGCTGCGGCAGATGTTCGAGGACTGGCTGGCCGCGCATTTCCCCGACCGGGCGAAGCATGTGCTGAGCCTGATCCGCGAGACACGCGCCGGCGCGCTGAGCGACGCGCGGTTCCATCACCGGTTTTCCGGTCAGGGGGTGTATGCCGACCTGCTGCTGCGCCGCTTCGCCCGCGCGACGCGGCAATGGGGGTTGGACGAGGCGCGCGAAGGATTGGACTGCGGCAAGTTCGCCGTGCCGGATGACGGCAGGCCGAAGGTCGGCGAGGCGCAGATGTCGTTGTTCTAAAACATGATGTGGTCAGGTTGACCCCATGCTGCTTTAGCCTTCTTTGTTTGCTCGGGTGATTCAGACCTCCGGCGATCCCGCCTCCGGTCATCACGCGCCAAATCTTAACTGCCAACGACACCTGCGGGGGTCAGCGAAGGGACCGCGCCCTGTTGTCGCGAGTCCCCTGCGTCTCTGTGACATTCGCGGCTCGGGCCGTTACGTACGGTAGCGCGCCGGGGCGCGCTCACCGGGGCCGCTCGTCAGGTCGATATAATCCTTACCCCGATATTATCCTTTTGTCGAATTGCGAGACGATTGGGACGCTCTTTACGGTGCTGTTCCGTCCCGTTTGCAAGCGCATTTTGAGGACTCCATGACCGCCGGTACGATCAGCACGAGCATTGTCGGTCCGTTCTACCTTTCAAACAATTACAATCCGCTCTCGATCACGGCCACGGGAGCCATCAATGCGACGGGCACGTCGTACGGGCTCTTCGGGGGAGCTGGCACGGCCTGGACGGTAATCAACGACGGTGCCGTCACCGCAAGCAATTACGGTGTGAAGTTGAATGGGCCAGGGACCATCAGCTCCACCGGGACCATCGCCGGCGACGATGGGATCTACCTTGGCCAGGGCGGCAGCGTCTCGATCATCGGCGGGATCGTCAGCGGATCCGGCACCCTTCTCGGGAGCGGATTCCACGGGACTGGCATATTTGTCTCGAGCACCGCGGCCGGGATCATCACCAACAGCGCCACGGTCACCGGTGCGAATTACGGCGTCGCGCTCAACGGCGGCGGCGAGGTCACCAATAGCGGCAGCATCTTTGGCGGCGGCCACGACGCCATCAAATTCGATAACCAGCCTGGCACCGTCGTCAACTCCGGCCGGGTCGTCGGTGCAGCCGATGACGGCATCGGGCTGATTGCCGGCGGCGCGGTTTCGAACCAGGCCGGAGGTTTCATCAGCGGCCCGAATGGCGGCGTATACATCAAGCCAGCGGATGCCACAGTCACCAACGCGGGAACCATCACGACGACCGGAACCAACGGGGTCGCCGTCTTTTTCGCCAATGGCGGCACCGTCACGAACAATGCGGGCGGCACGCTGATCTCCAATACTGCGGTAATAATCCACACTGGTGCCGGATTCATCGACAACAGCGGCGGCATCACCGGAACCACCTCGTACGGTGTGCAACTCGGTGCCGGCGGCCAGATCACCAACACGGGGTCGATCGCCGGCTTCTTCCGCGCGGTCCAACTTTCCACAGGCGGCGGAACCGTCACCAACAATGGCCTGATCGCAGGATCCGGTTCGAGCTCCGCCGGGGTCGGTAACAAGACCGCCGGCCTGCCAGCGGTGGTCACAAACACCGGCACCATCAGCGGTGTCGGCTACGGCATCGCACTCGATGGCGGCGGCGCGGTCACCAACACCTCCGGCATGATCACCGGGGGCGAGGACGGGATCAGGATCGGCATCAAGGGCGCCACGGCGGCAAGCGGCTCGATCATCAATTCAGCCAGCATCATCGCGACGGTGGATGACGGGATTGGCCTGTTCGGCGGCGGCAGCGTGACCAACAATGCCACCGGTGTCATCGCCGGAGCTACCGCGAAAGGCGCGGGCGTCTATATCACCGGCGCAATCGGGACTGTCACCAACGCGGGCACCATCACCGGGAGCAGCTACGGGGTGGATCTGCTGGCCGGCGGCACGGTCACCAACAGCGGCACGATCTCCGGCACGGCCACCACCGCCCACGCGGTGACTTTTGGAGGCGCCGTCGCCAACCGGCTGGTGCTCGGCCCGACCGCCGTGTTCATCGGCGATGTGGTCGGCAGCACGACGGCGGGCAGCAGCAACACACTGGAGCTGGCCGCGGGAACAACAGGAACCATCAGCGGCGCTTCAGGAACCGCCGGAACAGTGGCGATGAACGGCCATACCTGGTCGTTCAGCAACTTCTCGAACGTTGCGCTGGATACCGGCGCGGTCTGGGTCCTCAACGGCAGTTCCGCCGTCACCGGCAGCCTCTCGGTCGCGAGCGGCGCGACCTTGGCGAGCGGAACGCTGACGGTCGCCGGCACGATCACCAACAGCGGCACCATCTCCAGCAACCGGCTGGTACTCGACCCGACCGCCGTGTTCATCGGCGACGTGGTCGGCAG